>JABDPB010000123.1 GCA_013042995.1 Ignavibacteriaceae bacterium | reverse complement strand
TAGTTCTCATTTGCTTTTCTTCTGTAGAGTTAAAAACTTTTTTAAGAAAATTCTTAAAATCAGCTTTGCTTTTCTCGAGAATAATCTCATTAAAGTTTCTATTTGAAACATTCTCATTGTCGGGATCAAATACAGCTATGCCTGTTTTGTTGGCAAAATGTATAATACCTTTAGCATCTATAACAAAAATAGCCGTTGGATGCAGTTCTAATGACTTTAGCAGTTCCTTTGGAAATTCAGCTTGCTTCATTTACCGTAGTAATAAATAAAATGCTAAAAAGAAACGATATTCGATAAAAAGGAATAATTAATATTCAAAAATTGAAAATATAAACTAATAAGCCAAATAATTTTTCATCCTCCATACTTTTGTATCGTTTAAAAACATCAATCCAATTTAAGAACACATATTTTTTTATCTCATTTATAGAATGCTTTGAATTCAACTAGTAAACGATATATTAGTTGCTATATGTCAAACGGCATAAGAGTAGAGTTAAGAAGTAGCCGATTAAAAGACCTTTAATCGAAAGTTAGAGGGAAGCTGAAGCTTAAAACTATTTCAAAAATAAACTTTAGCTCTAACTAGAAAAAAGGTCTCAAATGAAAAAATTATTTCTACTATTAGTTCTGGTAGGAATAACCTTCTTAAGTTGCTCCGACAATCAGGAGAGTAATTTTGTTTCTTCTAATTCCAAATTTGACCTCTCATCTCCGGGCCATTTGTATGCTTCAAAATTGATAAATGGAGAGACGGGCGATGAATTAATATTAAATCAAACCTTCATAGATTCTTCAGGTAGAGAGATAGTTATTTATGCACGATTGCGAGTTCTAGAGAACTCATTTCCCGGTAGTACAACAATTTCGATGATACCGAATGTTGAAGACCTTTCTATTAAATTATTACCTGATATGAATTTTAATAGATCTGTTAGACTAGATCTATCATTCTCAGGAATTAACCTGGAAGAGTTTGGATACACTACTACGGGCACTTACGATTTTGCCTTTTTTGCTGTTAATGGAGATGTGGAATTAATTGATAGTGACATTTCTCATGCTAATCTATCTCAGAATGAAATCAAAGTTCTAAACGCAAAATTAAATCACTTTTCCCGCTACGGCTGGATAAGATAACTAAATAAAAATTGAAAATTCTTTAATAAGAAGCTAATACAATGAACAAATTACTAATAGTCAGCTTATTTTCGTTCCTGATTTTCTATGGATGTAATCAGGACACTGATGTTAATTCCTCAAACCAGGATGATAATCGTTCATATCAACTGATTAAACTTCCTCCAAGGGCAGGGCTTTCCGTTGAAACCACATTCTCTGAAACTAAAACGATTGATGGAGATAAAGGCGGAACTATAAAAATAAAGGAAAGCTATGTTGCTACAAATGGACAAACCGTTAAAATCGATGGGAAATTAAAAGTTAAAAAGCATTCTTTTAATGGTATTGTTGACATCACTATGACAATAGATGATGAATTTGCTGCGGTTTCTTTTACACCGCCAATGGTTTTTAGCATACCAGCAGAACTTAAACTGAAATTTGAAGGGATAGAACTGGAAAATTTACATGTCCTAACAGGAGAATATGAATTTGTTTATATCAGTGATACTTGGGACATCGAACCAGTAAATTATAACTCTATGCGTGTCGACGAAACCTGGGGTAAACTTTCCGTTAATAAAGCAGACATAAATCACTTTTCCAGATTTGGGTGGGTGAGATAATAAAAATTGAAAATTATTAATTTAAATAAAAGGGTAATACAATGAAGTCATTTTACTTAATCTGCTTCGCTACACTGTTATTTTTCGCCGGATGCGATAATGGTTCCGAGTTATTAACAAATGTGCAGGATGCACAACTAGAAAAACCTAATTGGATATCTCTACCAGATATTGGGGGAATGCACATAGAGAACTCTTTTACTGTTACAAAAAGAATAAATGGTACCCAGGGTGGTTCTTTAACAATGAATGAGAGCTATGCGGGAGGGCCATTTGGTAATGTTACCATTGATGCAGAACTAATATTTGAACGAGGTGCATTCCCCGGTAATAAATATATCTCAATGACTAATGATGATTTAGAATGTACTGTTACTTTAGAACCATCATTTGATAAGTTTAATGATTTAGTAACCTACAGCGTTACCTACACAGGCATCGATCTTACCAATATTGATCCTAACAATGTGAAGTTTGCATATATAGCTTCTAATAATGCTTTAAAATATGCTCAATATGATGAATTAAACGTGGATTTATCTAATGGAACCATTCAAGTTATAAATGCTTTAATTCCGCACTTTTCAAGATATGGATTTGTTAATTGAATTCTTCAATAAATAGGGGACTAACAATGAAAATAATAATTGTACCAATATTGTTTCTAACTCTTGTCTTCTTAGGATGTAATCAGGAATCTGAAGTAACTTCACCAACAACTTCTTCAATTGAAAAGCAATGGATAAGTCTTTCTGATGGTAGCGGGTTATCTATTGAGGATACTTTTACAAAAACGAAGAAAAAGGCAAGCGGAGATAGAGGATGGAATATAACCTTCGATCATACATTTTCTAGTAGTATCAGAATAATGGGTGATCTTAATTGTCCCAAGGGAGCTTATGATGGGAGATTAACATTTTCATTTACGCTAAAGGATGATATTGCAGCAATAGATTTTAATCCATCACCCTTCATTTTTGATATTCCAGTTGAATACACGATTATATACGAAGGATTGGATTTAACCGGGATAAATCCCGAAGATGTAGACTTTTATTATATAGCTCCAAACGGCAGCTTAGTAAAAGCAGATTACGAGCGATTGGAAGTAAATATTGCTACAGGAAGGTTGTTCGTGCTAGATGCAAAACTACCACACTTTTCAAGATATGGTTTTGTTAACTAAATAATCACTTTACCTAATAACAAAAGGATAAAATAATGAAACAGCTTCTTACACTCTTGTTATTCTCGTCCCTGGTTTTCTTTGGATGTAACCAGGAGTCCGAGATAACATCACCAGTTGACACTGGTCCAATACTCAACAAGAAGTTGATAGAGCTTCTACCCTCCAGCGGTTTAACTGTTGAAACGCAAACTTTCGATCAAAATATAAACGGTGCAGTTTGGACTGAATTTCAACGATCATATGAATATCTGACTAGTTCTGGTGGAACGATCAACCAGATCGGTGATCTTGATTTTTTCCCGGGAGCATTTTCCGGAACAAAAAACATCACAATGACCTTTAACACAGGCGGTGCAGCAATGGATTTTGGTCCTGCAATGCAATTTCAAGCTGTAGTAGAATATACCTACAGAATAACAGGTTTAGATTTAACGGGTGTAAATCCGAATACGCTGGATTTCGTTTATATTGATGCTAATGGAGATATGTACCCTGTTGATTACAGCTATGTAACTATGAATGAAAACACCGGAATGTTAATGGTAAAAGACGCAATATTACCACACTTCTCACGATACGGTTTTGTTAACTAATTTATCCGGAGGATAAAGCTAATGCAACTTATATACAATAAACTTGAGAATGAGCTTAACAAGTTCCTTAAGGTGTATCTGGCTGATGATTCTTACGACCGCTTGATAGAAAGACTTGATTTTGCTGAAGAAAAATGTGATCAAGTAACAGAAAAAATTAATGACTTCTACAACCAACAGCTAAACATTGATAAAAGCCAATATAAAGACCGTGTTAGAGTTGATAGAATAATTACATTTTCTGAAAAAACATTGAACAATGATAAGTTCTGCAAATTACTTGTTGAACTTGCTCAAATTTGCCTTGTTGAAGGAAAGTTAGATCTAGCACAGGAAATTTTTAAGAAAGCTAACAAACTTAGTACTAATGATTTTGCTAAGGCGGAGTCATTTCTTGGTTTGGC
>JABDPB010000117.1 GCA_013042995.1 Ignavibacteriaceae bacterium | reverse complement strand
CCCGCGAACAGCTTGATCATCTAAAAATTAGAGAAAAAGGAATGGCTGGAAGAAACGATATTCCGCGGTTAAGAATTTATGCTTCTGAACAGGCACATTTTTCAATTGATAAATCTGTTGTTACTCTTGGATTTGGTTTGGAAGGTATAAGAAAAATACCTGTTGACAAAGATTTTCAAATGATTCCCGATGAGTTGAAAAAAGCTATAGATGAAGACAAACAAAATGGATGGATTCCATGCTGTGTAATAGCAACAGTCGGAACAACTTCTACTACAAGTGTTGATAATGTGAATGAGATTGGTTCTATATGTGGTAATGAGAACATATGGCTGCACGTGGATGCAGCTTATGCCGGAACTGCAGCAATGCTTCCGGAAATGCAATGGATGCTTGAGGGTATTGAAAAAGCAGATTCAATCGTCATCAATCCACACAAATGGATGTTTACACCGATTGATTACAGTCTTTTCTTTACAAAGAAACCTGAAGTGCTAAAGCGTGCTTTTAGTTTAAGTGCTGAATACCTGCAAAGTGCAGGCGATGAAGTAACAGATTTTATGGATTACGGAATCCAGTTGGGCAGAAGATTCCGTTCGCTTAAACCATGGTTTATCATTCGTTATTTTGGAGTTGAAGGCTTACAGAATAGAATTAGAGAACACATTCGTTTAGCAAAAATGTTTGCTAAATGGATAGAAGAAAGTGATGATTTTGAAATAATGGCTCCCGCTAATTTAGGTGTTGTCTGTTTTAGAGCTATTTCAAAAAAAAATAAAAGCGAAAATGAACTGAATACTTTTAATGAAAATCTTCTTAGCAAAATAAACAAAAGCGGAAAGCTCTTTTTATCTCACACAAAACTTAACGGCATATATATTTTAAGAATTTCAATTTCGGGATTGAGAACTCAGGAAGAACATGTTAAGAAAGCGTGGGAGTTGATAATTAATACTCTGAAAGAAATAAAATAAAACCCCTATCGGCTTTGATTGATAGGGGTTTGGGTAAAAAATAGTCTTTTACCATTTCAATAATTAGCGTAAGAGAATCATCTTTTTCGTTTCAACAAAATTACCTGCCTGCAATTTATAAAAATATGTCCCGCTTGTGAGATTTGTTGCATCAAACTCTACTTCATATTTGCCTGGAGGTTTTTCTTCGTTTACCAATGCTGCAATTTCGTTTCCAAGAACGTCATAAATTTTTAGTGAAACAAATATTTTTGCGGGTAATTGATAGTTAATAATTGTAACAGGATTAAACGGATTTGGATAGTTTTGTGAAAGCGCAAAATCGATTGGAGCGACTACAGCTTCCACAATTTTTGAGTATTCAAAACTACCATCAAAATCTAATTGCTTTAATCTGTAATATAGTCTGGATGAATTAATACCAGATAATATATCTGAATAAGAGTATTGCTGCGTTTCCGATGTTGTTCCTTTTCCTTCTTTAAAGCCAATCGTTCTCCAAATCGTTTTATCTGCACTTCTCTCAATTTCAAAACCATGGTTATTTAACTCTGTTGCCGTTGACCAGGAAAGCATAATAACATTTGCAGCAGCAGAGGCAGAGAATGAAACTAGTTCTACAGGGATAACAGTTGTATCAGCAATGTAACTGTAGTAAACATCCTGTTCACCGTTAAATGTGGCAGCCCAGGCGAGCGATGCTCCGCCACTATCGGAAACCATATCAAAGTAATCTCCCATTTTGTTTTGGTTTGGCCACCCAAGATGGGAATTAAAGAAGTCAGATTGCCTTTCGTTTGGCGACCAGGTTATACCCCCATCGAAAGAATTTGAATAATATAAAGCTGATATGTTACTTTGCCCATTATCACGGGTGTCCAGCCATACAACATCTATTCTTCCATTTGGTGCAACAGACATAGTTCCAAACCATTGATATGCACTAGTACCGGGATCATCATTAATTTTCATCGGTGAACTCCAGGTAACACCTTCATCTGTACTGCGAGCAAACATCACATCTGCAGGATCGCCAGATGAGTTTCGATCAACCGTGCATAACAAGTAAACGTTATCGTGATATGCACCACCTGAGGTATCAACTGCAATCCAGGTTTGACCTAGCAATCCTCCCGGATTAGGTCCTCCGCCAAATGTAGTTGAACCATCTAAATTTACAATTGTACTCATACTCCAGGAAACTGTAACGCTGGGATTTTTTGCGTTAGTTGATTTTGCCACAAGAAAATCAAATCCTATGGTACCTCCAACATAAAGATCACCATCAGAATTAACAGTCAAAGTACCCCATTGAGGATCATTCGGTATTGAAACACAATCTTGAAAACTCAATCCGCCATCAGTTGAGCGTGTAAAAAAATCAGGACTACATACACTGAAACTGGATGTCCAGAACGAATAATTATGTCCGGTTCCGGAACCGTTCGTTTTATCTATGGTCATCCATTGTTTATCTCCTCCCTGCGCAAAAGTACCACCATTCCAAGAGGCACCACCGTCACCTGATTTAAATACATCGCACAAAAATGTAGGGGAATTTGTCAGACTGTTATAAAAAATATTTCCATCTTTATCAGCATCCAGTACTGGATCTGAGCGGAATATACCTGGTTGAATTACACCAGGGAAAGTCCATGTCTGGCCACCATTTGTTGAGAATCCAAAACCAGCCTGGCGAAAATTACTGCTCACCGTATTAAACTGCCGCCATCCTATTACGACTTTATTCCTTTCAGTTGGGTCAACAGCAATGGATGGTTCGTTTGCTGCATCTCCAACAATGTTTTGTCCATTCCCATCCACATTTACTTGAGCAGTAGTTATATTACTCATTGTAAAATTATAGGCTGGTGATCTTTGCTGGCTGTCTCTTAAGTCTGGGACATAGTCATCATCTTTAATTTCATGATGCCCTGTAAGATTTGTTTGCTCACCTTTTTCCTGTTGGTTTGATTGGGAATAAATCAGAGTCGGTGAGAAAAGAAAAATTATTATGAGAAAGAAAGCTAAATTGAATGGATTATTGAATCTCTTTTCTTTAAAAATGTAATTCATATTATTTTTCCATATTTGGTATTAGATTTTTAAAAATTTACTTATTCTAATTATCAGAGAATATCATTTTTCCACTGTGAAAAAAACTTAAAATGTGTTTGCTTTTAGTCTTCTAGCGTAAACCCAATCTTAATTGTAACCTGCCAGTGTGAGACATTCCCATCGTCAATATGTCCCCTTAATTCCGTCATTTGAAACCAGCGCATATTTCTAACAGACTGCTGTGCTTTTGTAACCGCATTTTGTACAGCTTCTTCAATACTGTTTTTAGATGAACCGGTTAACTCGATGTGCTTATAGATATGATCAGGCATAAATCCCTCCGAAAATTTTTATAATGATTTAAACAATAGTTATATAAAAAATACTAAAAAAATAAACAGGAATCGATTTATAAATTCAATCATCATATTTTTGTAAAATTTAAAAAAAATAAAAAGGATAAAATGGAAACAAAGAAATCATATTTAAAGCAGATAAAAGGATTAACCTTTGCTGCCAAAGGCGATTCAAATCATTGGATTACAATGGATGGTCCTGAGCACGTTGGCGGAAATAATGCAGGTGCAAGGCCAAAAGAGCTTATATTAATGGCACTAGCAGGATGCACAGCTAGTGATGTGGTTAGTATTCTTCAAAAGAAAAGAGTTAATCTGACCGATTTTGAAATAAATATAACTGCGCAACAAACCGACAATCATCCGAAGGTGTTTTCGGAATTGGATTTAGAGTATGTTTTTTATGGGAAAGATATTAAAACAAAAGATATCGAAAGGGCAATAGAGCTTTCAACAGAAACTTACTGCGGTGTTTCTGCAATGCTTAGTAAAGCTATGAAAATAAATCATTCTTACAGAATAGTTGAGCAATAGTAAAAGCCCCTTATAGGGCTTTTCTTTTATAAAAATTTAGTCTTTTTGATAAACTCCAATCGTATTTCCATCTGGATCAGTGATTAGTGCATACCAACCCATAGCGGGAATTGTAGTCTTTCCTGTTTTAATGTGTCCACCGTTCTTTTTTGCTTTTTCCAAAGATTCGTCAACACTACTAACTGTCACGTGAAAAACAGTGCAATCGCCACTCACAATCTTATCTACTTTTCTTAAACCCGCCATAATACCTTGGTGATTGTTGTAGAGAAGATAACCATTGCCAAATGGTTTAAAATCCCAGCCGAAAATATTTTTAAAAAAATCACTTGAGCGACGTAGATCGGTGGAAGGAATTTCTACGTGTGCAATTAAAGAATTTGGCATACCATTACCTTTAAATTTCTTTCTGTATAATATGAATTATTATCTTACGTAATCACAAAAATAAAGTTAATAAATGAAATCAAAAAAAATATTTAATTGAAACAGAGTAACTCAAATACAGAATTCTACAATAAGCTTGCTGCAGAATATGACCAAATGATTTCTTTTGAAAAAGCAGTTGAAAATAAAAAAAAGATGCTTGTAACATTTATTGCCGCTGAAATGAAGCTTACGGCAGATCTCGGCTGCGGCAGTGGAGTTGATTCAATTGCACTTTCTTCACTAGGATTAAAAGTTAATGCTTTTGATCCCTCATCTGAAATGATTAAAACTGCAAAAGAAAATGCAGGCAGGGAAGGATTTAATATTGATTTTTACAACTATTCAATTGGTTCAATTCCGGATGAGTTTAAAAACAAATTTGATATTGCCATTTCCCTTGGAAATACTTTTGCAAATATCCCTAAGAAAAAATTTAACATTTCAGTTAAAAAGTGTTTTAATATTCTTAAAAAAGGTGGAATTCTTTTAATTCACATTTTGAATTACGAGAAGGTGATTGCTGAAAAACAGCGGATAGTTAACCTTACGGAAGGGGGCAGCAATTATTTCATTCGCTTTTATGATTTTATTAACAGTGAAATTGTTTTTAATATTTTAAGTTTCAAAAAGCAAAATCCCTCCGAGCACAAACTCATTTCAACTAAACTCTTTCCTTATAATCAAAGTGATTTCAGAAAAGAATTAAAAAGTTCCGGTTTTAGTGCTATTGAGTTCTTTTCTGATTTTAACTTATCAACTTTTAATAAAGAGCAATCGAAAGATCTCATTCTCAAAGCTGTGAAAAGTTAGATTATCTCTTTTAAATAACTGCATTGTGATACATATCAAATGTGATTAGCGTCTCCAATAAAACTATTGACATGTATAGTAAAATGACTTAAGTTTTGAACAAACGTTCAGTCAAAAAATGCCAAGAACAAAAAAACAATTTGAAGAAATAAGGAAATCGAGCAAGGAGAAAATTCTCAATGTTGCGCTTGAGCTTTTCGTAAAAAAAGGATACCACGCAACCTCAATATCGCAAATCGCTCAAAAGGCCAAAATCTCAAAAGGATTGATGTATAACTATTTTGCAAGCAAAGAAGACCTGCTTGATGAAATAATTCTGCAAGGATTTCACTCACTTGAAGAGCTTGAATTTAGGACAAAAAGAGGAGTCCACCCCCAAACCCAGCTTGAAGATTTTGTTGATGCCGTTTTAGATAATCTTTATTCAAACTTCAATTACTGGCAACTATATCTTGCGCTGCTCGTTCATCCCGAAATTCAAAAAAAGTATGAAAAGAAAATGAAACAGTTCAGAGATGAATTTATTCAGACTCTTACATTACTCTTCAAGAAATTAAAAATCAAAAATCCAAAGCTGGAAGCATTTTTATTAGGGACTTTCTTTGACGGACTTGTTTTAAATTTTATAGCTGCTGAAGATGTTTTTCCTATTAGTAAAATTAAAAATGCAATTTTAAGTAAATACATTAAAAGCAATAAAGTACAAACAAGGAAAACTAAGAAATGAAAAAGGTATTAGTCGCGGGAACTACAGGTTATCTGGGTAAATACGTTGTTCAAGAATTTAAAAAGCAAGGATATTGGACTCGTGCTCTGGCAAGAAATACTGCAATGATTGAAAGTCTGAGTGAATATATTGATGAGAAATTTATTGGTAAAGTTACGGATCCTAACTCTTTGACGGGTATATGCAAAGACATAGATATTGTTTTTTCCTCCATTGGAATTACAAAACAAAAAGATGGGTTGACATATATGGATGTTGATTATCAGGGTAACTTAAATCTATTGGAAGAAGCAAAAAAAGAAGGAATATCAAAATTTATTTATGTATCGGTGTTCAATGCTGAAAAAATGAGTCACTTAAAGGGCATCCATGCTAAAGTAAGATTTGAAGATGAATTGAAGAAATCCAGATTAAATTTTTCTATTATTTACCCCAACGGATTTTTCTCAGACATGTTGGAATATTTGCAAATGGCTAAAAAGGGTAGAGGTTATGTATTTGGTTCAGGCGAGAATAAAATAAATCCTATTCATGGAGAAGATTTAGCAGAAGTTTGCGCTAATGCAGTAAAAGATGATGAGAGCGAAATAAAGGTAGGAGGTGTCGATTTATTGACGCACAATGAGATATTAACAACTGCGTTTGAATCTTTAGGAAAAAAGGTGAAGATAATAAAGATTCCAATCTGGATAAGGAATTTGTTCTTAGCAACATTAAGGATCTTCACGTCTGTAAAAACTTATGGACCCTTAGAATTTTTTATGACGGTTCTTGCGATGGATATGATTGCACCTACTTATGGAAAACATCATTTAAAGGATTTCTTTTTTGAAAATATCAATATTGACTAGATGATCTGACAAGGTTAAAAGATTTTGTATGTTTAAAATAAAACTGAAAGGTTGAAAAATGAGTGAACAAACTATTTCATTAGTAATTGGATTCTTAATTATAAGCCTGTTCTTGTTATCTCTTGAAATTCTGAGTAAAAGGCAGTCTGTAAGAAAAAAAACTACAAAGACTCCAATCCATTTAAAAGAAAACAAACAGAATAGACATTTTGTTTTAAAAAACCGTAGATCAGCTAAATTATTTTGAGTTCCATTTAATTTTTCACTTGAGGAAGAAAAAATGAAAAAAATAAGATCGTTAATAATTTTAATTCTGATTCTAACTCCTGTTTTAATAGCGCAGGATGCAAAAGAAATAATTGAAAAATCGGATGAACTGATAAAATCTAAAAGTAGCTATGCCGAATTCTCAATGGAGGTAATCAAAACAGATTGGAGCAGATCTTTTGGAATGAAATCGTGGGCACTGGAGCCTGATTATGCAATAATTTATGTAACTGAGCCTGCAAGAGATAAAGGAACTGTAACACTTAAAAGGAAAAAAGAGGTTTGGAACTGGATACCTTCCGCACAGAAGGTAATAAAGATTCCGCCGTCTATGATGCTGCAATCCTGGATGGGCTCTGATTTTACAAACGATGATTTAGTAAAAGAATCTTCTGTTGTAAATGATTATACTCACACAGTTTTAAAAGAGGAAATGTTTGATGGGTATGAATGTTATGTAATTGAATCAATCCCTAAAGAAAACGCCGGGGTTGTATGGGGTAAATTGTTAACCTGGATTTCTAAGGAATATTATTTTGCAATCAAAACTGAGTTCTACGACGAAGATGAATTTTTAGTGAAGAAATATATTGGAAGTGAAATAAAAAAGATGGATGGTAGAACTTTTCCTACTCATTGGGAAATGATTCCTGAAGATAAACCAGGTGAAAAAACAACTTTCACCTATTTAAAAATCCAGTTCAACTATCCCGTTAAAGATTCTTTCTTTGCAGAAAAAAATATGAAAAGAGTAAGATGAAATGAAAACCTATTTTTTGCTTGCATGGAGAAACCTTTGGCGTAACAAGCGCAGAACGTTGATCGCTTCTGCATCTGTTTTCTTTGCAGTTGTACTAGCTCTTATTATGCGCTCAATGCAAGAAGGCTCTTATGATTATATGGTTGATGCTTCGGTAAGTATGTACACAGGCTACATTCAAGTGCATGCAGATGAATACTGGGATAAGAGATCAATTGATAAAAGCATGGTTTTATCCGAAGAAAAAATTTCCGAGTTGGAAAAAATTGAACATGTTACTCTTGTTACCCCACGACTCGAGTCATTCAGTCTTATCTCCTATGAAAATGTTACAAAAGTTGCATCAATTGTGGGTATAGATCCTGAAAAAGAAAACAGGATGACCAAACTTAAAGAAAAGCTTGTTGATGGTAAATATCTCACAAATGAATCTGAAGGCCTGCTTCTATCCAAAGGCTTAGCTGATTTGTTAAAAGTAGGAGTAGGCGACAGTGTTGTTTTATACGGACAGGGCTATCACGGGGTTACTGCTGCAGATAGAGTTCCAATAAAAGGTATAGTGGAATTCAGGCTGCCGGAGCTTAATAAATCCATGGTTTACATCAGTTTAAAATATTCTCAATGGCTTTACTCTGCAGATAATCGCATCACAACACTCTCAATAATGATTAATCAGATTGATAATCAAAATGAAGTTTACGATAAAGTAACATCACTCTTTGATGAAAGATTCGAAGTGATGAGCTGGGGAGAGATGATGCCTGAACTTGTGCAGAGTATAGAGATTGATAATGCTGGTGGAATAATAATGTTAGGAATATTATACGTTATAATCGGATTTGGAATATTTGGAACAGTGATGATGATGACTGCTGAAAGAACAAAGGAGTTTGGCATTCTTGTTTCTATTGGTATGAAAAAGGGGCGACTTGCATTTATCTCGTTCCTTGAATCATTATTCCTTTCATTTTTAGGTGTTGCAGCTGGTGTAATTGTAAGCATACCTTTACTCTTCTACTTCTATCAAAATCCAATAGAACTTACCGGAGAGATGGCAGAAATGATTCTATCCTATGGACTTGAGCCAATCCTTCCGTTCAGATTTGCCCCAAATATTTTTATCGATCAATTTCTGACTGTATTTGTAATAGCAATTGTGTCGGTCTCATATCCACTCTTATTTATTAGAAGACTTAAACCAGTAGAAGCAATGAGGAAATAAAATTATGCTTTTAGCTCTCGCATGGAAAAATATCTGGCGAAATAAAAAAAGAAGTCTAATCATATTAACAGCTATTGCTCTTGGACTTTGGGCAGGTCTGTTTTCAGTCGCAATATCAATGGGAGTTTGGGAGGCAACAGTCAATGCTACAATTGATAGAAACTTAAGCCATATACAAATTCATACAAAAGAATTTAAGGAAGAAAAATTAATTTCAAATTATATTCCTGATGGAAATTCAATACTTGATCAAATAAGAAAAGATGGAAGGATAAAAGAAGTTTCGGGTCGGGTTTTGATTGAAGGTATGGCTTCATCGCCAACTTCTTCGGGTGGTGTTAATATAGTAGGAGTTAATCCTGATAGAGAGAGTATAGTAACTACAATCTCAAATTATATCAAAGAAGGAACCTTTTTCGAGACTAACAAAAGAAATCCGATAGTTGTTGGTCAAAAGTTAGCTGATAAACTTGGACTAAAGCTGGGTTCAAAAATTGTTCTGACCTTTCAGAATGTAGATACAACTTTAACTTACGCGGCGTTTAGAATTGTTGGAATCTTTAAAACCGAATCTTCAATCTTCGATCAATTGCATCTATTCGTAAATAAATCTGATCTCTATCCGATTATGGAGAGCAAGCCTATTATTAGTGAAATAGCTATAAGGCTCAACTCATCTGAAGAACTTGATTCAGTTTATTCAACAATAACTCAGAAACATTCATCTCTGATGGCCGAAACTTGGAAGCAGTTAGCTCCAGAGCTTGAATTTACTTACGAAATGTTAATTCTTGAGCTCGAGATATTTTTAGGGATAATTCTGGCGGCACTGCTTTTTGGAATTACGAACACAATGCTTATGTCTGTAATGGACCGCGTAAGAGAATTCGGAGTTTTAATGGCTGTAGGGATGAAAAGAATTAGAGTTTTCTTTTTAATTCTTATTGAAACATTTGTCCTTTCCATTTTTGGAGGAATAATTGGAATGGGATTAGGTGCAATAACCGTTTGGTATCTTTCTGATAAAGGTATTGACCTATCGATTTTTGCAGAAGGATTAAATGCTTGGGGTATGCCGACTCAAATGTACCCAATGCTCCCAATATATTTTTACTTCGTTCTTGTTATCATGATAATTGTTACAGCAATTATTGCAGCAATTTATCCATCAATCAAAACTATAAAGCTTCGTCCTGCAGAAGCAATAAGAACTTATTGATGAAAAGGAGATTTTAAATATGGCACTTATAGAAGTTAAACAGGTTTCAAAAATTTATAACGATAACTCCATTCCGGTTGCGGCTTTGAACGAAGTTACGCTGAATATTGAGAAGGAAGAATTCACTGCAATAGTTGGTCCCTCAGGTTCAGGCAAAACTACACTTTTAAATATGATTGGTGGATTGGATCAGCCTACCACGGGAACAATAATTATAAACGATACAGATATTTCAACCTATAGAACAGATGAAATGATAAACTTCCGACTTCAGAATATTGGATTTGTATTTCAAGCATACAATTTAATTCCTGTATTTACTGCAAGAGAAAATGTTGAGTTCATTATGCTTCTTCAAAAAATTTCTAAAGAAGAACGAGAGCATAGGGCAATTGAACTACTAAAAGCAGTTGATCTTGAAGATAAAATTCATAAAAAACCAACAGAACTTTCCGGTGGTCAGCAGCAGCGGGTTGCTGTTGCACGTGCACTTGCTTCAAAACCATCATTTGTTTTGGCTGATGAGCCAACTGCAAATTTAGATTCAGTTACGGCAAATAATCTTTTGGATTTAATGGAAAAATTAAATGAAGAAAATAAAATGACCTTTGTTTTTTCCACTCACGATTCACGTGTAATTGAAAGAGCACATCGGGTTGTAACTTTAAGAGATGGTAGAATTGATTCCGATATAAAGCAAAATGAACTGGTTGCTGAACAAAAATAAATTTGCAGTTTTTTTCATTTTAATTTTTTATAGTCCCATTTGGTCACAGGGGCTTTCTCCTTTTGAATACAACGGATATGCAAAATATTTATTCAGTTCTAGTAAAATTCCAAGAATTGATGATAGATTAAACGATCACTTACTTCACTTTCGTTTAAACTCAAAATGGTATGCAACCAATGAAATTACCTCAGCACTGGAGTTCAGGTTTAGAGCATTTTATGGTAGCTCTGTTGAAAAAATTCCATTCTACAAAGATTTACTCAAAACACCTCGCGATTTTGTCCAACTGGATGCTTTTTTATGGGAATCGGAAAAGTCGCTTGGTTACCTTGAGGTTGATAGATTGTGGTTTGATTATTACAAAAATGATCTACAGGTAACTTTGGGCAGGCAGAGGGTTGCCTGGGGAACTGCCTGGGTTTGGAATCCGACTGATCTATTTAATCCTTTAAATGTTTTAGATTTTGATTACGAAGAACGACCGGCAACAGATGCAATAAGAATTCAGTATTACACTGGGGCAGTTTCTAAAATTGATATAACATATAAACCTGCTAAAGATCCAAAAAATCAAATACTTGCCGGCTTAGTAAGTTTTAATAATTGGAATTATGATTTTAATTTAATGGGTGGAATGCGATTTAATAGATGGCTTGCCGGTTTTAGCTGGGTTGGTGATATTTTAGACGCCGGTTTTAGAGGAGAAGTTTTAGTGAGCCAGGCACCTAATAAACCAGACACCAATACAATTTTTAAGCAAATAAATGAGTCATCACTTTCATCGTGGAATAAACCGATGCTTTCATTTTCTCTTTCCGGCGATTATACTTTCCCAAATACTTTCTATATTCATACTGAAATTTTATTTAACAACAACGGTAAAACCTCCAACACATTTCTTTTTCAGGAAGATGCACTTAAATTAGGACTGCTCAGTGCAGCGAGATGGTCTGTCTATCAGGAGTTTGCTTACGAAATTACTTCGCTTTTGAGAGGTACGCTTTTTGGCATATTTAATCCAACCGATAAATCATTTGTTATTGTTCCATCCTTTAGTTACTCCATTATAACAAATCTGGATTTTTATTTTATTGGATTATTTTTTGAAGGTGATCCACTTACTGAATTTGGAGAGTACGGTACATCAGTTTATTTAAGGCTAAAATACTCCTTTTGAGCCAGATTTACTCAAATAATTAAAATCAATTCTTGTAAGAATATTCTATTTTTATTAAGTTTTGCAGTATTCAAAAATGAAAGATTAGTGTAGTTAAATTACTGCAGCACTAATACTTTTGCTAAGGGCAAATTAATTTATAATCTTGTTTTCTAAAGATCCTATAAAGGAGGCATTATGAGGAAATCAGTAATTATGTACTTGTTTTTTGCAGCGTTAATTTTAGTGTGGAGCTGCGACAAACCCGCTGGAGATGATCCAAAAGACGAATCAAGTGACAAACCCAAAACCGAAGAAAAAGAAACTAAGAAAACGGGCATAAAAGGTATTGATGATTTTGTTGAGAAAATGGAAGACCTCAACAAAGAAATGGAAGAAGGAAAAGAATATGAAGTTGTAGATTTTAGACTGCTCAAAGATATGTTACCCGAGCAGGTTGGTCCTTTACCCAGAACAAGTGCTACTGGTGAAAAAAATAGTGGTATGGGTTTTACAATTTCTGAAACGCGAGGCAAGTATACTTTAGAAGACACGGGGCAAAGAGTTGAAATTGAAATTAAAGATATGGGCAGCATGAAGGGCTGGGCTGGATTGGCTGCATGGGGATGGACTATGGCAGAGGTGGATAAAGAGACCGATACTGGTTACGAACGAACAATGGAATATAAGGGGCATAAAGGTTTTGAAGAATACGATAATGAATCTCAGGATGGTAAAATTGAATTGTTTGTTGCTAAAAGATATATGGTTTCAGTAAAAGGATGGGACGTTCCAATGGATTTGATAAAAGAAGGTTTAGATGAAGTTCCTGTTGGTGATCTTGAAGATATTAAAGATGCCGGCCTGGTAGCAGAGTAAATTTTTTAAATAACTCCAAATCATAAATATAAAGAGGAGTACTCATGAATCTTGTTGATAGAGCGAAAAACATTATCATTAAACCAGATGATGAGTGGGCTGTAGTTGCAAACGAAGAACCGAACATTCAGCAAATACTACTCGGTTACGTTTTACCGCTTGCTTTAATTCCTGCCATTGCAATTATCATTGGCTGGGGAGTAGTCGGCACTTTTGGATTTACATCTTTTACTTATGGAATTGCAATGGGGCTTGTACAGCTCATTAATGCTTTTCTTTCAGTGTTAATTGCAGCATTTGTAATTGATGCTCTTGCAGGTAGTTTTGGCTCGCAGAAAAATATGGGAAGAGCTGTTCAGCTTGTTGCTTATTCTATGACTCCTGTCTGGATAGCAGGAATTTTAAACATCTTTCCCACAATAGGTTGGTTAGGCGGATTAATAGGGTTGTATGGTTTATTCCTAATGTACAAAGGTCTTGCTCCTATGATGAAAACTCCTGAGGACAAAAAAGTTGGATATCTTATTGTATCGATAATTATTCTACTTGTTGTTTACTTTGTCATTGCTGCAATACTTACCGCTATATTCCTTGCAGTATTTGGACTTAGTTTATTTTCTGCAATGCCTAATTATTGATTATTATTTACTTTCCGTTAAGCCTGCTCTTTTTCGGGGCAGGTTTTTTTATTGAATATTTGATTAATCTCAGACATTTTTCATAAATGAAATATTTATCAGAAGATATAGTTAGTGAAATTCGTTCTGCTGTAAACGCCAAGTACGGAGAGCTTTTATATGCAGAGGTAGACAGGTACTTGAATTTTTTTAACTCAATTGCAGATCTTCGCGAGGCCTTTCCGGATTACGATGAAAGCATTATGATCGTAAATCTAGAAGAATCGAAAAGCATTTGCAGCAGTATCAATAATTTGATTGATGAACATTATAAAAAAAATGATGATTTAAATTTCGATAATAAATTCCCGGATATAGTTGAGCAATTAGATGAAATTACTTTGCAGCTTGAACCTGAGCTGAAAGTCGAACAGGCGGAAGAGAGATTTAAACCTCTGGCTAATGATAAAAAACTTGTTAGTACTGTAAAAAGAATAAAAAATATTTTCTTCAATTTGCATCAGCTGACGCTTAAAGCTTTAAACTTCATTTTGTTCAAAATTAAAATTAAACCATTCGAATTAAAGCGTTGGGATCAAAAAATACCACTGAGGAACACAGGATCATATTTCCTGCGTAATAAACTCTTGAAAAATCTTGTTACTGTTTATGAAGAGGTAAGCAGAGAACTCAGCAAGAATTCTATTGATTTTTGGAATTACGATGAGCAGTATGATTTGGATTTCATTTCCAATTTTATAAGAAGCGGTACTTTCGAATCAGTTCACACATCGTTTGAAAACCCAGAAAAGATAGCTTCCAGGCTAGGGAATCTAAAAAAAGAATTAAAAGAGAAAATAGAATCTTCTATTAACCAATGTGTAGAGGATTTCAATTCTGCCTGCGATCGAGTAGGCACAATTGAATTGCGTAAATCGAAATTTAAAGATAAAAAGCTCAATAATAATTTTGCTTCAATTAAAAATGATTTTAATAAAATTCTTTTCGAGTGGGACAATACTTTTTATGCGCTTGGCGAAGATTGGGAACTAAATTTTGATTTGAATATAGCACGCTATTCCGCAATCGAAACATTCTTCAAATTTGAAAAATCTCTTTCAGTTAAAAACAAAGTTCAAATTTTCCCACAGTTTAATGAAATTTTTGGTGCTCTGAAGTTTATTACAGAAAAGCTGAATGAACGTGTTACAGATTTACAAAATTTGGAACGTTTAATCTCTTTTTCAAAAGAGACACTGCAAAAGATTCTTCTTTCATCCACTTTACCAACCCTTATTAATTCCATTTCGGATATAAAATTTCCTTCGTTGATTGATGACGTATCGTTAGAAATAAAAAGCCAAGTTGATAAGATAAAAGAAGTATGTGCATTTGTTAAAACTACCAGCTACAAGGAAAGAATTAAAACATCTGAAGTAGATGAAATTGATCCACGAGAATTTGTTTCATTTTATGCGCTACCAAACTTTTTATCTTCTTTAGAAAAAATAAAAGAAAAAAATGTATCCGAATTACGGAGAATTCAATCTGAACTAATTAATCTGGGAAACATGGCAGATTTTGGACTTGAATCTGCAATTGCAGCTGCGCTAACTGAAAATTTAAAAGAATCAGAGATCAAGGAAATCGCAGTTGATGCAATAAAAATTAGTACTGAGCGAAAAGAAAATATAAAAGATGCTTACGAAAAAGCCTGTGAAGCAGTAATTAATGATCTACGAAACTCGATTGCGGTTTACAGTGAAGAGATGTACAGTTTTTCACAGAGCTCAAAAATTCTCGAAATAAAAATTCAACTTGCAAAAGCCAAAGCCAGTGTTAAAGCAAAAACCGCAAGGGACAAATTCTTTACATCAATAAAAACTTTTGTACCGGTTTTATATGAGAGAACAAAATCTTATTATAAAAAAGGATCAAGATTTTATAGTGATAAAAGAAAACAGTTCGGTTTAACTGAAAATAAAGAGACAATAACAAGTAAAGTGTCTGATTTTTTGGCAAACGTAAACAGCTCCGTTCAAAAACTACCGTACATTTATCGCAGACTTTTTCAAAATTTACCTCTTGAAAATGACCGACTTTATATTTCACGCGAAATTGAAGAATCGCAACTTGAAATGGCATACAATAACTGGATGGATGGCAATTATGCTTCGGTGATTGTTTCTGCTGAAAAGGGTGGAGGTATAACTTCATTTATTAATATTTTTCAGAAAAAAAATGAAAGTAAAAACACTGTGCGCAGGTTAAGCATTAAACCGACTATTTATGATAAGCAATTGCTGTTGAAAACTTTCAGCGAAGTTTTAGAAACAGAAATGTTTTTAAATTTTGATGAGTTAGTAGAATTTCTTAACAAAAAAGAAAACAGGCAGGTAATTGTCGTTGAAAATTTCCAGCATCTTTATTTAAGAATTGTAAAAGGATTTGTGTGCATAAAGATTCTCGGTGAAGTAATATCAAAAACAAGTAGAAATATCTTTTGGTTAACTTCTTCCACACTTTATGCTAATGAATTTTTAAATAAGGTACTCAGGTTAAATGATATTTTTGGTTATCACATATTGTTAAAAGATTTAAATAGAAGCCAGATAATAGAATTTGTTAAAAGACGGAACTCTATAAGCGGCTATAGTTTGGAATATGAACTGAGCACCGATGAGCAAAAGAGAAAAGATTTTGAAAAACTCTCTTATGAGCAGCAGCAAAGCTTGTTGGAAAAAGAGTTTTTTAATTCCCTTCATAAATTTGCACAGAGCAACATAAGCCTTGCGCTTTTATTCTGGATTACATCAATAACCAGAATTGATGAAAGGAAAGTATTTATTAATGCCGATTTTGAAATTTCTGATTCAATTCTCAAATCTCTTTCGATGGAAAAAATATTTATTTTGCAGGCACTTGTTTTGCACGATGGGCTTCGGATGAATGATCTGTCAAAAACTTTGAATTATTCTTTACACGAATCAAATCAACTAACACAAATTTTATTTAATGATGGTGTCCTGGTAAAAATTAACGATGTGTTTTTTATTAACCCTTTGCTGTACCGGCAGAGTGTGACGTTATTAAAATCTAAGAATTTACTTTAGTGTTTTTTATGCAAAGTTTAACCAAAATATTTTTTACAATACTTTTCTTATTGGTATTAACAAACGTAAGCCAAACCGATACTCTTTCCGTTCAGCTGGATAGTAGTCAAGTTGTTGTTGAACAAACTGAATCAGTAAAAGATACTTCAACTAAAAAAGAAACTGTTAAAGATACAACTCAAACAAGCATTACCGAAAAAGTTGGAATTGATAACCTTAAAGATCTTTTTAAGTTTGAAAAAATTCTTGGCTCGCTAATTATTATTTTAGTTGGCTTTTACCTGCTTAAAATCATCACAAAAATCCTTCAATACATTGCAGAAAGAAGCACACGATATAGGATTTCTTTAAAGGGAACAATTCCAATAGTCAGACTTTTAGGATGGGCTCTTATTGCATATACTGTGATCGCAATTATTATAAAACCACCTTTTGAAACTATAATTGCTGTTTCAGCATCACTTGGAATTGCAATAGGTTTAGCTGCTCAGGATTTAATTAAAAATGTATTTGGAGGGATAATGATTCTCTTCGACCGCCCATTCCAAGTGGGGGATAAGATAGAGATTGGTGAAAATTACGGGGAGGTTTTAACTATAGGATTGCGTTCAACCCGTATTGTTACTGCGGATGATTCTATAGTTAGCATTCCCAACTCAGAAATAATGAATCAATCAGTATCCAATTCAAATTCCGGCGAACCAAACTGTCAGGTAGTTTCAGAAGTTTTTCTTCCAATTGATGTAGATACAATTAAAGTAAGAGATATTGCCCTAGAGGTTGCTCGGGTTTCGAAATACGTTTATTTAAATAAGCCCATCAGCGTTTTATTTTTTAATGAAGTAAAAGAACGACGATCGTTTCTAAAGATGCGATTAAAAGCTTACGTGCTTGATATACGACACGAGTTTGCCTTTAAAAGTGAAATGACCGAGTTAATTATTAGAGAGTTAATTAATGAAGGGGTTTTAAAGAAGGAAGATGTTTCTTAAAGGGGAAATCAATTTTTAATTAATTCTTCCAGCTCTTTAATATCAACTGGTGAATTTATTATCCTGTAATAATCTAAAGCATCAATAAAATACTGCTTGCTTTTATCCTCTTCGTTCATCAACTGCATTAAGTGTCCAAGCTCAACTTTCGTTTCGGCAATGTTTAATTGATTGTTTAAATCTTTGTTAAGCCGTAAACTTGTAAGAAGGTAATCATTTGCTGTTTTCAGCTCACCAAGATTTCGTTTTACAACACCAGTAATTTTATACACTTCTGCTATTGAAAGTTTATCGTTTATCTTATACGCAATTTCCATTGCTTTTGCTGCAAAAGCATCTGCCAGCTTATAGTCTTTAAGAAGTGTAAATACATTCGCTTTACTTATGTATGCTATACCTAAAGTTTGTAGGTAATTTGCTCTATATGCAGCATCAATACTCAAATCAAATTCATTTAAAGCAGCAGAAAATTCCTTTTTCTTTAAGTAAACCATCCCAAGATTTTGCCTTATTTCCGCTATTCTTTTTAAGTCTCCTATCTTTTCAAAATTCAGCAGAGCACGTTTTAAGTATGATAGTGCCTCATTAAAATCTCCTTGGATGGTATAAATTATCCCAAGATTAATTTCAATTTTTCCAAGCAGAAATGGGTCTTCAAAATTTTCGAGTGAGATTAGTGCATTTTCAAAATGTTCTTTTGCTTTTTCAAGATTTCCTTGATCGCCGTAAATAGTTCCTAGAAGATTTTCGCAGTTTACATTCCCTTTTAAATCATTTTCAGCTTCAAACTGTTTTTTTGCATTATCCAGATTGCTGAAGCTTAAATTCCACTGAGCTTGGCGGCTGTAGATTTCGCCGATTGAAAGATGAGCATTTGCGGTTATGTTTTTTGATTCAGGATTGTTTTTAGTAATAGTTACTATTTTATCGAAGATATCAACTGCCGTAGTGTATTCTCCAGCTGTGATGATCAGCTGCCCAAGGTAAATTAAAAATTCAAGAAATCTTTCTTCGGTAAATTTTGTTTCGGCAAAAGTTATTAAAATGTCTATAAGCGTGCGAGTTTGAGAAGAACTCTTTAATTCAAGCTCGACGTCAAGATTTTCCCCCGAATCTACCTCTTCAAAAAGCGGTTGGTTTCGTTTTATAAAATCGGTTATATCCGCATCATCAAAAAAATTCTTAAGAGCTTCGGCTATAATCGGGTTTGTATTTGAAAGTTTATTTTTCAATTAGATTTTTAACAATGCTAAGTATCATCGGCTAACCTTTTACTCAACCAATGTGCCATTATCAGTTATTTTGATTACAGACAGTAGAATTTCATAATTGGTTCTTCAATCGTAATTTTTACGTCTGAAAAGATGAAAATCGTACGGAATCGCAATGTTTTTTTGCTGTTTCAAAATAGGAATAAAATCATTTTATTACAGTATGTGTGAGCTAAAACTGATATGAAAATAATCAAATAAGCAGGTATAAAATGATTGTTTTCACTTAACAATTTTAGAAACCTTTTTAAAAGTATCTGTCCCGCATACATTAAGTAGTTCAAATAGAATTGATTCGACAGTTGTTATTTCTGCACCGTGGTCTTGCATTCTGTTTAATGCAACTGTGTAATCAGTTTCTCTTCTCGAAGAAACAGCATCAGCAGCAACATTCACCTGAAGACCATTTTCCAGTAAATCTAAAACCGTCTGCTGAACACACACATGAGTTTCAACTCCGGTAATAACAATTTGCGTAAGGTTTTTCTTTTCAAATTTATTGAAAAGTTCAGTTGCCCCGAAGCAGCTAAAGCTCATCTTTTCAAAATATTCTGCATCACTTAGTTCGGTTTTTAGTTCCGCTGTGGTGCGTCCCAATCCTTTTGGATATTGCTCTGTAACGAAAATAGGGAGGCTCATTACTTTAAAGCCCTTTATCAGCTTTAAAGTATTTTGAACAACGTTTTTATGATTACGAATCACAGGTAAAATTCTTTCCTGCACATCAATAATTAAAAGTGCAGTTGTTTGAGGCAATAACAGTTTTTCGAATCTTTTTAACAAGGCCATTTTAATAAATTTTCTCCATTCCATATTTTCCACAGGCATACATCATAAGCAGACTTGTAATATCTACCAAAGCTTTTTTGTGTTCATCAATGTGGATAACAAGATTGTACACATCAGCTATAAATTTCATTTTATCTACAATATTCCTTAGTTCAGTTAAGGTTGGAATACCGTGCCAGTAGGCAACCTCTTCAACCAGTATTTTTTCGTATCGTCTTAAAAATTCTCCAAATGATATTGTATGAATTGATGTAGCCGTTCTTGGTTTGCAGATTGCAATCAAGTCGTTGAAGTATGTATCCCAATTTTTTGCAAGATCGCTATTCCTTTTATGCATAACGTACCTGGCTTTAGCTAGCGTAAATCTTGCACGTGCTTTTATTTTAAAGTTTGGAATGAGTGCATAACCATCGAAGCTTTTAAAATCGTTGTCTGGATCAATATATTTCCATCTGCTAATGATCTGTCTTGCAGAATATACACCAATTACTTTGTCCTTTCCACTGTCGATTAATATAAATTTTCCCTGCTGCCAGTTAATAATTGTTAACCAGTGTTCCCAGCTATCAACACTTAAAATACACGGATATCCTTTTTTAAGATGCTGTGAAAGAACTTTTATCGCATCCGATCCTATTTCACGTCTGAAATATTTCATTCGGCAGTTATAACTTTTTGCTGCTCTCGAAAGTCCTATTTCATCTGTACCAGCCCACCAGGAACTGCCAGCTTTTTTTGCAATAGATTTTTCACTTGCAAAAAGTCCAAGCATAACCAGGGCATATTTTAACGCGAATGGTCCGCACTGCCATTTATTTGGTTGTGGATAGAAACTCATGATTTAAAATATTAAAACCAAATGTAAATAATGATAACGAATAAGTCATCCATTTTTAATTAAATGATTAAAAAAATATATAACTTTGATATATGGGAAAAAGAAAAATAAAAGTTGCTGTAGTTTACAACGAATCACAGCCCGAAATGTACCGCAAGTCTAATGATCCAAACCCTGAAAACCCTGAGTTTAAGACCTACTTTGAGGTTGATGAAACAACTCCTATGGAAGAATATGACTATGTTGCCGAACGACTGAATGCACTTGGATTTAATGCTTATACATTGAATATTCATGACAGCCTAGAGAAAATGCTGGACAATTTTAAGGAACACAAACCTGATGTGATTTTTAATTTTGTAGAAATTTATAAAGAAGATTCACGTCTGGAGATGAATATTGTAGGGATTTATGAATTATTAGGAATTCCTTACACAGGAGCACCTGCTTTGGCTTTAGCCAACTGCCAAAATAAAATTTTAGCAAAACGAATGCTTACCACAAATGGTGTTAGAGTCCCATCATTTTTTATGGTTAAGAAAAAAGCTACGCAGTACAGACATAATTTAAATTATCCGTTGCTGATTAAGCCCTCGCTTGAAGATGCAAGTGTAGGTATTGAGAATGAGTCAATTGTACATAACAGCAAGGAGTTAAAAGATAGAATTGAATATGTGCTTCATTATTTTGAGCAGCCAGTACTTGTAGAGGAATTTATTGAAGGAAGGGAATTGAACGTTGCAGTAATGGGTTCAAACAGGTTGAAAGTGTTGCCTATAAGTGAAATTGATTTTACAAAAATGCCCGATCATCTCCATAATATTGTAAGCTATCAGGCAAAATGGGATCCTCACCACGAATCATATCATAAAACAATTCCAAAATGTCCTGCACCTCTTCCAAAAAAAATAGAAGTTAGAGCAATAAACACGGCAATTAAAGCATTTAGAATTATGGGGTGCCGAGGATATGCAAGAGTTGATATGAGGCTATCTAAAAACAAAAACCTATATGTGCTGGAAGTTAATCCGAATCCCGATTTAACTGAAGGGGCTGGCTTTATGCGATCTGCTGAACATGCAGGAATGAGCTACGGACAAGCTATAAAGAGAATTGTTAAATATGCAATAAGCGGAAACGGCAGAATGTAATTACACTTTCAGGCTGAAAGCATTTTTATTGCTTCAGCTAATGAGTGTATTTCAAAGTCGGGTTTTTTATCGAGTTTATTTTTTAACGGATATTCTGTTTTACCAGTATAAATCAGCACACCTGTTCCGCCAATTTTCTGTGCAGCAATTACATCGTTTTCTACATCATCCCCAATCATAAAAAACTCATCTTTTAATGAACTTCCGATTTTGTTAAGCGCGGTTTCAAAATATACTTTTGATGGTTTGCCAATCAAAATTGCTTGTTTATCTGTACTGTATTCAATTCCTTCGATAAAAGCCCCTGCATCAATTAATAGTTCGCCATGAGGGTTCCAGTATTTATTTTTATGCATTGCAATTAAATCTGCCCCATTATAGACTTTATTGAAAATGTTATTCACTATTTCGTAATTCCATTTGTCTTCAATATCACCGATTACAACAGCCTCGGAATCTTCTTCATCGATCATTCCATCAAAATGATGAATTAAATAATCCCTGCAATAGACTTTTACTTTTTTGTAATTCTTTTTAACAAAAGAAACCGCAGCATCAAAAGCAGTTAAAGCAGGAATTTGCAGATTAATTCCATGCGAAGAAAAATAATCTTTTATCAGTTCACCTGTACGTAGTGTGGAATTGCTTAGTATGCAGGCGGGAATTTTATTTTCATTTAAATAATTAAAAAACTCTTTTGCATTGGGAGCAGGCAAATCACCAATTTTTACAACGCCGTCAAAATCAATTAAAACAGGTTTCTTGTTCATAAATAAAAATGGCGACCTAAAGCCGCCAAAAAAATTATATGTTAGATTTTGCTAATTGCGGAAACTTTGTTTTTGCCAATTCGTATAATCCAAACAAAATTGCAACAAAGAACAAATCACTTAATAATGTTTGATGAAAGAAAGGGATAGCTGCAGTATAGCAGGCTGCAAGTCCTGCGCTTGTTTTTTCGTAAAAAGGAGTTGAAATCCAAACGCCAAAGTTTGTAATAACAAAAAATGATACTGATGCAATTACTGATGCAAAGAATATATTCCCAATCTTTTTCTGTTTTATCATTATCATTCCTAATACAACAATTAATGCAAAGCACAAATAAACTGCCCACATAGTTGCATGGAATCCTAAAAACAAATCTGTAACAAACATAGCTGCGAGCGGGATCAAAAACGCTGCCCATTTCTTATTAAAATAAGCTCCACCGAACAATGCCATCGCTGCAATCGGTGCAAAGTTTGGTGGATGGGGGATAAGCCTTACAAATGCTGCGGAAACAATCATTAAAGTAATTACTAAAAATCCGGGTGATAAAGAATTTTTACTCATCATTTATCCTTTCATTTTTTTATTTCTTTTTTAACTAATTGTAAAATATAAAATTGATTCTAAGATTTCAAAATAAACCTAATAGCAAACCCAATTTTATTGAAAGATTGGGTTTGGCGTTCTTTTAATATATTGTCAACTTCAAACCTGCAAATGCAGATAAACCTGGTGTTCCGTAGCCATAAACATCTTCATATTCAGAATCTAAAATATTTTCAACTCGAGCAAACATTTTAATAAAATCGAAAAGCTTATAGTGTCCTGCAATATTTATCAAAGTATACGCATTTAATTTTATTCTTTCTACAGGAAAATTAGAAAAGTTTTTGTCATCTTTTTCGCCCACGTAAATCAGTTCAAAATTTATGTTAGCTCGATCGCTAATTATATAATCAGCAAAAAAAGAAGCACGATGAGTTGGTCTTCTTAAAAGTTTTCTCCCGAACTCCAGTGAGCTAACACTTCTATCAACTGCACTCGTGTAAGTGTAGTTTAATTTAATTGATATAAAATCGAACGAATGTATTTTACTGAAAAATTCTATCCCTTCAGTTTTTGCATTATCAATGTTGATTGATTTAAAATTTTCATCAAGTCCAATTAAATCAGTAAAATCATTGTTGAAGTAATTTAATCCAATAGAAATTCCAGAGGACCAAATAAATTGTTCAACTCCTACATCAAAGCCGATGCTTGTTTCGGGATTTAAATTTTCATTTCCGAAAAAAAGATCGTATAAATAAACAATGGATGGGGCTTTAAAGCCGGAGCCGATGGTTGCTTTAATTTTAGTTCCACTCTCCCAGAAAATGAATGCAGGTGCAACTCTAAATGTAAAAGCACCTCCAAATTTTGTATGATGATCATATCTTATTCCAGCTGTGGCGAAAATTCTTTTTTCAATATTAAATTGATCCTGTAAATAAATACCAGAAGTGTAAGTTTCACTCATTGGCAGAATGCTTTCGTAAGAGCCAAACTCTGAAAGCGAGTAAAAATAAATTTTGGCTTGCTCAAGTTCAGTTTCTGCACCGAAGGATAAAATGTGCCCATCACTTAAATGGAATTTGTTCTGCCAGTCAATTTTAATTTTTCTTCCATCGTAATTACTGTTAGATGATAAAGGATTAAACAAAGTTGAATCATAATTATAATTTCTTAAATTTCTATAAAATGAGGCACCGATTTTTTGTTCCCAAAAATCATTAAGCAATTTAAAAAAACCTTCTGCTCTTCCTGTAAACTCTTCTAAATTGTATTTGTATGTCGGATCGTCACCAAACTCGCCTCCAAACTGATCGAGATCAGTATTTGCTTTAGTAAATCTTACGTAAAAATTTAGACCTGAATTTTTATTAAAATCCAAGCCGATTCTGGAAAATAACTGATTTCCTTCATAACCGTCTTTTTCTGTATTTCCGTAATTCTTTCCTGCAGCAGAAAATCCATCTGATTGTGTCCGGCTGAAAGATAGAAGATAATTTAGATTCCCAAAATTGCCTGATAAACCGGCAGAACCTTTATAGCTGTCGTACGTTCCGGCCTCGGCTGAGAGTAAAAGTTTCGGACTGCCTATTCCTTTTTTGGTTACTATGTTTACAACACCAGCCAGCGCATCAGAACCGTACAAAGTGCTTTGTGGTCCCCGGAGTATTTCAATTTTATCTATACTTTCGGAAGGAAGATTTGCAAAATCGTAAAGATTTGACGATTCACTTGGCAGGTTCATTTCTACTCCATCAATTAAAACCAAAGAGTGTCCTGCGTTTGATCCTCTTATTGAAATTGTTCCCAAACCACCCAATGGTCCAAACTGAAGTGTGCTTAAACCATACTCGGTTTTTAACAAATCAAATAGACTAACTTTCTTTTTATTTGCAATTTCAGAGGAGTCAATTATTGAAATAGAATTTGCAAGCTCTGTTGTTAAGGTGGAGGTTTTTGTTGCAGAAATTACCACATCAGACAGATTATAAAAACCGGTTGTATCTGCCTTTTGAACCGAGGATTCTTGTGCGAAAGACAAGGTGCTGATAATAACAGCAAACAAAAAGAAGAATTTCAATTTTTCCACAGAAGTTACTCCTATTTAATAGTTGTAAGTAACTTCGCAGAGAAAAATGGTTTGATAAAACGATTAGCTTAAGCAGTTCGTTAACCTTACCTCTTTCCGCGAAGGTCGATTAAGTTTAGCTTACGGCAGGTCTCCTGGCTTACTGCATTATGCAGATTACAGTTGCGCGACAGCGCCGGAATTTCACCGGACTTCCCTATAGTTCCCGTTCTATGCGAGACACCGTAAACATTTGAAAGAGCTGAGCTAAATTATCCCTATTATCTCTCATTTCAAAGTGAATATGTGGTTGACTGATTTTCATTGTTTCCAATTAGTGATGAAATTTCTAAAAAATTAAAGTGCAACCTCCGCTCTTATTCCTGCAGTAAATGCATAGTCTGAATTTGATGCTGCAACCGGATTGAAAATATATTGTAAATCCGGTTGAAGTCTGAGCCAGTTTAGTGCCTGGAAACTGTAAGTTAGTTCCAGAATAGTCTCAAAACTTGCTTCAAATTCCTGGGCCTGTCTAAACTCATCTGAAAGATGAATTGAAGTAAAGGCTAATCCGAGAACATCTTCATCTCTGCTTGGAATCAATCCAGTATAATTTGCTCCTCCTAAAATTGAATAATCTGATGGATTGAAATTGATATTTGCAATTCCAAATCTTCCAAAAACAGCTAATCCTTGTTCAGGTGAAGAATTTTCTGAATAAATAAATTGTTCGGTGTTTATGTAAACACCGTAGTTGCCATTTTGTTTTGAACCATCAGCAGTATTCTCATAATCTGCAGTGTAGTACCACCCGCCGATGGAATACTTTGAATAATCTTTACCAAATTCCTTTTCATCTGGTGAAAAAATCAATTCAGTTGATATTAATGCACCCTCATCTTTTTTTAACTCTAAATGTAAACCCTTTTCATTTGTGAGACTTCCGGGAACACCATCGAACACTGCTGCAATAAAATCAAAGGATTGAGATAGTTTTAATTTTAATCTTAAAGCAAGTGAAGTATATGGAAAAATTGAAGGACCGTTTTGCCCGCTTTGTGAGAAATCATAACCGATACCAAATGATGGATTTAAAAATATCCCGGATGATTCCCTAACATCAAATTCAGAATTTAAATCATACAATCCAAAAAGAATTGAAAACCTTTCACTAAATAGATTCTGTTCAATCCAAGCTTCATATAATTTCCAGTGATTTTCTCCGGCTATGTTACTTACCCCTTGAATAGCACCGGTTTTTTCGAGTGGCAAACCTCCGTTAATACCTAAGCCTGAAAGATAAACAGACATTCCACTGATACTTACTAACTTGTCCATATCGAAACCGCAGGTAAAAATAAAATTATCTAAATAAGTTCCTTTACGATCTATGCCACCGGATAGATTTGATAAATACTCCCCCACGTATGCAACTCCCAATTCAATTCCACTTTTTGAAAGGTTGTCCTGAAACTCAAATGTTTTGTTGTTCTCCGCTTTGTATTGTGTGAAGCATATTTGGTTGAATGAAATCAAGCAAAAAATATAAAGTAGTATATGACGAGTGAAAAATATATGTAACATTTTGCAGCTATATCTAATAAAAAGTTAGTATAATAAATACTATTTTTATCTAAACTTAATCTTAATAAGAATTAAATACAACACAATTTTTTACCTCATGCAACTATTATTGTAGCTAAATTGATTTTATATACTCGTTTTGATAAGTTTCTATTACAAAATAATTTGCTTTTCAAGATTAACTTTTCTATTTCAGATGTTTATTGTGCTATGATTGAACCCACCAAAATTGAATTAAATAATGGTTTTTACTGTTTATATTTAATAAAGTTCATTAATATTTCAGAATTTAAAAGGAGAACTTAATGGGCTGGTTTTTTAAGTTCACTAACTCCTCTGTTGGAAAAAAGCTTGTTATGGCTGTAACAGGGAGTTTCTTAATTATTTTCTTAATTGTCCACCTGATCGGGAACATTACTTTGTTTTTCGGTCCCGATGCATTTAACGGCTATGTATCTGCGCTGGATGTTGTTAAGCCACTAATTCGAGTTGTGGAATTAGTGTTGCTTGCGGCTTTTGTGCTGCACATTTATGATGGATTCGTATTATGGCTTGAGAACAGGAGAGCAAGACCAGTAAATTACAAAGTGAATGCCTCTTCCGAGAACAGTACATTTACTTCGCGCTGGATGTTTTGGCTGGGATCGGTGATATTTATTTTTCTTGTACTGCATCTTGCAACATTCTTCTGGAGATTTAATTTTTACGATCCTTCCGGTTTAGCAAACAATCACCTTTACTTTAATATTGTTGTAAACTTTTTTCAGATTTGGTGGTATGTAGCTTTATATATAGTCGCTGTTATTGCGTTAGGATTTCATCTTCATCACGGATTCCAGAGTGTATTTCAAACCTTTGGATGGAATCATAAAAAATATTTTCCTCTTATAAAAAAAATTGGAACTTTATACGCGATAGTTATGGCTGTTGGATTTGCATCTATGCCAATCTACTTTTTCTTTTTCTACGGAGGTAGCCAATGATAAAGTTAGAATCTAAAATTCCCGAAGGACATATTTCAGAAAAGTGGACAAACCATAAATTTAATATGAAGCTGGTTAATCCGGCTAATAAAAGAAAATACACAGTAATAGTTGTGGGAACCGGATTAGCGGGTGCATCGGCTGCCGCTACAATGGGTGAGTTAGGATATAATGTATTGGCATTTACCTATCACGACAGTGCCCGAAGAGCACATAGTATTGCTGCCCAGGGCGGAATAAATGCATCCAAAAATTATCAGAACGACGGAGACTCGACTTACAGATTGTTTTACGATACTGTAAAAGGCGGAGATTTCCGCGCACGTGAGGCAAATGTTCACCGGCTTGCAGAAGTCAGTGGAAATATAATTGATCAATGCGTTGCTCAAGGTGTGCCATTTGCGCGTGAGTACGGCGGTTTGTTAGATAACCGTTCATTTGGTGGTGCACAGGTTTCGCGTACGTTTTATGCCAGAGGACAAACCGGACAGCAGCTTTTGCTCGGCGCTTTTAGTGCGTTGAACAGGCAGGTTGATAAAGGAACTGTAAAATTATTTACTCGCCGAGAAATGTTAGATGTTGTTGTAATTGATGGAAAAGCAAAAGGTATTGTTTGCAGGAATCTTTTAACAGGTGAAATAGAAAAATACTCAGCACATGCAGTTTGCCTTGCAACTGGCGGTTATGCAAATGTGTATTTCCTATCAACAAACGCAATGAATTGCAATGTAACTGCAGCTTGGCGTGCACATAAAAGAGGAGCGTTGTTTGCAAATCCGTGCTTTACTCAGATACATCCAACCTGCTTGCCATTGCATGGTGAATCACAATCGAAATTAACTCTAATGAGTGAATCTCTGCGTAACGATGGAAGGGTTTGGGTATCAAAAAAGAAAGGGGATACCCGTAATCCAAATGACATCCCGGAAGAAGAAAGAGATTATTATCTCGAAAGGAAATATCCATCATTTGGAAACCTGGCACCTCGTGATATTTCTTCAAGATCTGCAAAAGAAGTATTTGATGATGGCAGAGGTGTAAAAGGTGGAGAAGCTGTTTACCTTGACTTCAAAGATGCAATTAACAGGCTCGGGAAAAAAGCAATAGAAGAACGATACGGAAATCTGTTTGAGATTTATGAAACTATTACAGGAGAAAATCCGTATGAAGTTCCGATGATGATTTATCCCGCACCTCATTACACAATGGGCGGTGTTTGGGTTGATTACAATTTAATGAGCACAATTCCTGGGTTATTTGTTTTAGGCGAAGCAAACTTTTCAGATCACGGTGCAAACCGTTTGGGTGCTTCTGCACTTATGCAAGGTTTAGCAGATGGTTATTTTGTTATTCCTTACACAATGGGAAATTATCTGGCTTCTGATAAACCATCTTTTGAAAAAACAGATCATCCAGAATTTGAAAAAGTCGCTATCGAAGTAAAAGAATTGACAAACAAGCTTCTTTCTATAAATGGAAAAAGAACTGTTGATGATATTCATAAGCAGCTTGGCAGAATTATGTGGAATAAAGTTGGAATGGCTCGCAATGAAAAAGGATTGAGAGAAGCAATTACAGAAATTAGAGAATTAAAAGATGAGTTCTGGAAGAACGTTACCATCCCCGGCAGCGGAGATGATGTAAATCAAACTTTAGAAAGAGCAGGCAGATTAGTTGACTACTTTGAATTGGGCGAACTAATGGCAAAAGATGCACTCGATAGAAATGAATCCTGCGGCGGACACTTTAGGGAAGAATATCAATTTGAAGATGGCGAGGCTAAACGCGATGATGAAAATTACACTTTTGTTTCGGCGTGGGAATTTGCGGGAGACGGTAAGTGGAATCTGCATAAAGAGCCACTTGATTTTGAATATGTGAAACCAGCGATAAGGAGTTACAAATAATGGAAGAAAAGAACTTAAAGTTAAAGCTTAAAATCTGGCGGCAAAAAAATTCTAAATCAGTTGGAAGTTTTGTTGATTACGATGTTCAGGTTTCACCCGATGCATCGTTTTTAGAGATGCTCGATGAATTAAACAATTCCTTGGAAGCAAATGGTGAAGAGCCTATTCACTTTGAAAGTGATTGCCGCGAAGGCATTTGCGGAACTTGTGGACTTGTTATAAATGGACATCCACATGGACCGCTTCAAAAAATTGCTACCTGCCAGCTTCATATGCGCAACTTTAAAGACGGTGAAACACTATGGGTCGAACCGTTTAGGGCAAAAGCTTTTCCTGTAATCAAAGATTTAATGGTTGACCGTTCAGGCTTTGATAAAATTTTAGAAGCAGGTGGCTATGTTTCTGTTAATACCGGCGGAGCACCCGATGCAAATTTAATCCCTATACCAAAAGATATTGCAAGCGAAGCATTTGATGCAGCAGCGTGCATTGGCTGTGGGGCTTGCGTTGCTGCATGTAAAAATGCCTCTGCAATGCTGTTTACATCTGCTAAAGTTTCCCAGTACGCGTTACTTCCCCAAGGCCAACAAGAGCGGTACCGTAGAGTACAGAAGATGATTGCAGTAATGGATGAACTTGGTTTTGGAAGCTGCACAAATACTTACGCCTGCGAAGCTGAATGCCCGAAAGGTATATCCGTTACAAATATCGCACGAATGAACCGTGATTTTGCATCTGCAAAGTTTAAATCAAAAGAAGAAGTAGAAGTGTAAAAATAATTAATCCTTTTATTATTTATTTAAGGATATATTTTAATCCCGATTAATATTTAATCGGGATTTTTTTTATCTTATACTAGAAAAAAAGAGAGAAATGTGATGTTTGAAAAAGAGATAAAATTCATCGGTGACTTTTGTCTCAACCAGGTAAAATATCTTGGTGCTCATTTTACCTTCCAAAAGATTACCGCAACCGATTTGCACCCTGCAATTGTGCGCTATATTTCCGCAGAGCTTGAATATATGATATATTCGGACAGGCGGAAACTTTTAGAGAATTCGTATTTTGATTATTCGGGCAAAGATATATCAGAGCACTTTAAAAAAATCGGCGAGGAAATTAAGAAAACAAAAAGAATTGCTTTTGACGATGCAAAAAAATTAATTCTTCAGGCTGTTTCATTCAATGCTAACTATGTTGTAAGACCTAATTGGTCTCTATCACAATTAATTTATAATGATCGGGATATGGTTAGTATTGATGAACTGGAAATGATGCTCAGCTATATATATTACTACGAGCATCTGAAGAAAGTTCTAATGGCTTATTTGAATAAAAGAAACATTGTCCAGATTTCAAAAACAGAGTTTGAATTAATACTCAAAAAAATTGATCAGGAACTGGTAAAATCAAATTCTGAGCAGCTAATACAAAATTCCTTAGCCTCTATTGGTGATTTCTTTAACATTGGCGGAGTTGAACGAAACATTGTCTCCCCAGTTGCAGTAGAAATATATCTTAAAGAGAAAAGTCTATTCGATCATCTTTTGAAACTTCGAAAAGGAATTACAGAACCATCAAAGAAAAAATATTCCATAGATTCTATTAAAAAAGCTATTTATGCAGAGTTTGATAAAGAAGAGAAAGAAGAAGTCGAAGGAACTTCTGTTGAAAATGATAAGGATAATCTTGGAGAACTTGCTGAGAAACATGCCCAAAACCTCGAAAAAGCCGGTATGGACGAACTTATTAATTTGGAGGAGGAAGAAGCTCTCCTGGCTTTGTACGAGGAGGATCTGAAAGAAGATCCATCAAAAGAAGATTTTGATTTCAGCAAAGAGGAAAAAGATACTGAACCTGTTGAAGATGATACTGATATAAAAGCTGAAAACGAAAACATTGAAGAAACAATAGGTGATGCAACTGAAAAAGAAATTGTAAATGAGATGATGAAAGATTATTTCGATGATGAAGTTCCTGAAGATAAAGAAGAAACAAGCGGCGAAGCACCAGTTGAAACTCAAGCAAATAAAGATGAAGAAGTTATAATTGAAAAAAAACCAAGTACTATTGAAGACGAACTGTTGGAAGTTTTTGAAGGTCTTGATTCAGATGAAACAGAAAAACAGAAAGTAGCAACCTTTGCTCCTGAAACCGAGGTAGTAAATGAAGAGAATTCTATCGAATCAGATGAGAAGATAGAAATAGAAGAAGAAAGTAGCTCAACAGATGAGGATTCTATTATAAATGAAATAGAATCAGCAACATCAGAAGAAGAAAATCCTTCAGCCGTTGAAAGGGAATTCGAAGCAAAAGAATCTGAAGAGCAGATCGAAGAAAGTGTTATTCGAAAAAAGGATTTGTTTAGCTATTTGAGCAGAAAAGAGACAAAAAAAATCTTATCGCACATATTTCTTAAAGATGAAGAAGATTTTACAAATACAGTTGAAAAAATTATGGAGTGCGGCTCATATAGAGAAGCTTCAGATATTTTAAAGTCGGTTTTCAATTCATATAAAGTTAGTCCGTATGCAAAGGATGCTGTAAACTTTACAAATGCAGTATCTAATTACTTCCGTCAAGCCTGATGTTTATTGATTATGCACTGATTGAAGTTCAATCAGGAAAAGGTGGTGATGGTGCCATAGCTTTTCGAAGAGAAAAATATGTTCCGAAAGGCGGACCATCTGGTGGAGATGGTGGTAGAGGAGGTAATGTTATCTTCCAATCAAATACAAATCTTAATACACTTCTTGATCTTAAATATAAAAGAAAATACAAAGCAGGAAACGGCGATAACGGCGGCACATCTCTTAAAGATGGAAAGAATGGGAATGATATAATTATTAAAGTTCCGGTCGGAACAGTGATAAAAGATTTTGAATCAAAAGAAACATTGTTTGATTTAAGTAAGTCTTCACAAAAATTTGTGCTTGCAAAAGGTGGTAAAGGAGGAAGGGGAAACAGTAAATTTGCTACATCAACAAATCAGGCACCGCGCAACGCAGAACCGGGAAAGCCAAGTGAAAGTAAAAAAGTTATCCTAGAACTTAAATTAATTGCAGATATTGGGCTGGTAGGATTTCCAAATGCCGGCAAATCAACTTTGATTTCTATAATCTCTTCTGCACGCCCAAAAATAGCCGACTATCCATTTACTACTTTAGAGCCAAATCTTGGAATTGTTAAATATAAAGACTTTAATAGTTTTACTGTTGCGGATATTCCAGGTATAATTGAAGGTGCTCACAAAGGTAAAGGATTGGGGCACCAGTTTTTAAGACATATAGAACGCACACGAATTATTTTATTTATGCTTGATATTACAGCTGAAAATTATCAGAAAGATTTTGAAGTTCTTTACAACGAACTAAAAGAGTACAGCACTAAGCTTGTAAAAAAGAAAATACTTGTTTCATTCTCAAAAGCAGATTTGGTGCAAAAATCAGATTTAGAAAAAATCTCAAAGTTCAGATTTGAAAAAGTTAAAACTAAACCCATAATTTTTTCTTCGATTTCAGGGTTTGGAATTAATGAATTATTAGATAGCTTTTGGAAAACATTGGAAGAAATTTATGATGAATCATCTTAAAAAAATATTAATTGTTACCTTTATTTTCTCAGCAACATTTTTAGAAAGCTGTGATACTCTAGAAAGTATAAATATATTTTCTACACAGGATGACGTTGAGCTTGGAAGACAGCTCGATTTAGAGATCAGAAGTAATCCTTCTGAATATCCTATCTACAATGGCGATCCTATGGTAAAAAGATATATAGGCACCAGAATTTTCAATCATGTACTTGCATCCTCAAAAGTTGAAAACAGGGAAATATTTAATTACCAAATTGAAATTATTGATAAACCTGATGTGTTAAATGCATTTGCAATCCCTGGTGGGTATATTTATCTCTATACAGGATTGCTTCTATATCTTAATTCAGAAGCAGCATTGGCAGGAGTCATAGCGCATGAAATTGCACATGTAGAAGAAAGGCATTCAACTCAAAGACTTACAAAATATTATGGAATATCAATTCTGCTGGGTATAGTGTTGGGAGAAAATCCTTCTACAATTGCTGAAATTGCTGCAAATCTTTTTGTGGGTCTTGCATTTCTTGCAAATTCAAGGAATGACGAAGAAGAAGCCGATGATAATTCGTATAAATACCTGAAAGATACAAGATACTATCCGGGAGGAGTAAAATTCTTTTTTGAAAAACTTCAGTTTGATGGTTTAATTGATTCAAGCAGCAGTAAAATAGAAACTTTTTTATCAACTCATCCAGATCCAATTGAAAGAATTAATAATATTAACCAAATGCTTCTGCAGGATGGTATTGGAGTAAAGGATTTCCAGAGCAACGATCCGGATATGTACAGGGACGATTATTTTACCTATATTAAAAATAAACTCTGATTATTTTCAGACTTTATTGTGGTTTTTGAAAATAATACCGATTGTGCCTATATTTGCGTCCTTATTTATCGGGAATATCAGGGCGGTTCCGACTTTAGTCGAGTCTCCGCTTATGGCGGGGTAGCTCAGTTGGTTAGAGCAGTGGAATCATAATCCACGTGTCGGGGGTTCGAATCCCTCCCCCGCTACAGAATTCTTGATTAAATAAGATTTATAAAACGAATTTTTAGTACAGGAGAAAATTTTAATGTATAGTATTTTGGTTATTTTAGGTGGAATAGCAGCAGTACTTCTGATTGTTGTGGTTCTAATGCAAGCAAGCAAGGGTGGTGGTTTGGCCGGAACATTTGGCGGGGCAGGTAATATGGGTGCAATGTTTGGTTCTCGCAGAACAGCAGACTTTTTGAGCAGAGCAACATGGTGGTTAGGTGGAATTGTAGCAGTTTTAGCTATTGTTGTGAACTTGTTCTTTTTGCCTGGAAAAGTTACTCAAGAGCAGAGAAGTATTATTCAGGAATCAGGAAGACAAAATATACCCCAGACACCAACACTTCCGCAGCAGAATCAATTACCACCGCAGACTGAAAATCCTCAAACGGATGGAGAAGGTGAGTAATAAAAATTAGTTTTCTAAATAGCCCTGATGAAGAAATTCATCGGGGCTTTTTTCTTTCCATTCGGCAAGTGCTTCTATAATTTCATCCTGCAAGTTTCTAAAGGTTTTCCATCGTCCGTTGTTAAATTCAAAAATAATACAAATTATTAAATCTTCGCCGCCCGCTGTTGTTAAATAACCTGAAATCGATGAGACGCCGTTTAGTGTTCCGGTTTTTCCCCTAAAATTACTTTCAGCCAAAGTACTGCTCATCCTCTCATCTAGAGTACCGTCCACGCCTGCAATTGCAAGAGAATTATAGAAATCATCAAAATTATTTATATCGAAGTACATTTTTTCAAGAAGTCCAATTATTGCACCAGGTGTAACCTGATCATAACGTGAAATACCTGAGCCGTCTACAATAGAAGTCCCTTTAGAATAAATAGCATTATCTTTGATAAATGTAAGCACAGCTTGTGTTGAGTAAAATGAGTTGCCTTGTCTTCCGCTTGCAACTGCACCAATAGTTTTAAATAAACATTCAGCTAAAAAGTTGTCGCTTCTTTTATTTATTAGTTTTAAAACTTCTCTTAATTTGACAGAGCATTCTGTAATTAGGTTTGCAGTAAGAGGTGTTTCGTCGTAGTCAGCGTTACCGGATACTTCAATATTATTATGTTCCAAAATCTCTTTTAGTTTTTTTGCCGCATGCAAGGGCGGATTTTCAACATTAATTATATATGTTCTGTACCTGCCTCTTCTTTTTTTAGTTGATTTCGTTCTGTTCCTATCCAACACGAGTGCCGAAATTGCTGGCAGTTTAACATTCGCTTTTTCATCCTTTATCCAATCATCTCTGGTATAAACATCATCAAAATATGTATCATCACCCACAATGTTTCCTGTGATTTTGGTAATTCCAATTGCTATTAGACTATCAACCATTTCAATTATATCTTCAATAGTAAATATTGAATTGCCTAAACCTTTTAAGTACAAGTTTCCGTTTATAACACGATCTTCCAGGTCACTGTCGTCTGACAACAATTTGGTGGATAGCAGAAAATCACCACCCATTAAATCAAGTGCTGCAGCAGTTGTAAAAAGTTTTGTGTTTGATGCAGGAATCATTGATTCAGTGTGATTGATATTCAAAATAGTATCTTGTGTTAGCGGATTATAAACCATCAATCCTGTTCGTGATCCTGCAGGTAGTTTATTAATTATAGACTGAATTGATTCTATAACTTCTTCTAAACTGCTTGCTACATTTACACAATTGAAAACAAGTACAAGTAAAATTATTCTTTTAAAAACCAAAGTATAATAAAATGATTGTTATTCTATTTGATATGTAAAATGATTACAGGTATTTTTGCAAAGTTCAAAATTATATAAATCAAGTTCATAAAAACCATTCCTACAAATATAAACGAATCATACTATATATTTTTAATAACAATTTATTTACACTAATTACCAATGGCGAAATTTAAAAAATCACCAAAAGCTTACGAAGATTCTGAATTCCTTTATTCATCGGATGGAAGATCAGTAAGAATATTAACAGAATTCCTTCAGCCAAGAAGCAAGTTCAGAAAACATAAAATAATGGATACGATTGTTTTCTTTGGTTCCGCAAGATTAGTATCCAAAAGAGAGGCTCTGAAAGAGTACAACAAGATTAAATCTCTCAATCCAAAATCCACTGATAATTTTACAGGGAAATTGAGGGAAGCGCAGCGTCTTGTAAATATGTCCCGCTATTATGAAGATGCAGTTGAACTTTCACGCCGTTTAACCGAATGGTCAATGAATCTTGAAACAATGGCTAACAGGTTCATCATCTGCACAGGCGGCGGACCTGGAATAATGGAGGCGGCAAATAAAGGAGCCAAAAAGGCAGGCGGATATTCAATAGGTTTAAATATCAGTATACCGTACGAGCAGTTTATAAATAAATACGTTACTCCCGATTTAAGTTTTGAATTTCATTACTTTTTTATGCGTAAGTTTTGGTTTGCATACCTATCGAAAGCTTTTATTATTTTCCCTGGTGGTTTTGGCACGATGGATGAACTTTTTGAGGTAATTACATTAATCCAAACTGCAAAAATGAAAAAGAAGTTGGCTATGGTTATTTATGATAAAAATTACTGGAATAAAATCATAAATTTTGATGCTCTTGTTGAGCAGGGAATGATTAGTAAATCGGATGTTAAACTTTTTTCAATGTGCAGCAATATTGATGATGCTTACGATATAATCGTAAAACATTTGAGTAGGCATTACGCAAAACAAAAAGAACCGGATGTAATTGAACCGGTTCTTCACATTAAATAATAAAAAACCCCTCTCAAGAGGGGTTAAAAGGATTAAATTTCTTCAGTTCGTTGTGCACGCCTGACAGCTTTCATCTTTTCCATTCTTTTCTTTATTGAAGGCTTAACAAAAAAGGTTCTTTTCTTATATTCTTTAAGAACTCCCGATCTCTCGTATTTCTTTTTAAATCTTCTTAAAGCTTTATCAATGGATTCATTCTCACCGACTGATATGCCGACCAATGTTTTTCACCTCGCTTTACTTATTTAGTGACTCAATTAATTTTTTTAAACCTGACTTTTGAAACTCAACAGAAATTGAACTCTGTCCATTCGATAATGTTTCTTTGGATACTACTTTTCCAAAGTCATCCCAATTTTCGTGATAAATAGATTCGCCAATTTTAAATGTTCGAATCGGAGCATAAACTGTGCAATCTTCATTTTCAATTCCCTCTAAAGATACATTGGCGCTTTTAAGCTGTTCAGTAATATCAACTACCATCACATGCTTGCAGGTTTTGCATTTAGCCCATTTTTTAGTCTCTGTATCTTCACCCGAAACTTCACCCTTTATTTCCATTTTTTGGATAGAGTTGCAGGAATTACAAAAAGCCTCAATATTTTTTAATCTTGCCATAATGTATTGCTAGATTTAATCAAATTGCAAACTCCAATTTAAAGTTATCGCTTTCCATATACAAGTTTTGATTATAGTGTTGTATATTTCTTCGCATTCAAAGGACTTAAATTTTGACTGAAAAGCTACTTTCTGCCTTCTTTTTAATCTTCTGCTTTAATCTTTCAGGGGAGGTTTTAGTAACAAACGAATTTTTAAGAACCTTTTTTACCAGTTCCTGTACTTCGTATTCTTTTTTCAGTCGCGGGTCTGTTTTAATTTTTTCTTCTGACGCATCTTTTTCACTGCTCGGTAGTTCGTTATCCAATAATTCTGCAGTTACTCTTAATTTGAAGATCAAATCTGATTTTTCACTCACAGAATTTGATTCTTCAAAGTCTAGGATAAGCAATTTGATAAAAATTAATTTTCTTGCCCGGTAAATTCTTGTTGAAATCACACCGTCGGGTACATCAATAAATTCTGCTATTGTTCTGTAAGAAAGATTGGCAACTTCTTTTAGTACTAATGGAAGGAGTAATAATTGTGGTACGTTTCTAAGTAGTTTGGTTAGTTCTTTCTCCTTTATTCGATCAGAATATATTTCTTTAAATTTCAAAACTAAGTTGGAATCTACTTTCAAATTATCTATCAATTCGAAACCAAATTCTTCTGCTCTTGGATTTGCAGAATAGTAATCGAAAATTCTGTTGAAAAATATTCTGTGCATCCATGCGTTCCAATCAGCGGTCGCTTTTGTTTTATCACAGTAGTAAATAGCTTTTTTGTAAGTGATCCACACTGCTTTTTTTGCAACCCGTTTTTTTAGCACAAGCCAAAAAGCAAGATTGAATAAGTCATCTAGTAAAGTAAATGCCTGTAACTTAAATTCTTGCCCTAATTTTTGTAATTCTTCTTTTGTTGTATTGAATTGCTTTGTCATTATTAATAAAGTTTAAACAATTATTTGTAAACAATTCCGCTTCCGTTTGTGTTTTGAATATTTTGTAAGTCGTAAAAAAAACCGTTCACTACTGCGTAGCGAATTTCATTTTCTCTTTTAATGATAAAGTTCGCATTGCCTTCAACTTTTATTTCATGATATATTTTTGAGGCATCTTTAATAGCAATATTAAATTTGTATTCTGAAAATTCATGCTGATATTTTTCAGTTATAAGCAAAACATTTGTATAACCTGCTTTAAATAGACCAGCAACATTTAAAGTTTTTAATTCTTCAATTGAGGTTATTTCATCCGTTTTAGTTTTTCCGGCTTCAATAAAGTAGCCATTTAAATCAAATTCTTTATATCCTGCATAGACTGACAGATCACCAATATCCTCTATTTCAGCTTTTAAATAATAATCTTTTGCATCATTTAAATTTTTTTCTTCAAAATTAATTCCGATATCAACTAAAAACTCGTGTTCATTTTTTTTTATTTTAAGATTTCTGAATATCACATCCATCATCAGTTCTCGGTTCTTTGGAAGTGATTCATAAGCTTCAATAGTCTGTTCTTTATACGATTCAGTAGCAATGCTGGCAAAAGCAGTTAGCAATGCAATAAAATTTATCTTTCTCAAAAATTGTTTTTCCCTGTCGTTACGCCAGCCGCCGGTTTCTAATAGAACTACAGAAGTTCCCCATTTTGTAAAATTATCTCCAAAAGCACGCGATTCGTAATCATCTGAATATTTTCCTATATGAGCAGGAATAAATTCATTTAATGCTTGCAACATTGTACCAATCAGTTTCATTGCATTTTCTCTAATGGGTGTAACTGTTTTCTCCCAATCGGGTGCCGGAGCTAAAAACGATATTGAAGCAGGATTAATTGTATTTCCTGCAGAATATTCTCTACTCTGATCGTGAAGATTAAACCCGAAATCTGCATTTAAGGTATCAAAAACATTTTTTAAAATTTTTGCTTCGGGAGCTTGCTGCCGCTGAACATCGCGGTTTAAATCTATTTCAAAAATATTTCTTCGCTGAAATAATTCCGCACCGTCGGGATTAAGCATTGGCAAAAAACTAAGTGTCAGATTTGAAAGTAAAAAATTCTTAAACTCAACAAATTCATTTTCTGCATAAAAGAAATTTAAAATATCAAAAATGGCAGCAGTAGCAGTTGGTTCATCGCCATGCATTTGAGACCACAGAAAAACTTTTTTATTTCCGTTTCCAACAGAAATTAAATGAATGTCTCTTTCCTCCGCCGATGTTCCGACTTTATCTACCTTAAAATTCTTATTATTTTTTGCCTGCTCGATTAATGGAATTATATCGGAGTGTTTAAATCTTCTGTTTGTCAGGGTTTTTTCTTTAAAGTTTTCGTATGAGTAATAAAGATCCCAGGCAAGTTGTTTTTCCTGTGCCATTATAAATCCTGATAAAATAATTGTAAAAAGGAAAAGAGATTTTTTCATTCGTATTTTAATTTAATTATACAGATGTTCATTTACTAAGAATTGTATAAAAGGAGTTTGAATTATGGCTACAAATAATTTAGAAATCGGTTCCTCTGCACCAGATTTTAATTTAATTGGTATTGATGATAAAAAATATTCACTTGAGTCATTCAAGGATAAAAAAGCATTAATTGTAATTTTTAGCTGCAACCATTGCCCTTATGTACATGCTTACGAAGATAGAATTAAAAAAATACAACAAGATTATAAAAATAAAGGTTTGGCAGCAATTGCTATAAATTCAAACGATGATGTTAATTATCCTGATGATTCGTTTGAAAATATGAAGAAGAGAGCGGCTGAGAGAAATTTTAACTTTCTTTACTTAAGAGACGAAGACCAGAGCGTTGCACGAGCCTATGATGCAACACATACGCCGGAGATTTTTCTTTTTGGTGAGAATAGAAAGTTAGCCTTTCACGGAAAGATTGATGATAACTGGCAGGAGCCGGACAAGGTGCAAAACCACTATTTGCGTAATGCTTTAAATGAGCTTTTGGAGGGCAAAGAAATCTCTGTGCCCGAGACTTTTACAATAGGTTGTACGATTAAGTGGAAGGGGTGAAATAACATAGGAAGCCGGATTATCCCGGCTTCCAATTGTGAATTGCTATTTTAGTAGAACCGTCCTCCGATCCACCGCGGCGGATTAACGCAGGAGAAGCAGCTTTTTAGTCTCTGTGAACTTTCCAGCGGTTAGCTTATAAATATAAATACCACTTGGTAAGTTCGTAGCCTTGAACGTTACAGAATAATTCCCTGATTCTTTCCTTTCGTTAACAAGTGAAGCTACCACTTTTCCAAGCATATCGTAAACTTTAAGTGTTACAATTCCTGCTGATTTAATTGAGTAATCAATTGTTGTGGTTGGGTTGAAAGGATTTGGATAGTTTTGTTTCAATGAGTATTCAACAACTGCTGAGCTGCCGGAGTTTCCACCACCAAGTTTTGCTGGCGGACCACCCAGAACACGTGCAACCACAGTATTTGAGTAATCGGATTCATTTGAACCGAGATCCTCTGCTGTAATTCTGTATGAAATATTATGTTCATTTGTGCATTGCTGTGGAGGTGGTGCAGTGCAGTAATCTTCATCAGTATCTTCATAATAAGTGTTACTTGTCGAGGTTACATATTGCCAGCTTGTTATAAACTTATAAATATGGTACTCATCCATATCCGGTTCACTATTTGCATCCCAGGATAAGTATGGATGATTATCTTCACTTTTAGATACAGTTAAATTGGTTGGAGCAAGCGGCGCATCATCATAATGTCTGAATTTAATTTTACTTGGTGTACTCGGATTTTGAATCCTTAGTAAATATAGATCATTTGAATTTGCTTTTAACGAACTTGATTGATCATACAGCGGTATTGTTGCAATTGAACTGGAAATTGTTGTCCCTGTAATTGTTTTATGTAAATAATTACTTGAAGAATTATCATAATAGATAATGTGTATCTTATCATTAGCAGTATTATCTACAACATGTATTTTATTATTCGTAGTCTGAAGATAATTTTGATTGCTGTACCAGGTTGAATTGCTTAAACTTCTGTATGAGTGACCAATATAATCTCCTGATGTTCCGATAGAGGAATAATCAGCCCTGTAAATTTCGTTCAACCAGTTATTCGCAACTATCGGTTTTCCTCTTCTTACTAAAGTTGCGAATGGAAAGTAATGAAAAGGAACACTTTGTGATGTTTGCCAGGTTCCTGAGGAGCGGTCTCTTGTCTTTGGCTCCGTAAATTGATATTTAACAAAGCTAACATGTAATTTGTCATTTGAAAACGTGATATCCGGCTCATCGCCGCCATAAGTTTCATTATCTGTTACATTTTTATATTGACTCCAAGCCGGCGTAGATGGAACAAATTTTATATAATGTGAATCATAACCCCAGCCGCTTTCTCTAACTTCTGACCATACAATGTGAATATCTGTTCCTTCTTTATATGCTAGTATTTTGTTGCAGCCTGTGTTTATTAAATCAAAGCTGGAGAAAGAGCTATTCCAGTTACTACCAAGGTTTGTACTTTTTGCAACCTTAATATCATTGTTTTTGTAGTAAACTGCGTATACATTACTACCAAAGGCAACTACATTTGCAAAATCAGTTCATGAACTTTCAGATTCAATAACCTTATCATATTTAGTTACTCCCCCGTTTGAATTAACAAGTGCATATCTTATACCACCATTACGTGAGTAAACAATATGAATTCCGTTATTATCCACAAAAGATGATACCTTTGTATTGGAGCTAACCAAGAAATTTATATCCACTTCTGAAGTCCAGTAATTTTGGCTGTAACCAAACGCTGCAAATAAAATTAAAGCGCATAAAATTAACTTTTTCATTTTTATTCTCCCTATTAATCATTACTCAGCATTCAAGCTGAGTACATTTACTTTAATAAAATTGCTTTAATTGTTTTTTGAAAACCGTCAATGATTTCATTTACAGGATTAGCTTTCATTGTAATGATATAAATACCCGATGGAACTCTGCTTCCTGAGTTGTCAGTCCCATCCCAGTTAATTTCATATTCTCCGCTTTTGCGGGTATCACTTATCAGGTCTGTAATCTCTTTCCCGAGAATATTGTAAATAATGATAGAAACCTTTGATTCCGTTGGCAGAACAAATTTTATTTTAGTTTCGGGGTTGAATGGATTTGGATAATTATTATACAAATTAAACCTATCAGGTAGAGAATTGTCATTGTCTTCAATTCCGGAAATCTTATTGCGTTTATGAAAAACAGAGTAATATGCCCCGGTATTGTTAGAAAAATATAGATTGTGATTTGCAACGATTTCAAAAGTATTATCACCATCCAGATCAGCCGCATCAATAGCTTCAATGAACTGGGAAGAGTAAGTGGTATCAATAAGAGGCAACAGCTTTATGAAATCAAAATAATACGAACCGATTCCATTATTTTTAATTCCAAAAACAAAATCTCCGTTTGCAAGGAATAGATCTTTCTTCCCGTCATAATCCAGATCACAATTACGCAACTTGCCTGTTGTAAAGGCAAAAAGCCCCCTGATGTCAATCTGGAATACCCGCTCATAATTTCCGGGACCGCTTGCTTCAAATACATATATTCTTGTTACTCCACCGTAAGTGCTGCTGTTGAAATCTCCGCCTATCCATATCTCAGGTTTTCCGTTTCCATCCATATCATCTGTGAATGTTGTAAGGTATGCATTATAAGTCTGCAAAGTATCTTCAAGCTCAACGAAATACTGTGTCCCCTGAACGTACTCGTAAATATAAAACTTGCCGTAAATGCTTCCGGTTCCAAAGTTCCCTTTTCCATCCTGATCAAAATCACCTGTGCTTATCCCGTATGTATAAAAGTCTGGTAAAGGTCTGTGATAGTAAATCAACTCATAGTTATTAATTGCGGAATTGTATTTGGCCACATGGTTGCTGTAAGCCCAGACGCTGTCTCCGTCACCTGCAAAAAGGAAATAAATAATTTCAAGAGTATCATCACTATCAATATCATAAAATGTTGGTGTGTTGGACTGATACTGCGGAGGAAATGGATTGTATTTGAAATTAAAGTAATTAATTAAATTATTAGGATTATTCTGCTCATAAAACCACAAGGCATTATAGTAATCCCGGCAAAAAATATCCAGTAAACCATCTCCTGTTATATCACCAACGTCGAAGAACATAGATAGTGAGTCAGGTGTGAAATCAAAGATTAGATTAAAAATTGAATCCTGACTTTGTTCATATATTTGTGCATCGGTGAAGTCGCCACCCGGTAAATTATTAACAAATCTATAAACATAAAGTTCAAATTGCTTATTTCTATCCGAATCAATCGCAATATAATTTGCAGAGTATGCATTCCAGGCTTTTATCTTTCCCCAGGTTCGGTAGTACTCTTCATAATAGGCAAAGTTTATTGTGTCTAATTCTAGTATTAAATCTGCCTCTGTTTGGTTTTCTTTTCCTGGGAATTCAGCTATATTTTTTAGATAGCGATAATTTGTTCTCTTATCAAAAACTTCAATTGTGCTGTCCTGCCGGAGATTTACTTCAATACCGGGGATTTTTCTAAAATCATCAAGCGAAACTTGCTGTGCAATCAAAACATTGTTTATTACTATAGCAGCTAAAGTTATTATATAATATTTACACAAATACATATCATCCTCTAAATAAAATTTTCGGGAAAGAGATAAGTTCTTACCAGGTTATGTAAAACCGGTTGGATAGCATAAATGAATGGGTGTGTGCTTGAAAGGTTGTATGCTTGTCCCGCAAATCGGGAAAATATTTTCCTTTGCATACAGGAATAAAAGAAATATTTTAATTAAAAGCACCATACTTCTTGCCTCACTTAAAAAATATAATGGAAGAATTGTACCGGTGCTAAAAAGTTATTTTTTCAATGGTTTGGTTGTGGATAAAGGTGAGTTGTGTCAGGCTTGTCGTGACAGTGTCGTCCTTTGTCGTTTAATACAACGTAGCATTATTATAGATGACTAATTAAAAATTAAATAAGGTATTTTTCGAAATGTAATTTATAAGCAGAAAGTATTTCAATACATAAATCCAAAATTCAGGGAGATAAAGAACCCTTGTAAATCATCTTTAAATCTTCCTGCAAGTATTTCCACACCGCCATCAATAAACTTAGTGTAGTAGTAACGAATGTTTAATCCAATAAGGTTCGATTTATCAAGTCCGAAATTTGCACCAAAACCAACGTAGCCGCCAACGCCGAAATGTGTTTGTGCTTTTCCGAAGGCAGCAAAAAATTCTTCGGAATAAGGAGTTGTAAGTGCCATTGTAGGTCCGAAACCAGCATTTATGTACGGTCTTAAATTATCCGCCAGTTCTTTTTCGAATAACCTGTACTGAGCACCAAATGTGAGAGGTACCTGAAATACACGGTTCTTTTTTCCAATTGTAAATGTCTGTCCGAAAATATCAACATATTCCACTTCTCTTTCATCTTTAGCTTCGGAAATAGATAAATCAGCAGAAAGTGTAAATTTAACATTAAGCTGTTTGCGGAAAAATCCTCCAAAACCAAAACCGCTTTCACCGATCAAAAAATCAAATCCCCATGCATTTGGCGGAAACACTTCAGGTGGTTTTTCTGGTGCAATCTCTCCGATTCCCTGCGCGTGAGCAAAATTGCAATCCCAAACAGGCAGGAGAGTTGTAATTATCAGCAATATTGAAAATATTAAGGTTCGCATGTTGATTTCTATTTATATTTCTAAAATAATCAACTTGTTTAGAATGTCAACCTAATAATTGATTACCGCTGATTTTTTGCATTCTATAAAAGGCAAAACAGCATTCATTACCTGTTACTAGTGTTCAGTAGCTTAAAGAATAAATAATAATAAGTGATTTTAACTAAACAAAATATTGCCAAAATTGATATTGATTCGGTTATCAACAATCGAATAGTCAATAACAAATTGAATGAAATTCTGTTTATTGTTCCAACCAGAAGAAAACTAAGATATCTTACTCGTGAGCTCATATCCATCGCTCCAAATAATTCAGCTGCAGGATTAAAAATTGAAACGATAGGTTCGTACGCAAAAAAATTAAACTCTGTTTTTTATGAAGATGAAAATATTATTTCTGAAGAGTCTGCAGTATTGATTTTAAATCAATGTTTTAAAGAAACTGAGTTAAAATATTTTTCGCAGTATAGAAGGGAAATACCATTCGGAACACTCGAACGAATAAAAAATGTTATTTCAGAATATAAACGGCACGGTATCTCTCCAGATCACTTAGTTGAAGAATCCAAAAGATTAACCGGTGCTGATGTAACTAAAGCATTAGATATTGCAAATATCTATGAAAGATTTCAAGCAAAACTCGAAAACATTAGCTTGTGCGAAATTGGTGATGTTTATTTAGACATAAATAATTTGAACGGTGATGAATTTAAAAATTTATTTAAAGAAAACTTTCCAGATGTAAAAGTAATTTTGATTAATGGCTTTGATGAGTTTACTGAACCCGAAACTGAAATAATTAATTCAACTTCAGAAATTAAAGATACTGAACTTTTTGTAGTGCTGGATTACTACAGGTACAACCCGTTAATTTTTTCGCACCTCGATGCCTGTCACGATAGATTTATAGGAAAAGGATTTAAAGAAATTGCCGATCTTTCCACCCCATCGAAATCAAAGTTTATCAATACCGTAAGAGAAAATTTCTCCAAAATAACAACCGGGCAGCAAGATGGAAATTTTAAAGATAAGTTAAATGTAATTAGCGCAAGAAGCAGAGAAAAAGAAATTGAACTTGTTGCGAAGCAAATAAAATTACTATTGCAGAATCGAAATACCGAACCGAACAAAATTTGTGTTGTGTTTAACCTGATTGAAAAATATTCTCCAATAATAAGGGACAGATTCTCACTCTTTGGTATTCCTTTCAATTTAACCGACAGGTTTTCGCTAAGTACATCTGAACCAATTAAGGGAATTATTCATTTACTAGAAGTTGCAGAGGATGATTTCTATTACAAAAATATTTTACGGGCGTTCAGCAATTATTTTATTCAAATAGAGGAAGTTAATCTCTCAAATCTTTTAAAAGTTTCAGTAGAACTAAAAATTGTCTCGGGTTACGCGAACTGGATTAGTAGAATTACAGATAAAATTAATGAGCTATCTTCAAAGTATGATGAAAATGAAAGAAGAGAAGAGCTGATTAAAAACTGTCTGCAGGCTGAAAAAGAGATTCAAAAAATAAAATCAATGCTAGTGCCGTTCGATAAAAAACTTTCACCACAGCAATTTTTGAATGAGATTTTATCATTAATATTTGGTTTGAATTTCCCGGCTACAATCTTAAATGGTCAAAACGATGTTGTTGAAAAGGATTTAAAGGCGCTTAACACATTTATTAATTCGTTAAGAGAGTTCACTGAAATTTTGGAGCTTGAAAGCGAAAAAGAAATAAAATACGATCTGAGTTTTTATTTAAATCAAATAAGAACGCTCACTGCATTCAGCCGTTACAATGTTGCAGAAAAGTCTGGATACGGCGTGCAAATTACTACTTTGAACGAAATTCGAGGGCTTAACTTTGATTATCTTTTTATCTGCGGACTAAATGATGGTGATTTCCCAACACGATTTTCTCCTGAAATATTTTTCTCAGGATCATTTGCTAGAGAAGAAGAACGGTATCAAATTGAGCAGCGCTACCTTTTTTATCAGGCTTTATGTTCTTGGAGAAAAGAATTGTTTTTAACTTACCCTTTGTTCGAAGAAAAAAAGGAATTGGTTCAGTCGAGTTTTTTGCAGGATTTCTTGAAAATCTTTTCAACTCAGTCTAAAAATGAACAATCATTTTCTAGCACAATATTTTCGAAACGCGAGTTGTTGGAACATATCGGGTTCCTGCAATATGAAGAAAGAAAATCAATAAATATTTCTGAAGAATTAAATATCAATTTGCAAAAAATTAACCATTCGATAGAAATTGATAAAAAAAGGAAAGAAGATCCCTTTGGAAATTTTGGATATTCTGGATTTATTGGAGAAAACATTCCGAATATTTTAAAAGATCAACTAAATGAGATCACAGATAGAGAATTTTCGGCTACACAGTTAGAAACGTACGCCAAATGTCCATACAAATTTTTTCTTGAAAACATTTTAAGAATACAAACGGTGGAAGAACCGCTGGAAGAGTTAGAGGCTTTTGAATTTGGCAGCTTGCTGCATTCAATTTTATTTATATTCTACTCTTCACTTAAACGGACAGGAATTGTATTAAAGAATTGTTCCGAGAATGATTTTAAAATGGCGGAAAAATTATTGTTCGATCTAGCACATAAAAAATTTGATGATTTAAATCTTACTTCCGAATCAGCATTTTTTGAACGTGAAAAATTATTGGGAATAAACGATAAAAAGAAAAATTCTATTCTTTATAAATTTCTCTTGGAGGAAAGAAATAGAGACGACGGGTATATTCCTTCCTTTTTTGAATTAGGATTTGGTAAAGTAAAAAATGAAAGCGCGAAACGTATTCCCGTAAAAAAAGAGATAAAAATCAGCGATGTAAAATTGAGAGGCAAAATAGATAGAGTAGATGTAAATGATTCCGATAAAACTTTAAAAGTAGTAGATTATAAACTTAGTGGAACAAAACCAACAATCGAAGATTTGAAAACAGGTTTATCACTTCAACTGCCGCTTTATTTGTATGCTTCCAAAGAATTGATTTCTGCTTACTTTAAAGACGATTATAAACCAGCGGGTGCACAAATTTTTTCTCTTAAATATTCCGAAAAAGATTTTGGTATAAGGTTGGTTAATTTGTATAAAAAGGGAAAAAATGACAGCCTCGAAAATAAAATTGAAAACGCTGAAGAGATGATAAAAATTTGCAAAAGTATGGTAAGCACTTATGTGAAAGCGATTTCAGAAGGTAAATTCAATTTATCTTTGCTGGATAACCGTGAGTCTAAAATTTGCCGCTATTGTGATTTTAAAAAAATATGTAGGATTCAGGAAATTAATTAAGAAAGCCAGTCCCATTAATTAAGACTGACTTTATAAAGAGAACGAATAATATTTTTTTCTAAATCACACTCTAATCTTACTTTATCAAAACCATTTTCTTTGTTGAATAATAAGTGCTGCCATCAATTCCATTTGCACTAATCGTATAATAGTAAACTCCGTTAGATAGTATTGATGCATCAAAGTTTATTTCATGGTTTCCTATACTATAGTTGCGGTTAGTAAGTTCATCAACTTTTTCTCCAAGTGTATTGAACAGTTCAATTCTTATGCGTGAATCAATCGGTACTGAGAATTTTATTATAGTCGATGGGTTAAATGGATTTGGATAGTTTTGCAAAAGATTAAATACTTCCGGTCCGTTTATTTCGGTTTCAACAACATTTGAATAGTTGAATGATCCATCAAAATCTATCTGCTTAAGTCTGTAGTAGTACATTCCTGGTTTTGTAAGATTGTCAACGTATTCGTAGTCTGTAATTTCAGTTGTTGTTCCTTTTCCGTTAATGAAAACAACATCGTTAAAATCTACATTATTCGAGCTTCTTTCAATCATAAATCCGGAATTGTTTTTCTCAGTGGCTGTCGTCCACTTGAGAAGGACGCCTCTCTCTGTTACCAATGCAAAAAAAGCCGTCAATTCAACGGGTATAAAATCTTCAATAGTAAAATTTTCGTTGGATAGATCGAAGAAGACATTGCCAACTGCTTCAACTTTTATTCTTGCCTGTGTAGTGGGAAGATTGGGAAGAAACAAATCTTCTGAGCCATCGTTTGGAATGTTGGAGGCCAATACTTCCGTAAAGTTCAATCCACCATCTGTGGAAAGTAGAATATTTACTTCGGTAACATTTACGGGTGCTATACTTGTATTAGCTACATCCCAGGTTACAGTTTGAGTAGTGTTTCCCGGCCATGTAACGGCTGTGTTAGGTTGAGTAACTAAAAATGGTCCCGCAGTATTTGTAACATTAATTGACTGCATTTGTGCGTATTGCACACCACCACCTCCCGCACGATTATCACGAACTGTCAATCTAAACGTCAGGGTGCGTGTATAAGTTGGTAATATTTCGCCAATAGTCTGAGAGTTATTTAAAATGTTAGCGAGTTTTGGAAAATATCTGTAAGGTACATCAACTGGATCGAATGTTCGGAATATCGGTGCATTACCTGTTGGGCTATTCGGATGCCCAGCTGGACCAAGATCCCATTCTTCCCAACAATAGGTTAGAGGATCATTATCAGGATCTGTTCCAGAGCCAACCAGCATAAATGGTGTGCTAATTGGAATTGTAAATCCGCCAGCCGGAACTGTGGCTGTTGGTTCGTTATTTCCTGTATTGGTTACTAAAGGGCACGAATTTCCATTTCCATTATTTGTGTAATTGACCATTTCAACAAAACTTATGTTATGAAAGTAATCATCACTATTGCTTTGCAAATTCTGACTTCCGCAGATACCCGCATAAGCCATAATGGTGCTTCCACTTCCAGGTTCATAGGCGGTTGCACCGTTCCTATTACCACCGCTGCAGGCTCCTGCACTGCCGTTAAATGTATGGTTTCCTCCGAACTGATGTCCCATTTCGTGTGCTACATAATCAATATAAAATGGGTCTCCGATTGGCTGCGGTAAACCAGTTACACCTCTAGCTTTAAATCCAGGCTGGCAAACCACGCCGAGAAAAGCTACTCCTCCACCTCCAGTGCTAAAAACATGTCCAATATCGTAGTTTGCATTTCCTATCACTGCATCAAGGTTTGCTTGATTCTGGTTAAGCATAGTACCACCACTGTTATTTGTGTAGGGATCGGAGCCAGGATCGGTGTAAATAATTAAATCATTGTTTGGAATTAATTCTAATCTAACAGCAATTTCGTTTTCATAGACACCCGTAACTCTGTTTATTGCTGTAACAACTGCAGCAAGCCCCTGTGCTACTGTACCTCCGTGGAAAATGGTATATTCACCCGTAGTAGCACAAGCAAGTCTGTAAGTTCTTAATTGAGGGCCAGTTAGTACATATGGATTATCATTTACCAAATTTCTGATGTGATCGCCAAACTCAGAATCTTCACCAAATAGGTTGCAGACAGCACTAAGCTGTTCTTCGGTTGGTATATAATCTTTTTTATAATAGGAAATATAATATCTTGCTTCACCAAGGGAGTATGGATCAATATAAATGGTTCCTTTGCTTGAAAAAATAATTGCGTGAAAACCGGCAGGTGTTATATCAAATCTGACTCTCGCGCTCCTATCATCAATTCCTTGTCCGAGATACGTTTTTATCTGCGGATATTTTAATGCAAGTTCCTCTGCCATAACAGGTGTTTCCACAATCTTAAAAGTAGAAAAGCTATTATCGGGTAGAGGTAAGCTTAACAGAAATCCTGATTGTTTTACATTCTTTAATTCTTCTTTGGGAGCCAGGTTCAATGCAGTAGACAAATCCTGTAAATCTAGTTCAAGTATACGGTAGGATTGAGGAAAGATATACCTTGTTCCAACTGCAGTAATATTAGTTTCGACTACATCATTCCAAAGTTCAGCAAAATTCGGTTGCGCATTTAAAGTAGAATTGAACAAAATAAAAATGCTTATGAAAAGAAAAGAAGTAATCTTTGAAAGAAAATTAAATTTCATGGATTCTCCGATGAGTTATTCTAATTATTGATTAATTAAACTCGCGGAAAATAGTCAGCATATGCTTATTTGTCAATTAGCAAATTAACTTAATTTTAGGGAATAAGAAAAATGGTATGAATTTCGCCATATATTTTACTGAAGAAAGCACTATTTTTACTGATAAAATTATACAAAATGGGAGAAAAAATGCACTTTAAAATAGCTATGGTTCTATTGCTTGCTGCGTCTTTCATCTTTGCACAGGATGACTACAAACCCTGGATAAAAGCTGAACGTGAAAGACACGAAAAAACAATTCAGCTCTCTAAAATCCAATATCCGGGGGATACAAAAATCGATGTTAGCTACTATGGATTGGAACTAACTGTAACTGCAAATCCAAATTATATTTTTGGAGCTGTTACGATCGATATAAAAGTTGATACCACATCAATTGATAATTGTTTTTTAGATCTGCAAAATGCACTTTCAATTGATTCTGTTTATTTAAATGGAAATGCAACAGCAAATTTCACTCACACGTCTAATAAAATTAATATTAATCTTGATAGAACTTACTCACAGAATGAAACTTTTTCCGTAAAAGTATTTTATCAGGGCACACCAGGCTCAAGTGGATTTGGAAGCTTTGAATTTGGTTATCACGGAGGTACTCCAATCATATGGACATTAAGTGAACCTTACGGTGCTCCGGATTGGTTTCCCTGCAAAGATACTCCGGCTGATAAAGTAGATTCATCTGATGTTTGGATTACAGTTGCCGATAATTTAATTCCTGTCTCAAATGGAACACTGGAGAATATTACAAATAATGGCAATGGCACCCACACTTACTACTGGAAAAATCATTACACAATTGCACACTATTTAATATCACTTGCAATAACCAACTATCAGCAGTATGATACATATTTCCATTATGGACAAAATGATTCGATGGTAATAAATCATTTTGTTTATCCCGAATCTTTTAATTCTGTAAAAACTTATTTAGATGAAACAGATGATATGCTGGAAGTATTCAGCGAGTTTTACGGACCCTATCCTTTTATAAATGAAAAATACGGGCATGCAGAAATGGAATGGGGCGGAGCTATGGAACATCAAACCTGCTCGTCAATGGGTTTTTGGGGGACTGGAGTAGTATCTCATGAGCTTGCTCATCAATGGTATGGTGATATGATTACCTGCAAGGACTGGCACCACATCTGGTTGAACGAAGGTTTTGCAACTTACTCGGAAGCTGTTTATTTAGAAGCTAGAGATGGACAAGGAGAATATAATACACAAATTGCTAATGAAATGGGTTATGCCAAAACTGCCAACGGTACTATCTGGGTACAAGATATTTCCAGCGTTTGGGAAATATTTAATGGTGCACGTTCCTATGCAAAAGGTGCTTGTGTTTTACATATGCTAAGAGGAGTTGTTGGTGACTCTACCTTCTTTAATATTTTAAGAGCTTATTCTGATGATCCAACTGTTAAGTACGGTGTGGCTGTTACTGAAGACTTTCAAGCTATTGCAGAAAGTGTTTACGGACAAAGCCTTGATTACTTTTTTCAGGAATGGATTTACGGTGAAAATTATCCGAAGTATACAGTTAATTGGTCGAAAAATTTAGTTAGCGGAAATACTTATCAAATTGACTTAAATATTGTACAAAATGTAAATGTTAATCCTTCCTACTTTACGATGCCTATAAGGATAAGATTTAATACTTCGTTGGGTGATACGGTTGTAACAGTATTTAACAATGCACAAAATCAAAATTTTCAGTTTAACATTAATGGTGATCCAGCATCAATTAATTTTGATTACGGAAATTGGATACTAGATGATCTTCTACTAGTCACAAATTCGGAAATATTATCAACTCCGTCAGAGTTCAAATTAGAACAAAACTATCCGAATCCATTCAATCCAAGTACCACAATTAAGTATTCAATTAGTACAAAAAGCTTTGTTACATTAAAAATATTTAACATTCTTGGTAAAGAAATGACTACTATTGTAAATAAGGAGTTAGATGCTGGGAGTTATGAAGTTGAATTCGATGCTGCTACATTAAACAGCGGTGTATATTTTTACAAATTAGAAGCAGGTTCCTTCTCAGAAACCAAAAAGATGCTTCTTATGAAGTAATTTCGTCTTGACAACATACGATTGAATATTTATTTTTGCGATGCCACTGCTGAAATGCAGTGGCAATTTTTTTTATTAATCAGGAAAAAGGGATGCCAGAAGGAAATTTTGTATATCTTACTAGAGAACGACTTGTTGAAATTGAAAAAGAGTTAAAAGAGCTAAAAATAAATGGAAGAAAGGAAATAGCAGAAAAAATTGCGGAAGCTCGCGCACACGGTGACCTTTCTGAAAATGCAGAATACGATGCTGCCAAAGAAGAGCAGGGTTTATTTGAATTAAAGATTAGTAAACTTGAAGATATTTTATCGCGAGCTCAAATTATTGATGCTTCAAAGTTTAGTAAGGATGAAGTACACATTCTTTCAAAAGTAAAAGTTAGAAACTTAAAGAATAAGAAAACGTTTGATTATATGATGGTTTCTCCAGAAGAAGCGGATTTTCAAGAGGGGAAAATTTCAGTTACCTCTCCGGTCGGTAAAGGATTGCTTGGTAGCAAAGTGGGTGAAAAAGTTAAGATCAAAGTTCCTGCTGGCTTGCTGGAATTAGAAATACTTGAGTTAGTTTAAATCCATTCATAAATTTCCTCTTATCTTGCCTAAATAATTCTATAGATTAGCACAAGTAAATTCTTATTTTAACAGTTATTATTTTCTAGTATGTAACCGCGCTCGTTATGTATAAAACTATTGAACAAAAAGTATTAAAGCTTATTGATGAAAATCATTTAATTGAAAAAAATGATAAAATCCTCGTTGCACTAAGCGGCGGCGGCGATTCAGTTTTTCTGCTTCATTTTCTGTTAAAATTTAAGCGAAGACTTGGTGTGCATTTCAGTGCATTTCATTTGAATCATAAAATTAGAGGCGAAGATGCAAAAAAAGATGAAAAATTCTGCAAAAAGTTATGCGATGAAAACAGTGTAGAACTCTTTACGGTTGTGAAAGTTGTTAAAGGTTATGCAAAAAAAAACAAGCTGTCAGTAGAAGAAGCCGGACGTATTTTAAGATATAAGGAATTGAATAAAATCGCAGGTAAAAAATCATTCAATAAAATTGCTACTGCGCATAATGCAAGTGATAACGCCGAAACAGTCTTGTTAAATTTAATCAAAGGTGCAGGATCAAAAGGACTTTCTGGAATTCCGGTTCAAAGAGATAAAATTATCAGACCGATGTTAAGCTTAACTTCGGATGAAATAAGGAATTATTTAATTAAAAAGAAAATCAATTACAGACTGGATGCAAGTAATTTAAATATTGATTACGAAAGAAATTATATCCGGAATAAAATCATCCCGGAACTGAAAAAACTTAATCCAAAAGTTGAAGAAAAAATATTAAGCTCATCAAAAATTATTAAAGAGCTAAGAGGAGCAATTGAAGAGCATGTAGAATCTGCAATTAGGAATTCTATTAATTCTTCGAAAGTGATATTGAGAATAAGCTTAAAAAAACTTAACAAATTGGAAAAAAGTTTTTGGAATGAATTCTTTAAGTCTGCCATTGAAAGAAAATTTAAAATTGATTTGTCAGCCAAAAATATAAACGATTTGACTAAACTGACTGAGAGCCAATCAAGCAAAAAAATAAATTTATCAAATAAAATTATAGCAACACGGGAAAGAGAATTTATTTCTATTGGCAGTTCTAATCTTCAAGAACAAAAAATAATTCAGAAGAAAATCAAAGCAGGTGATTCAGTTGATGTTAACGGATATATATTTCAAATTGAACAAGTAAAAACTGATGCAGTAAAAACATCACACAAAAAAAATATTGAATATATTTCGGCAGACAAAGCGAAATCGTTTTTTCAACTCCGAAGTTGGAAAGATGGTGATAGATTTTATCCACTTGGAATGAAAGGCTCAAAAAAAATTTCCGATTTTCTAATTGATGAAAAAGTTTCATCTTCACAAAAGAAAAAACAATTAGTGCTTACTAATGACGGAAAAATTGTCTGGGTTGTCGGACTGAGAATTGACGAAAGGTTTAAAATTACTTCACAAACAAAAAAAGTGTTTATACTGAGTTATAAATGAGTGTTAAAGATTTCGAAAGTGTAATTATCAACAATGAAAAATTTAAGCTTCTTTTCAGCGAAAAGCAGATTCAAAAAAGAACAAAGGAGCTTGCAAAGCAAATCTCTGAAGATTACAAAAGGACTGTTCCCGTTTTCATAGGGGTACTTAACGGTTCATTTCTTTTTATGTCCGATTTAATTAGATACGTAAGTATTGATTGTGAAATTGATTTTTTCAAATTATCCAGTTACGGCGATGCAAAAATCTCTTCTGGCAGAGTAAAATTGCTTAAAGAATTAAACTGCGATGTGAACGGAAGAGACATAATAATTGTTGAAGATATCGTAGATACAGGTTTGTCGGTTAAGTATATTGAAAAGCTGTTTAAGAAGCATAAACCTAAAAGTATGAAGGTTGTATCGCTTCTAGTTAAGCAAGATAGCCTTAAATATGATTTAAAAATTGATTATATTGGTTACAATATTCCATCAAAATTCGTTATTGGATACGGATTAGATTACGCACAGAAATACAGGAATTTGCGTTCTATTTACGTTTTAAATGAAAACGGAGACTAATTTTTAATGAACATAGATTTTAAAAAATTTTTTATGGCAGATAACATGGGTGGAAAGCAGCCTCCTAAAAATCCGAGAGGTGGTGGACCAAACAAACCGGACGATAACTTCGATTGGTCTAAGATTTTGCGTATGGTCTTTGGATGGGGTGCTGTAATTGTTGCAGCGGTAATAGTCATGCAGGTCTTTCGTGCTGGTCAGGAAAATTTTATTGAAATTCCATTTGCCGAATATAAACGACTGCTGAACGAAACAGATAAAATTTCCGAAGCTACAATTACGAAATCCGATATAAATGATTATTACTTTAAAGCAGATCTCACTTCGGAAACATCCATAACAATTGATGGAAGTTCTACTCCAGTAAGCGCTATTTCAGTTTACATTCCCGAACCAATTATAAAAGATGAGGAAGCAATCTGGAAAGAAAGGGGAATACGCTATTCGTTCGACAAACAATCAAGTGAGTGGTTAAACATTCTTATTGGCTTTCTTCCCTGGATTTTGATTATAGCTGTCTGGATTATAATTATGCGAAGAATGCAGGGCCAGGGCGGCGGTTCAAGAGGAATTTTTTCTTTCGGGAAAAGCAAAGCTAAACTAATTACACAATCCAGTCAAAAAGTTACTTTCAGAGATGTTGCAGGTGCAGATGAGGCGAAAATAGAATTGCAGGAAGTAATTGAATTTCTGAAAGAGCCATCCAAATTTCAAAAACTTGGCGGAAAAATTCCACGGGGCGTATTGCTTTTAGGACCTCCGGGAACAGGTAAAACTCTTTTAGCACGTGCAGTTGCAGGTGAAGCGGGTGTTCCTTTTTTCTCAATAAGCGGTGCTGACTTCGTTGAAATGTTTGTAGGTGTTGGTGCAAGCCGTGTAAGAGATCTTTTTGATCAGGGAAAAAAAAATGCACCCTGTATAATATTTATTGATGAAATTGATGCCGTTGGAAGGCATCGTGGTGCAGGACTTGGAGGTGGGCACGACGAACGTGAGCAGACTTTAAATCAACTACTTGTTGAAATGGATGGATTTGAACAGAACAGTGGTGTAATAATAATTGCAGCAACCAACCGTCCAGATGTACTTGATCCGGCATTGCTCCGACCAGGCAGGTTCGACAGGCAGGTTGTTGTTGACAGACCTGATGTTAAAGGAAGAGAAGGCATTTTAAAAGTTCATACCCGCAGCATTCCACTTGATGAAAAAGTTGATCTTGAAGTACTTGCAAAAGGAACACCAGGCTTATCAGGCGCGGACCTTGCAAATCTTGTTAATGAAGCTGCACTTCTTGCTGCAAGGAAGAATAAAAAAACGGTAGAAATGATTGATTTTGAAGAGGCAAAAGATAAAGTGATGATGGGAATGGAAAGAAAGAGTCTTATAATAACCGAGGAAGAAAAAAAGACAACTTCTTATCATGAAATTGGTCATGTGTTGGTTGCGCGAATGATTCCTGAAGCTGATCCTGTGCACAAAGTTACAATCATTCCTAGAGGTCGTGCACTTGGTGTTACAAGTTATTTGCCTATTGATGAAAAACATACTTACTCAAAGGAATATCTGGAAGCTGTGATAACATATGCTTTAGGAGGAAGAGCTGCAGAAAAAATAGTATTCAATCATTTTACAACTGGCGCGGGTAACGATATTGAAAAAGCTACTGATATAGCACGTAAAATGGTTTGTGAGTGGGGAATGAGTGAGAAAATGGGCCCCTTGAGTTATGGTGCAAAAGAAGAAGAAATTTTCCTTGGCAGAGAAATTCAGAAGCACAGGGATTATAGCGAAAAAACAGCAGTTGAAATTGACGACGAAGTTCGTTCAATTGTAAACAAAGGAATGGAACGGGCAGAGAAAATATTAAACGATAATATTAATTTGCTACATAAACTCTCACAAGAATTGCTCGAACGTGAAATATTAGACGCAGATGAAATTAACAGCATAATAAAAGGTGAAGAGCTTCCACCCTTGCACAAAGAGGAAACCAAAGATGAAGATAACAAAAAGGAAAAAGTACCTGAGCACGTAAAAAAACTTATCGATAAGCGTAAAGCAAAAGATCCCTCTGTAAAAAATGACTCAAATTGATCGAGGTACTATTCTTTATAAAGATGAATTACTAAGAAAATCAATTCATCTTGCTTCTCTTTCAATTCCAATAATTTATTATTTCATCCCCACAAATACAGCAGCTATTATTCTTGCTGTGCTTGCTGGATTAGCGCTAATTATTGATTGGGCTCGTTATCTTTCGCCGGAAGTCGGAAAAATTTTTTATAAAATATTCGGATTTATTTTAAGAGAGCACGAAGTTGATCATCAAAAAAGAAATTTAAATGGAGCTACTTACGTATTTATTTCAGCTTTGATCGGCGTTCTGATATTTCCAAAACCGATTTTTATTTCTGCTTTTTCTATTTTAATTATAAGTGATTCTCTTGCTGCTTTAATTGGCAGAAAATTCGGTAAAAGAAAGTTCCTTTCGAAAAGTTTTGAGGGAACTTTAACCTTTTTCATTAGTGCATGTATAGTGATTTTATTTACACCTAAAATTGGAAAATTTCCGGAAGAATATTTAATTGGCGTAATTGGTGCTTTCGTGGGAGCAATCGTTGAAAATGTTTCATTTAAGCTAATTGATGACAATCTTTCAATACCAATTGCCGTTGGTTTTACAATGTGGGGATTGTATTTGGCAATTCTTCCGCAACTTGATTTAACCTTACCAAACGTTCCGAGGTAGAAATGAAAAAATTTTTATTAATAAAACTTACCGTTGTTTTTTCTCTTCTTTTGGTGAGTTGTGATCCATCGAACAAGCCTGCTCGCGGGTTTGAAGATGATATTTTTGTTGTTGCAGATTCTGTTGAATACGAGGAGCTAAAAGAATCCCTTACCAGTGCGTTTGAAAAAGAAATATATACACCTCAACCGGAAAAACTTTTTAACTTAAAGAGAATCAGTGTTGCAAAAATTGAAAAACATAAAAACAAAAAGAATTTAATTATAGCGGCACCTCTAAATTCAGGTAGCAGAACCTCCGATTATATTAAAGCAATTGTAGACTCTTCCATTGAAGCTAAACTGGAAACTGAAAACGATTTTGTAATCTACAAATACGATCTTTGGGCAAAGAACCAGCTAGTTTCAGTTTTATCAGCTCCGACAATGCAAGAGCTTGAATTTAAAATATTTCAGAACGCTGATAATATGCTTTATGCGTATCAAAAAATTTCAGATAAAAGGCTTTACAACAATCTCTATAATCCAACCTATGAGCAAATGGACATTGAAGGTAGATTCCTGAAAAATTACGGATGGACAATTTATGTGCAGGCTGATTTCAAAGTTGCTTTCGATGAGCAGGAAGATAATTTTGTTTGGCTTAGAAGATCACCCGGTAGTGATATGGAAAGATGGATTTTTGTTCACTGGATTGAGAACGCTTCTCCGGATTATTTAGTTGAAGATTCAATTAGAGTAATAAGAGACCGTGTAACTAAAGAATTTTATAGAACCAGTGATGATTCCTCCTTTGTTATTGTGGCGGAAGATTACTTCACTGTAAATGAAATAAATTTTAACAACCGCTATACACTCTTTACTCAGGGCTTGTGGGAGCTTAACATAAAAGGAATGGGCGGCCCCTTTGTTAATTATATGTTTTTCGATGAAGAAACAAATAGAATTTATATGCTTGATGGTTCGGTATATGCCCCAAAATATTATAAACGGAATTTAATTCAGCAGATGGATGTAACTCTGCAATCTTTCAAAACAAAATCTGAGTTATCGGAAGAGCGAATCGAAGATTTGCTTGATGAAGTTAAAGAATAGACATTAATTCTTAATGATTTGCTGAAGCTGTGGGGGAATTCTGAAATCAGGTAAATCGGACATAATTTTTTGAACGTATAATTTAGCCCTTTCAGTTTTTCCAAATCTAATTTCATAAGCTGCTCGGTTTGAAAGGATTGTTCCGATAAATCTTTCAATGCTGTCTATGTAGTGATTTCGTTTTTCGGGAAAACGTATTTTAAAATCAGGATTAGCAGCAGGTACGTACTCATTTCCTTTGACAACTTTAAATAGAAATAAATCAGGCACTAAACTATAACCCTGGGGAAGAACGAACTCACCTCTTTTCATTTCCTGTTCAACTAATTCAGGTGCAATGTAAAAATCCCTTTTGTCAATATTAGTTGTAATCAGCTTGCTCATAATTGTTCTGTAAAGATTTTCAAGTTTATTTGGATCAAAATTTTCGCTGCGTTCAAAAGGCTGTAGTGCAACTAAAAACTGGTCAATCTCATTTTGAATCCCATTTAGTAAATCAGGATCATAATTATTTAATTGATTGTAGTACCAAGAACGCCGAAGTAATTCTTTATCAACAATTTTTACATCGGTTCTGTAATCTTCAACAAACTGGTAATAGTAAGAAGCAGAAATGAAAAAGTCCCACTGGTAGCTGAAAATTATTGCATTATTCGAAACAGAGCTCATTAATTCTGTTGTGTAATCTTCAAAAGTATAAACATTGCTTTGATTTGCTTTACCAACATTAAAATAAAACTGAATTGCTAAAACGAATGCTAAAATTACCATAATAACTTGGTTTGAAAATCCCTTCAGTGTTAAGAGTTTTACGGCACCCAAAGCTGAAAAGAATGCAATCATTACAAATGCAAGCAGGAAGTATGCATCAATATCGTGGATATCATAGTTGATTGAATAAAGTACGGTTGTTAGAAAAATTATAATCAAAAAAAGAAAAAGTTTTTTTGCTTTGATATATGAAAAGAATAAACCGATTACAGAAGCAGCCAGCGATATATAGAATTCTAATGGTAAGGCTTCGATGAAATATACAAACTGCTTTTTTGCTGCTTCCATTGAGGAAAAGAGCCATACCTGGTATTGTTTTCCAGAAATGTGCCGAAGAATTGTTTCCATGTCTATCGGGTTTCCCCAATTAATTATCGGGTTTTGAGATGCTCTGATTGGCAGATAAGAATAAACAAGAATTAATATCGGTAAGAAAATTAAAATCATTACAAGAACTCGTTTAAGAGATACTTGATTTATTTTATAGCGTGAAAAATATAGGTAAGCAGTTCCTGGTAGAATGAGTAGTGTTGTCATGTGATTTGTAAATCCAAGTGCAAGTACTACAGCAAAAAGCAACCACGTGTTTATTTCATCATTTTTAAATGAAAGAACGTAAGCTTTAACTAATGTTAACATTATTAACGTAATTAATATTAGGTGCAGAGAATAAACTTCCACGGATGTACTTTGAAACCAAAACGTATTGCTGAATGCAAGCACTAATCCCCCAAAAACTGCAGAGATAATTTTAATTATTTCTGATAATTTATTTTGTGGGTTTTCCTTTTCACTTATTTGTTTCTTTTTCTTTTTAGATTTAGATTTTCTGGTTTTTGATGTTCGCTTGCCCGCAAAAAGAGAAAGATTATCAAGACAGAGTTTTATTGTATAAATAAAAATCCCAACTGTAGCACTGCAGTAAATTGAAGCAAGCAGGTTAAGCTGGAAGATTTTTGTAACAGGCAGGGGTAATAAGGAAAAAATATAACCGATAATCGTAAAAAGTGGATAACCCGTTGGATGTGCAATTCCAAGTGTGGCTTGCACTGAAGCTAGTTCACCTGAATCTATTTGCACAACGGAAGGTGCAATTGTGAACATGTAAACTATAAACACAAATAATGTTGTTACTAAGTAATAATATTTTTCAAAATATTTCATTTTATGTAAATAATATAACTTTTAAAATTTCAATGTTTGTTACACTCAGTGAAGCGAGGTGTCTGTTAATTTTCTTTAAGAGATTCTTCCTCCACCCAATTGCTTGCTCAGTATGAACATTAGGAAAATATTTTACTATAGGCATTCCGATTTTCCTTTAGAACCAATCCGAATTTCTTTTTTAGCTCAAAACCATCTTTAATTTTTAAAAGGAATGCTAATTTATCTAATCTTTCAGTTTCTTCACTAATTTTTGACGTTCTACTGTTAGTAGCGATTTGATTAAACATATCTAATTCTTTAAGGAAAATGTAATTGTCTGCAAGTGATTTTAAGAGTTTCTTTTCTCCTTTTGTTTTACTTAATTCAATTAAAATGTTTGGCGTTGATTTTCCAACAGCATTCTTAACTTTTACACTATTTGAAAGAATAAAATAATGTGTAATATGTTCAATATCATTCAGTCCACCTGAGTTTTTCTTTAAATCAATTAACTGCATTTCTTTTGGAAAGGTTGAAATTGCTTTTGTTCTGATTTCATTTATTCCCTTTAAAATTTCTTCCCGCTTTAACTTCTCAATTCGCTTCAAATATGAATTTACAAGACCATTATACAATCTCTTATTACCGCAAATAAATTTTGCTTTTATAAATGATTGCAACTCCCAGATTCTAGCACGATTCTGAAAATATTTCTTATAGTCAGTTAGTTCCCAAACAAGCTGGCTGCTGTCGCCTTCCGGTCTGAGTCTGCAATCAACTGAAAAGGGTGATAAACTATCACGAAGAAGTTTTAACAAATCCTGAAAATTCTGCTCTAGCTTTTTATGTTTTTGAATATTTCGTGCAGCAAAAATCAAATCAATATCGGATGTAAAAGACATACTGCCTGTGCTGGTGCTGCCTAAAACCGCAATAAAATAATCGACTTTCCACTTTTTATTTTTTACAAATTCACCTGCAATGTTTTTAATCTTTTCTTGAACAAAATTGCCAATCAATTCAGAAGCCTCACTTGTACTTAATAATACTAATGTTAATTTTGAAGAGAGAAGAAACAATACCTTTTTAATTTTGTAATTTTTTATCGTGCTGGTATTAATCACTTTAAATATTTCTCTGCTCAAAAATATTTCTCTTAATTCTTTATCCTCTGCAAATAGATCAATACTTATTTGCGAATACTCACACAACTTTAAAAACGAATTGAAGAACTCTTTATCCTGAAATTCCTGGAACCAGATTGATGGAAAATCTGCATTTTTTATTATGCGTACAAAGTTTGAAAGTGTTAAATCTGGGTCTTGTGATTTACGTAAATATTCAATTAATAGTATTTCAATCTTTCCAAAACCTTCAACTGTTTGTTTATCAAACTTGCGACTGATTGTTAGTCCTTTTCCTTCCCTCAAAAATTGAAAATCGTTTAAAGCTTTTTGATGATTATTAAATTTGATTTCAGATAAGGCTGCCTTGGTAGATGCTTTTGATATCGGAGTTTCTAAAATGGAGTTATAAATTGCTCTTACCTGTTTTTGGTAGTCTCCCACTTTTTTTCTGAACTCGGTTAAATTTTGAAATTTCAGATAGTAGCTCAGTTTTTCAATAATTTTTCCCCTTTCGGGTATAATATGTGTTTGCTTGTTGTTCATCAATTGCAGATAGTGCTCAATCTTCCTGTAAAAAATATATGCCCAGGTGAGCAGTTTGTACTCTTCTTTTGATATTAACTTCGCTGCTTTCAGTTTTGAAATTGCTGTCAAAGTGTTTCCGGTTTTTAATGATTCTTTTAGACCGCCGTTTAACAACTGCAATCCCTGCACAATAAATTCTATATCACGAATCCCTCCGGGAGCAATTTTTATATTTTCTCTTTTGCCAATCTCTTCTTCACTAATCTTTTTCAACTTCTTCATTTGTTCGATTGGTGAATTGAAAATAGATGCAGGATAAATAAATGAAGCGAGATAATTAATGAATTGCTCGTAGATCTTTTTATTGCCGGCGAGGAAATCTACTTTGATCAGCATTTGCCTTTCCCAAACGCGGCCGCGTGTTTCGTAGTAATCAAGATATTCTCTGATGCTTCTGCAAACCGCAGAACTTTTACCGTCCGGTCTTAGTCGTAAATCAACGCGGTATAAAAATCCTGCTTCGGATGATGCAGCTTTTTCTAAGAATAATTGAATTGCCTCAGAAAGAATTTCACTATAATACTTGTATTTAATTTTAGTCTCTTTATCATAAAAAATAATTAAGTCAATATCCGAACTGTAGTTAAGTTCATTTCCTCCAAGCTTGCCAAGTGAAATTATACAGTATGTGCATTTAACTTTTTCAATTTTGTATTTATTTAAAATGAACTCGTAGCAAATAGAAAATAGTTCTGCAGTTAGTGATGAAGCAAGAATTGAAAGCTCATTAGTGATTTCTGAAAGATCATTTTTCAGAAAAATGTCTTTTAATCCTATCCGTAGGATTTCCTTTTTCTTTAAAGTTTTTATCGCATGCACTTTGGAATCGAGTGAACTATAAAGCGATGTGCGATTTTTTACTTCTTTATTCAATTCACTCCTATCGAGCTTTTTGCTTAATCTTGAAGGATCAACAACCAAATAGAAATATTCAGGATTGAGTACTAGTATATCGCTCAAGTAATTGCTGTTTGACGCAACGCTTAAGAGTATTTCAATATAATGCGGGTATTTAATGCATTCATCCAGGAAGAAGGTTTTATCGTACATCCCGTTTATTATTCTTAAAAGGTTCGCTTCGGAGCTTTGTGTAAAGTAAGTCTGCTTTATTTCATTTTCGATAAGTGTTAATATTATCTCAAAATCGGCGGAGGGAATACTGCCCGCAACAATTTCTAAGAACTTTTTTATAAAATCTTCTGAAAGTTTTTCTAAACGCAAATGAATTGGATTGTTAAATTCAAATAATCAATTATTACTCAAATTTAAGTATAAATAGATTTGTTAGCACTTTTTGGTTAGTGTGAAGTTAGTTATGAGTAGTTGATTGTCGATTGCTACATCTCTTTACGGGTTGGATTTTAAAATATTTCGAGGCCAATCACACTTCCGCCAACGTATTAATAATTTTCGAGCAGCCGCCTTTATCTAAGAAATTGGCGTGGTCTTCAACATTTTCAAATTTTCGTCCTACTATTTTGGAACACTCAAATTCATAATCAGTGCATTTTAAAAACTTATCTATAAGCTCGCTAGCTTCAGAACTTTTAAAATCAATTTTATTTTTTCCTTCTTTTATATTTTTAATTCCCTTAAACCAGATTGCGGCTCCCAATGCACCGCAGGCACCACCGCATAATCCTATACCACCTGCAAATCCTGCTGCCATAATCCTTTGCCTATCTGTTGTACCCATTTTTTCTGCGAGCATTGCTGGGCAGCTTACTGGAAGGGTAGGACTTTCTAAATCGTTATCAGAAAGTGAAGAATTAATTTCATTAAAGGCTTTCTTCGCATATATCCCTGACATATGCAGGCAGTGTAATGTGCCGCCTTTTAAAATAAAAAACTTAATCATCTGCATAGCTGAGGAGGACTTGTCTATACCTGTTATTTCATAACAATTAATATTATTGTTAATTGCACGAAAGGACTCCACAATCTTTTGTGTTGCAACAATTGCTTTTACTTCAGCTTTAGAACCTGAACCGAAAAGTCGGTATGCCTGCGCTCCTGCAGCAAGTGCAGCGCCCCAAATCATTCCACACTGGTATCCATACTGCATAATGCCACCAGCCAAAGGGGTGGCGGCTTGTTCTTCTTTTTCTAAAGGATGATCAAATGCGCGGTTGAGAACTCTCAACAGTGTTTCTGATCACGTGCCGACTCTAAGAAACGTGCCTGCTGCTCCTAGTGAAGATATCTTTCCTTTTACTTTTTTCATCAGTTCTCTATTTTGATTCTCAAATTTCCTCATTCCCTAAGAATAATTCAATAAAAATTATCAGACAACTACCCAATCTCCATCACAACTCATTCTAAGCAAAATTTCTTAAATTGCATTTCAAAACTTCAATCTGTAAGTTTATTTTCGTTTAAAAAAGGAGAATACTAGTAAATGCTAAATATAGTTAAGAAGATATTTGGTGATAAGCACGAGAAAAATCTAAAAGAACTTTGGCCTGTTGTAGATATAATAAACGGCGAATATGAGAAAATAAAATCCCTTTCTGATGAAGAATTAAAAGAAAAAACGGCTGAATTTAAAGAAAGAATAAACGAGCACACCGCAGAAACCCGCAAACAGATTGATGAACTGAAAACCCGTCTGCAAAGCAATGAAGATTTTGATAGAAATGCCGCCTACGATGAACTTGATGCACTTGAGGAGCAGTTAAACGAAGAGTACGAAGCCATTCTCGATGAACTTCTTCCGGAAGCATTTGCAGTGGTTAAATCCACGTGCAAAAGATTAGTTGGAAAGAGCTGGACAATTGCCGGCAATAAAATAACGTGGGAAATGATTCCATACGATGTTCAGTTAATTGGCGGAGTAGTTTTACATCAGGGCAGAATTGCAGAAATGGCAACCGGTGAAGGAAAAACACTCGTTGCAACTTTACCTATCTATTTAAACGCACTTACTGGACGAGGAGTTCATCTTGTTACCGTAAACGATTATCTAGCTCAACGTGACAGTGAATGGATGGGTGAAATATTTAAATTCCACGGCCAAACAGTTGGCTGCATTTTAAATACAATGAGTCCAGAACAGCGAAAAGAAATTTATAAATGCGATATTACATACGGAACAAATAATGAATTCGGTTTCGATTACCTGCGCGATAATATGGCGATCGATAAAGAAGGACAGGTTCAGCGCGGTCATAATTACGTAATTGTCGATGAGGTTGATTCTGTTTTAGTAGATGAAGCAAGAACCCCATTGATTATTTCAGGTCCTGTTGATGTTGATGATCATAAGTTCAATGAAATGAAACCAAAGATAGAGCGCTTATTCAGAAAACAGAAAAATCTTGTGGCATCTTTGCTGCAGGAATCAGAAAAACTTCTGAAAGAAAGTGGTACCGATCACGAAGCTGGTGTCCTTTTGTTTAGAGCTTACAGGGGGCTACCAAAAAGCAACAAGTTAATGAAGCTTGTTAGCGAACCCAGTTATAAAAAACTGATGCTGGATACAGAACTTGAATACCTGCGTGAAAAAGGTAAAAACATGCACATCATTGATGATGAATTATACTTTGTTATTGATGAAAAGAATAACAGTATTGATATTACTGAAAAAGGACGCGAAGAACTTGCGCATGGCAGTGGCCAGGAAAAGGAATATTTTATTCTTCCAGATCTTGGAACTGAAGTAAGCAAGTTTGAAAACGATCCTAATCTATCCGAGCAGGAAAAACTAAAAAAGAAGGATGATCTTTACAGTCATTACTCAGAAGCGAGTGATAGAATACATACAATCAATCAGCTGCTAAAAGCTTACACACTTTTTGAAAAAGATGATGAGTATGTAATTACCGAAGACGGAAAAATTGCAATTGTTGATGAGTTTACTGGTCGTATTCTCCCAGGAAGAAGATACAGCGATGGTCTGCATCAGGCAATTGAAGCTAAAGAAAATGTTAAAGTTCAGAGAGACTCACAAACTCTCGCTACAATTACACTGCAGAACTACTTTAGAATGTATAACAAAATTGCGGGAATGACAGGTACTGCAGAAACTGAAGAAAATGAATTTTTTGAAATTTACAAATTGGAAGTTGTAGTTATTCCTACCAACACACAATGCGTTCGGGATGACACTGATGATTCTATCTATAAAACAAAACGTGAAAAGTATACCGCAGTAATTGATAAAATTGAAGAGCTGCGTAAAGAAGGAAGGCCAGTCTTGGTAGGAACTACTTCTGTTGAAGTTTCTGAAACTATTGCGCGAATGCTGAAAAGAAAAGGTGTCCCGCATAATGTTTTAAATGCTAAGCAGCATCAGCGCGAAGCAGAAATTGTTGCGCATGCCGGTGAAGTTGGCGCAATTACAATTGCAACAAATATGGCAGGAAGAGGTACAGATATAAAACTTGGAAAAGGCGTAATAGAAAGAGGTGGCTTGTATATTCTTGGAACCGAAAGACATGAATCCAGGAGAATAGACCGGCAGCTTCGCGGTCGTTCTGGAAGGCAGGGAGATCCGGGAACTTCTAAATTCTATTTATCTCTCGAAGATGATTTAATGCGTCTCTTTGGTTCCGATAGAATTTCTTCAGTGATGGAAAAAATGGGAATTAAAGAAGGCGAAGTTATTCAACATCCTATGATTTCCAAATCTGTTGAACGCGCACAGAAAAAAGTTGAAGAAAATAATTTTGCGATCAGAAAAAGACTTCTTGAGTACGACAACACAATGAATTCGCAACGTGAAGTAATTTACACAAAAAGAAACCGTGCACTGCAGGGCGACAGGTTAAAAGGAGAAGTGTTCGATCTTTTAGAAGAATATATTGATGAATTAAGTGAAACTCACTTTGATAATACCGATGCAGAACTTATTAAAGGCGAAATGCTTCATCGAATGTTGGTTGAAGTTAAGCTTGAATCGGAAGAGTTTGAGCAGCTAGGAAAAGATGGCGTAAAACAGAGACTAATGGACGCTGCAAAAGATTTTTACACTCGCAAGGAAGAAATGATTAGTTCAGAAATGATGTCCAGACTTGAGCGTTATGCTACACTTAGTGTAATAGACCAAAAGTGGAAGGAACACCTGCGCGAAATGGATGATCTTAAAGAGGGAATAGGTCTGCGCGCTTATGGGCAGAAAGATCCGCTTGTCGAATACAAAGGTGAAGCATTCAAACTTTTTGTTTCTCACCTAGAAAATGTTAGAAACGATGTGGTATCATTTGCATTTAAGTTCTTCCCGCATGCACCGGATGAAGTTCAGCAAAGAAGAAGACAGCCGACGAATAGAATGACAGAAAGCAAACAGAGCACAACAAACATTGGTTTAGGGGCAGGGCCCGCACAGATGCAAGCTCCTCAGAGAGCGGGTAAATCCCAACCGGTTAAACTGGGTGAAAAAATTGGCAGAAACGATCCCTGCCATTGTGGAAGTGGAAAAAAATTCAAACATTGCCACGGTAAATAAAAGTTGTCTATGAAAAAAATAGAAGCAATCATCCGTCCTTTTAAATTAGAAGATGTTAAAGAAGCTCTGATTGAAGAAGGAGTAAGGGGATTAACAATTTCGGAAGTACGCGGTTATGGTAGGCAAAAGGGGCACACCGAAACTTACCGGGGAAGTGAATACCGAATTGAATTTGTTCCGAAGATTAAAATTGAAGTAGTGGTTGAAGACTCTAAAGTGGAAAAAATTGTTGATGCGATTCTAAAAACTGCTAAAACCGGCCAGGTTGGAGACGGTAAAATTTTTATCTACAAAATTGAAGATGCCGTTAGAATCCGTACAGATGAATCAGGCAAAGCTGCATTGTAAAATATTTTACCTTTTTGTTTAACTGAATCTTTAATAGTTTTCTGTGCGATGGAACCAATTCCTAAAAAATCCAGACTGATTTTTCTTTTCTTTTCCTTTATCATATTTACTGCGTGCGGTATATGGCAGGACTTTACAACTTATTTTAATCTGTACTACAATACAACCGATCTTTACGATAAAGCAGAGGAGCAAATCCTTGAACAGAAAACAGATCTGTTTTCTACTGAGCCGCCTACTGTGCCTGGTAGCGTTAATACCGATCTTGTTAAGGTAATTGAAAAATGTTCAAACATTCTTCAGTTCAGTGCTCAGACTTCTTATGTGGACGATGCATTATTAATTATCGGTAAATGTTTTTACTACCAGCGTAACTATCAAAAATCCCAAAGAAAATTTGAAGAGCTTTTATCTACTCAGCCCGAAAGTGAATATGTGCTGGAGGCTGAATTGTGGATTGGTAAATGCCAGATGCGCTTAAAAGATTATGCAGACGGTCTGGCTTCTCTTGGTGAAGTAAGGGCAAAAGCAATTGAGGAGGATGAAGAAGAAATTGTTGAAGAAACTTATATTGAAGAGATTGTTTACAGAAAAACAGTTTTAGATTACACCGGGGCAATTTCTTCTGCAAATGAATTTTTGCTTATCTCATCCAACGATGAAATTAAAGCAGAAGTTTGGTACGAGGTTGGAAATCTTAATTTAATAATTGGTGATACCGAAAGCGCAATCACAGCGTTCCAAAATGTTTTTGATTACTCTCCGCCCTATGAGCTTGAAGTTAGTACAAACCTTCATTTAGGAAGAGCTCTCCGAGAAGTTGGGCGGAGCGAAGCAGCATTGACCATTTTTGAAGATATGCGCTCTGAAGATAAGTACGAGGAAGAATACTCCGATATTGAGCTGGAGATCGGGATAACAGAATCGGTTCTGCAAAACTATACCCAAGCCATTGATCAATTAACGAAAGTTGATACTACATATAAAAATACTCCAAACTCCGGAGCAGCTAGATTTGAAATAGCAAAAATTTATGAAACAGGTTTAGTTCAACTCGACAGTGCTGCAGTTTATTATAAAAAGGCAGTAGCATCAAGTTTACCGAAGGATTATATTTTAACAGCTAAAGATAAAGACAGGGTTTTTTCACGATATACATCAATTCGTAACGATTTAAGTATATACAACAAACAAAAATTTTATTTGCATAATCCCGAGCAATTTGTGCAGGACTCCATAGCTTACGTTCAGGATTCACTTGCTATTGCGGAAGAAATTGCAGAGGCAAAGGAGCTGCAGGAAATTTGGTCCGGGCTTGATTCTTTATTAAATCAATCTGATACAACAGGTTTCTATCAAGACTCGCTTAAAGTCGCAGATACTTTAGTTGTGAAAGATACAACTGGTTTTACAACTAGAGATTCTGTTTTTGCAAAAATAAGGGAACCAGAAAGATTTGATTCGTTAATGGCTGCTCACTTCGACAGCATGTTCGTAAATAAAACTTTTGATCTGGAAAAAAAGAGATTGCTTGAGGAACAGAAAAGACAAAACGAATTACTTGCGAGCCAACTTACCTCAGAATTACCGGACACGTTAAAATTTAAAAACAATCCGCCCAAACGACCACTTATTTCAGAGGATTCCTTAAATACTAATATTGCAAAAAACCAGCTTGAGCTAGGTAATCTATTTCTTTCCGAGTTAAACATTCCAGATTCAGCATATTGGTATTATGAAAACACATTAAGTAATTATCCCAATACTCAGTATTATCCTACAACAATTTATGCGATGGGCAGTTATTATCTTACTGTGGATCAAAAAGCCAGAGCAGATAGTTTGTTCAACATTATTTATGAAAATTACCGCAACGAAAGTATTGTAAACGCCGCTGCAGATAAATTGAACAAACCGTTTATTGATTTAAATTATGATCCTGCACTAGAAAGATATTCTCAAGCCGAAACATTAATGCTTGCAGGTAATTTTACAGAAGCAGTTGATAACCTTTATAGCATATTTAAAGAATTTCCTCAATCTGATATAGCTCCAAAAGCACTTTATACTTGCGGATGGATTTATGAAAATGATATCAAAGATCCTGAACGGGCTTCCCAATATTATGATACACTTATTGTAAATTATCCTGCTACGGAATATGTTAAAATTACTGCTCCGAAAATTACATTGTACAAACAGGAATTAAGAAAGCGTGAGCTTGCTTTGCAGGACTCACTAAATGCACTAATTGTTTCAGATTCGCTAGGAACAGATTCTCTTATAGTCGAAGATGATTTTATTAATCCTGAAGATACAATTCAAGTTGCATATGAAGATGATGAACAAAAACCCGTCACAGAAGAGAAAAAAGAAATTGAAAAAACAATCATTCCTATATCAAAAGAACCTGTTTGGAATCCAAGGCGTAGAAGATAAAATAAATTAAAAGATTAAAGAGTAAAATTAAAAAGTAAATTCTTTGCCTTAATTATTTTTTAACTAACTTTTTCATACTAACCCGTAGTCAACAGTAGAAAATGAACCGCCGAGAACTTTTAGATTTAATTGAAGAAGGGGAAAACATTCAATGCGAATTTAAAAGACATTTTACCACTCCAGAAAAAATCGCACGTGAAATGATTGCATTTGCAAATACAAAAGGAGGCGTTATTCTGTTCGGTGTAGATGATGATAGAGAAGTGATTGGTGTAGATAGTGAAAAATCTGAATCAGAATTAATAATTGATGCGGTGGAAAATTACTGCGAGCCACCTGTAAAAAATTTAATTGAGTATATAGAAGTTTATGGTAAAGAAATTGTTGTTGTAAACATACCTGAATCTGACAATAAACCGCACCGCTTGCAGGATTATGAAAAAAATTTTGATATTAACAAAGCAGTTGTATTGGTAAGGATTAACGATAAAAGTCTACAAGCTAGCAAAGAAATGGTTAGAATTTTAAAAGCAAATTCCGCGAACCTTGCTTTAAAGAAATATAAAATCGGTCAGACAGAAAAAATGGTTTTTAATTACTTGTCTCGGTGTGAAAAAATATCTGTAAAAGAATTAAGTAATCTTGTAAACATTTCTGAAAGAAGAGCATCCCGTACGCTTGTTAAAATGGTGCGTGCAAGTCTTTTATTAATTCACACAAAAGATAACGGTGAAGAGTTTTTTACTGCTGCGACTTGAATTTTAAATCGTACATCTCTCTCAACTTAAATATTGTTACACCATAAGCAACAGCAACATTTAAAGATTGCTTTATTCCAAACTGCGGAATTTCTATTGAGAAATCACATAAATCTAAAAGCTCCTGCGATACACCGGAAATTTCATTTCCAATTAAAAGACAAAGGGGAAATATATCTTCATTCAATTCGTAATACGGAAAACTTTTTTCAGTTAATTCCAGCGCGCAAATTTTAATCCCATTTTCTTTCATTGATTTAATTACCTCTATTGGGTGCTTAACATATTCCCATCTAACACTTTCCGTTGCACCGAGTGATGTTTTTAGCACCTCTTTTTTACCAGTTGGATAATCGGGATGAGGTGGATAGGGTGTGTAGCCGCACAGGTATAGCTTTTCAATCATAGCGCCATCAGAAGTTCTGAAAATTGAGCCCACGTTATATGAGCTTCTAATGCTGTTTAAAACAACATAAACAGGAAGCTTTGTTACATTATGAATTGATTCTAAAGTGCTTCTACTTTTTGATATTTCATCGTGCGTTAGTTTTTTCATCATAGAGCCCCTTTTCTTAAGAAAGGGGTTTCAGGATAGGCCAACTGTCCGCACGCTGCAGCTATATCATCGCCCTGGGTGTTACGCAGCATAACGGTAATATTTTTCTCTTTTAGTTTATCTGCAAAATTTTCTATTCTATTTATTGGTGATGGCTTTAAGGTTGCTGCAAAACCGCCGGGATTCATATGCTCCAACGAATTGAATGGAATTATATTTACTTTGCATGGTAAAGTGCTGCAAAGCTTTACCAATGCTTTAATGTCTTCATCTCTATCGTTTATTCCATCTAGCATAACATATTCAAATGTAATTTTTGTGTTTGTTTTTTTTGAATAATTTTTTATTGCTTCAATATTTTCTGCAAGAGAATATTTTTTATTAATCGGCATAATTCTATTTCTTATATCTTCAAAACAAGAATGGAGTGATAACGCAAGTTTTACATTTAAACCAGTTCTTGCAAGTTCATTTATTTTAGTTGGAATACCTACTGTAGAGACGGTTATCCTTTTTAAATTAATTTTGGCTGTTAATTCCTCATCAAAAATTCTCAATGATTTTACTGTTGCATGAAAATTTAAAAGTGGCTCGCCCATTCCCATATAAACAATGTTTGTTATTTCCGAATCGATATAATTTTGATTTGCAAGTTTGTATTGATCAAAAATTTCCCCAGCAGAAAGATTTTTTTTGTAACCCATCAATCCTGTAGCACAAAACTTGCAATCAAGCGGGCAGCCGACTTGCGTGGAGATACAAAGCGTGGTTCGTTTTTGTTCAGGAATTACTACAGATTCTATTTTAAAGCTGTCGTTTGTCTTAAAGATATATTTTTTTGTTTTTGTTGAAGGCGATACTTCCGATGTTGAGTACTCAAGTGTATTCAAATTGAATGAAGCTGAAAGTTTTTCCCGAAGGGATTTAGGTATATTTCTCATCTCAGTAAAATCATCAGAAAGATTTCCGTACATCCATTTAAAGACCTGTTCAGCTCTGAATTTCGGTTCACTAATTGATATAAAAAAATCCCGCAGCTCGGAAAGTGTCAATCCTTTTAGAGTTTTAAATTCTCTTAATATTTCTTTTTCCTCAATCATATATCAAAAATAATAATAAGCATATAAATAAAGAGTACAGAGGGCGTTTTGTTGAAAAAGTCTGTCATCAAAACTATTCTTTGCCTAAGATTTTTTATTGCATTATTTTTATATTATAAATAGTTACGCATACGAAGTAACACAATCCTTTATCAGAAAATTACAGGGAGAATCATGAATTTCGATTTTACAGAAGAACAATTAATGATTCAGGAATCTGCACGTGATTTTGCACAGAACGAAATTGCTCCGTCTACAGTTGAACGTGATATAAAAGCAGAATTTCCTGCAGATATTGTTAAAAAAATGGGGGAACTTGGATTTATGGGTATGATGGTATCTCCAGATTTTGGCGGTGCCGGAATGGATACAATTAGTTATGTGCTTGCAATGATTGAAATATCAAAAGTAGATGCAAGCGTTGGCGTAATTATGTCCGTAAACAATTCGCTTGTCTGCTGGGGGCTTGAAAAGTATGGTTCAGATCATATCAAGCAAAAATATTTAATTCCACTAGCAAAAGGGGAAAAACTAGGTTCATTTGCTCTCTCAGAACCGGAAGCCGGAAGTGATGCAACACAGCAGCACACTATGGCTGATAAAGAAGGCGATTTTTTTGTGATTAATGGTATAAAGAATTGGATTACAAATGGTACTAGAGCAGATTATCACTTAGTTATGACACAAACTGATAAATCAAAAGGACATAGAGGAATAACCACTTTTTTAGTTGAAAAAGGAACACCTGGTTTTGACCATGGAAAGAAAGAAGACAAGCTTGGGATCAGAAGTTCAGATACTTGTTCCCTCACTTTTGAAAACTGCAAAGTTCCAAAAGAGAATATTGTTTGGGAAGAAGGCAGAGGATTTAACTTTGCAATGAATACTCTGAATGGTGGAAGAATTGGAATCGCTTCGCAGGCAATTGGAATTGCAGAAGCTTCGCTGGAAGCTTCTTTAAAATACTCGCAAGAAAGAAAAGCATTTGGTAAGGAGATAGCAAAACTGCAAGCAATTCAATTTAAAATTGCAGACATGGCTGTTAAATTAGATGCCGCAAAAATGCTTACATTAAAAGCTGCTGCATTAAAAGATGCAGGTAAAAATTATTTCGCAGAAGCTGCAATGGCGAAACTTTATTCATCAAAAATTGCAGTTGAGTGTGCACTTGAAGCAATACAGGTGCATGGTGGATACGGCTATGTTAGAGAATATTTAGTTGAAAGATTTTTACGCGATGCAAAAATTACAGAAATATATGAAGGCACATCAGAAATACAAAAGATTGTAATAGCAAGGTCATTGCTTGATAAAAAATAATCTTAAAATTTTATTTCTGATTATTTTCATTTCTACATCTGCTTTCTGCCAATTAGAAGATTTAAAATGGAAGAAAGCAGATCTCTCTTACGAAATACCAAATAACTTCCGGCAAAGAGATTATTCTTTTGAATTTAATAATGCAGGTGATCTTGTAAAAAAATCTATTGCATACACGTACTGGTTTTTTATTTCAGATGTTGATGGTGATAATTGTCCTTTCCGTCCTTCTTGCTCAGCTTTTCTGATGCAGTCTGTTGAAGAAACAAACATTGCTCAAGGAATGCTAATGTTTTTCGATCGCTTCACTCGTGATATGAATATTTACAAAGGACACAATCACTATCCAAGAGTTAAAACAGGTCACTATTTTGATCCTCCGGACAACTACACATTGGACCAGGAAACTATTAAATATATTCCTTCAACACATATTGTTAAAGAATAATGATAAAGATTCTTGCAATCTTTTTGTTATTACCTTCTTGCATTTATTCCCAATCTAAGTCCATAAATTTTCACTCAATTCAAAACAAAAAATTGTTTGCAGACCATCTCTTTTGCGAAGGTGATTATTTAAGGGCTGTTGAAGAGTACGAAGCTATTCGTAAAACTATTAAAAATGATACAATTGATTTTAAGATTTTACTTTGCTATTCTGAATTGGGATTATATCAACAAGCAGAACAAAATGTATCTCTTTCTTCCAACTCTGATTTAAGTAGTGAATTCAACAAATTGTTTTATATAAATCAATTTAAAAAAGATCAATATTCGTTTTATTCCTTTTATGAATTGAGAGATTACCAGTTCACTATTAAGAAATTCTCAACTTTAAATATCTTTCATAAATTAACTAGTATGTCATACTTATATACAGATTTAAACAGCAGAACAAAAGAAGAAATCGTAAAACCGTTTGATGTTAAAGATAGGAGTACTATATCTTCATTTTATGATTGGAAATTAGACCCTCCTTACAAAAGCCCTGCTCTAGCAGGAATTCTATCAGCTATTATCCCAGGCAGTGGAAAAATGTACGTTGGTGAATGGGGCGATGGAATTACAGCACTGCTCGTTACCGGATTATTAGCATTTTTAGCTTATGATAATTTCAGAGCAAATCACGACACTCGCGCATGGATATTTACCGGACTTGGTGCATTTTTTTACGGAGGAAATATTTATGGTTCAGTTGTATCTGCGCAAATATTTAATGCTAGAATCAATTTTGAATTCAAAGATGGACTCAATCTTTTTTTAGAACAGAAAAATTATTTTATGCCTGAGTATGATTTCTGTAACTAAAATATGCTTTAATATTATTTTACTTGCTGGAATTGCCTGTAACCTGCGAGCACAAATTTCATCAGAAGAGCAGTTCAACTATGCTAAAAATTTTTTTGATAAAGAGAAATATTTTGATGCAGTGACTGAATTCAAACGATTGTTGTTTTTTGATGAAACTGATCAATATAATTTTGCGGCAAACAAATTTATTGGATTAAGTTATAAACAGGGGGGTAAATTTTCTGATGCTGTATATCATTTTACACTTGCAGAAAAAAATACTGGAACTGCACACGAATTATTTGAAACAAGAATTGAAATCATTAAAGTAAATATAATACGAAGGTCAACAGGCAGAGCTTTTATATTGCTCGATTCGCTTCAGAGCGATGAAACATTTATAAATAAAATTGACGAAATTAATTACTGGCGAGGATGGGCATTCATTTTTGCAGATGATTGGGAAAGTGCATCAACTTCTTTTCAATCAATTGCGCCTGATCACGAATTAAAGGTTTTTGCAGATTCAATTAACAATAACTTTTACAACGAAACATTTGCAAAAGTATTATCAATATTTATTCCTGGCGCTGGACAGTTTTATACAGGTGAATATGTAAGCGGTTTAATCTCCTTGAGTTGGAACGTGCTTTGGGGATATTTAACAATAAAAGCCTTTGTTGATGACAGAGTTTTTGACGGATTTATGATTGGTTCATTATTGTGGTGGAGATTTTATACCGGTAATCTGCAAAATGCTGAAAAATTTGCGCTTGAAAAAAATCTTGAAATTACAAATGATGCTCTTTATTATTTGAAAAATAGTTACACTGGTCCAAAACCATAACTTTGATACTAGCTGCAAATAAAATCAATTATATGAAGATTGAAAAAGTATCTACCTTAATTATTGAAATTGCTTTTGGGGTAGCTAATTTAAGTGAAAAGCTTGTTTTAGATATTGAATAAACAATTGAAGAATCTGAATGAAAAAATTAATTACACATAAATATTTCTTCTGGTTTATTACAGCAATTCTTTCAGGATATGTTTTCATCGTTTTTATAAAATCACCCGGTATCAACGGCTACGAACGTGCAATGTTTCCCGAGATGATTTACGGTACATCCTGGAAACCGTTTGTATATAGAACCCTTTTACCATCTGCTGTTAGAGTAACGAGTGAAATAATCCCCGAACAAATTCACAATTCTTTAACTGAAAAAATTGAAGACAGTGAATTTGGAAAGCTTGTTCTTCAAAAATTGAAATGGGAAAGTGAGTTTATAACGGAATATTTAATTGCGATGATATATATGTGGTGGTTTTTAGTCGGAGTTGTTTATGCATTCAGAAAATTACTTACTGCAGTTTATTATTCACCGAAATGGTTTGCAAACTTCATTTCACTAACTGCACTGTTTGCTTTGCCAACAATGTTTCAATACTACAGTTACATATATGACTTTCCAACGATGTTCTTATTTACTTCGGGTTTGGTATTGTTAGTCAAACAAAAATGGAATTATTTTTTAATACTTTTTTTTATCTCCTGCTTTAACAAAGAAACAACTATATTGCTCACACTAGTTTTTGCTATTCATCTCTATAACAATGGAAAAGTGAGTAAAAGACTTTACTATAAATTAATTGCTGCACAGATTTTCATTTTTATTTCAATTAAAACTCTGCTTTACTTTTTATTTATAGACAATCCTGGTGGCTTTGTTGAATTTCATCTAATTGACAGAAATTATCTTATTTTTAATGGCTTCACTTTAACTACATTTGTAGTTTGGCTTACAATTGGATTGATGACCTTCAGTAAATGGGGGGAGAAGCCAAAATTTCTAAAAGATGCAATTTGGATTGGTGTCCCACTAATAGTTTTATCATTTTTTTTGGGATTTTTTGATGAGCTGCGGGATTACTATGAACTGTTTCCAATAGTATTTCTGCTGGTTACGTTTAATATTGGTAGGTTTTTAGGATTAAATTTGATGCAAAATAGAAACTAAATGTGAATAATTACTTAATGTAAATCGAATATGCTTGAAGGAGAGATGAAATTTTTTAAAATTAACCTGAACTTTTATAGAAATTTTGTGGTTCAAAAACTTAAATACTAATTATTGAATTGAACGCAATATTAATCTCAAAGGAGTAACGAAATGGCGATATATATAACAGAAGAATGTATAAATTGTGGTGCCTGCGAGCCTGAGTGCCCTAATACCGCAATATATGAAGGCGGGGTTAATTGGGAATTATCAGGCAAAAATTATGGTGATGGCGATGCATCTCCATCAGGCGCTGATGGATTTTATTCAGATGAATTTTTCTACATTGTTCCAGATAAATGTACTGAGTGTAAAGGCTTTCACGATGAACCGCAGTGTGCTGCTGTTTGTCCAGTTGATTGCTGCTTACCGGACCCAAATCATGTTGAAACAGAAGAACAACTATTAGAAAAGAAAGATTATCTCGACGGACTGGGAAGATAATTCCCTCCTTTTTAAAAGGCACCTTTTGGTGCCTTTTAACTTTTAAATAAAAAATATCACATTGTAATTTTGTTTTTTCAAAACATTCTTTTATACTTCACTCATAAGAAGCTTTAATACTCACCAAACTATCAAGCTATGAAAATTGGAAAATATAAATTAAGCACAATCGAATCAGGATATTTTTGCCTAGATGGTGGAGCAATGTTTGGAATTGTTCCAAAACCTTTATGGCAGAAAACAAATCCATCTGATGATGCAAACAGAATTAAACTTGCAACCCGTCATCTTTTACTAGAAAGTGATAACAAAAAAATTATTATTGATACCGGAATGGGAAATAATTGGGACAAAAAGTCAAAAACTATTTATTCTGTTGATGAAAAGCTCTCTATGGATACTGCTCTGAAAGAAAGAGGATTAAAAGCTGAAGACATTACAGACGTATTACTTACACATCTGCATTTTGATCATACCGGAGGTTCAACAATTCAAAATAAGGGTAAAGTGGAACCTGCATTTCCAAATGCAAGGTATTTTGTGCAGAAGCAAAATTTCGATTGGGCATCAAAACCATCTGAAAGAGACAAAGGCAGCTACCTTAAGGAAAATTTTGTTCCTTTGTTCGAAGCAGGTGTGCTTGAATTTGTAATTGGCAATACAAATCTTGATGATGAAATTGAAGTAATTGTAATAAATGGACATACATTTGGACAGCAGATGGTAAAGATTTCTCAAGGCCCAGAAACATTTTTATTTTGCGGCGATTTAATTCCAACATCATCGCATATTCCACTTCCTTACATAATGGGTTACGATTTGCAGCCGCTTGTTACCTTAGAAGAAAAGAAAAAATATTTGAAACATGCCGTTGATGAAAACTGGAAGTTAATTTTTGGACACGATCCGGATACGGCTTATGTTACAGTAAAGATAACTGAAAAAGGATATCAAGTTGACAAAAAATTCGAATCATTTAAATAATATTGATGACGATTTTACCTTTATCTGCACCCTTGATGATTTAGAAGAAGGTATTGGAAAAAGATTTATAATAAACGACGTTGAAATAGCTGTCTTTAAAATTAAATCTGAAGTATTTGCACTAAACAATATATGCCCACATCAGCAAACACATCTAATTTACGACGGATTTATTGAAAACGATCTTGTCGTTTGTCCTGCTCATGGCTGGAAGTTTAATGTAAAGACAGGAAAAAAATCTTCCGGTGGCAATGGACTGACAACTTATCCTGTAGCATTTTTGAAAAATAAAGTTTACGTAAAAGTTCATCAAAAAATTTTCAACTGGTAATTAAAAGTATCTCCGAATCATTTCAAAACGCAGGGTTTGATTGATATTTAAATATTATGAAACTTACTAACGAAATAGTAATACAAAAAGCAAAACAAATCGGATTTCATCTTATTGGTTTTACAAAAGCTGAGATCCTAGAAAAAGAATCTGAAAAACTTGCGCAGTGGCTGAATAAAAAGTATCAGGCTGAGATGGATTACATGGAACGCAATTTGGTTAAAAAGAAAGATGTAAAAAAAATCCTGCCGGAAGCAAAATCTATAATTTCTTTAGGAATTAATTATTATACTCAACACGAATATTCAAACGATAAAAAGCATGGAAAGATTTCGCGCTATGCCTGGGGCAAAGATTATCATTTAATTATCTGGGCTATGCTGAATGAAATGGAAGAAAAATTAAAAAGTATTGAATCAAAATTTAAATCTTATTCTTATGTAGATACTGGACCAGTAATGGATAAAGCATGGGCTGTTCGTGCAGGAATTGGCTGGCTTGGTAAACATACAAATATAATTAATCGTGAAATGGGAAGCTGGTTTTTTATTGCAAACATAATTTCAAATTATGAGTTCGATTACTCGGAACAAATACCTGACTTCTGCGGAAATTGCACAGCCTGTATTGATGCATGCCCGACCGACGCTATTGTTGATGAATACGTAGTTGATTCAAATAAGTGCATTTCATATTTAACGATTGAAAATAAGAAAGAAATTTCTGAGAAATTTAGTGGAAAATTTGATCACTGGTTGTTTGGATGTGACATTTGCCAGGATGTTTGTCCCTGGAATCAGAAATTTTCTATTGAAACACTAGAAAATGAATTTCTTCCGCAACATAAAGAAATTGAATTGGATGAAATATTAAATCTGAAAGAGGAAGAATTCAGAACTCGATTTAAACAATCTCCCGTAAAAAGAGCAAAGCTTGCCGGCTTAAAACGGAATGCAGCATTTCTTAAACTTACATAAGTGCTTTTAATCACTTAAAACTTCGGAAGTGAAACTTTATTAGATTTGTGTAATCAAATCAATAAAAATTTTTAAAATTGATAAAATACCCTGAGGTTAGAAATGGCAGAAAATCATAGTAAAATAATAATAATTGGTTCAGGACCAGCTGGTTTTACAGCTGCACTTTATAATGCTCGTGCAAATCTTAAGCCTGTTATTTTTGAAGGAATGCAGCCTGGAGGCCAGCTAACAATTACAACAGAGGTTGAAAATTATCCTGGTTTTGAAAACGGAATTCAAGGTCCTGAATTAATGGACGTAATGAGAAAACAGGCGCATCGATTCGGTGCTGAAAGTGTTTACAAGGAAATTACAGAAGTTGATTTCTCAAAAAGACCCTTTATATTAAAATCAAATGATGAAGAATACACTGCTGATGCAGTAATAGTTGCAACCGGTGCTTCAGCCAAACTTTTAGGATTGGAAAGTGAACAAAAATACATGGGTTATGGTGTTTCGGCTTGCGCTACCTGCGATGGATTCTTTTTTAAAAATCAAAAAGTGCTTGTAGTTGGTGGAGGCGATACCGCAATGGAGGAAGCTACCTATCTTACAAATCATGCATCCGAAGTTACAATTATTCACAGAAGAGAAGGACTTAGAGCATCTACAATAATGCAAGACCGTGCTAAGAAAAATCCCAAGATTAAGTTTTATTTAAATAAAGTTATAAATGAAGTTGTAGGTGTTGAGGAAAATGGTGTAAAGAAAATGACAGGAGTAATTGTTGAGGATACGCGAGACCATTCCAAAGAAGAAGTAAAAGCCGATGGATTATTTATAGGTATCGGGCACAAACCAAATACAGATATATTTAAAGGTCAGCTTGAAATGGATGATGTGGGTTATTTAAAAGTAAAACCCGAATCCACCTATACGAATATTGAAGGTGTTTTTGCTTGCGGTGATGTTATTGATAGTAAATATAGACAAGCTGTTACAGCTGCAGGTACCGGTTGTATGGCTTCACTTGATGCGGAACGATGGCTTGAGGCACAGGAGTAAGCCCACACTTTTATCCCCTCCCTTAGGGAGGGGAAATTATTCATTAGTTTCCAACCTTTTCTTCTAACTCATATTTTTTGCGAAATTTATTTCCTAAAACATTTGCGATTACAAATCCTAAACCAGTAAAGATAAAAATTGTAGTAGGTGTTACAATTTCTCTTGTTTCTTCCGGACCGGACATTAAACCGATTCCTAAACCGATTCCAAAAAATATACTTATTATACCAATCTTCATCAGCCAGAAAGGATCTCTTCTTTGTTTAAAGAACTCTTTTATTTCCGAAGCAGATAATCCTTTTTCGATTAGCATTTGACGTTCTCTCGATCTGTAATAAATAGCCGTAACAGCTATCAATCCTATTATTAAAAACATTACAATAGGAATAAATACAGCAATTGCGCCTTCCATTTTATCTCCTTTTTTTTGTTCTTAACTTCAGACAATGAATTTTATGAATAGGTTACAAAAAATTTCTTATAACGATTAAAATGCTCTGCTAAAAAATTGATTTTGAAGATTTAGGAGACTATTTTTTAAACCAAGTATCAATCTGTAACTTAAATCACAGATTATTAGTCTAATAAATTGAATGAATAAATTTTCTGATCAGGAAATAATTGATTCGGTACTAAAAGGTAATGAATCTGATTATTCAATTATTATTGATAGATATAAAAACAAAGCGTTTTCGTTGCTTAAACGAATGCTGAAAAATGATTTTGATGCGGAGGAAGTTTTGCAAGACAGCTTTTTGAAGGCATATAATTCTTTAAGAAATTTTAAAGGTGAAGCAAAATTTTCAACCTGGTTTTATAAAATTGTTTACAATACAGCCCTGACAAAATTGTCATCTAAAAAAAGGAAAATAGAGTCCGAAATGTCTTCAGTAGAAGATTATTATAATCTTGAAAGTGATCTCGATTCTGTTCATATTGAAAAAAAGGATTTAAGCGAATTTCTCCAAAGTATTGTTAACAAACTTCCAGAAAGATATGCGGCAATAATCAGTATGTTTTATTTAAATGATATGAGTATTGAAGAGATAAGTGAAGTGATGCAAATTTCAGTTTCAAATGTTAAGGTAATGTTGTATCGTTCACGTATTTCTCTTCGTGATTTAATTTTGAAAAACAAGCTTGCTGGGGAAATAATTTAATGAATATTACAGACGAAATACTAAACAAATATCTAGACGGCGAGCTGGCTGCCGATGAAATTTTGTTAGTGAAAAAGGCATTACAAGCATCGGAAGAATTACAAAAAAGATTTAATACTTTAAAACTTGTTCATGATAATTTATTCAGTTTAAGGGAAGATGAATTAAGTCCGGCTTTTACTGAAAGTGTAATGAGCAAAATCACTCGGAAAAAATTCACTGTTCCAAAACAGCAAAAATATTTTATAATTTCAATTGCTGCATTCATAACTGTTCTTTGCCTTGTTGTATTTGGTTTTTCAATCTCTGCAATAATTTCCTCTTCACCAGCTTCAAGTGAATCTCTAGATGTTTTAGACACATTTGCTGTGCTTAGCAGTAGCTTGATTGATTTTATTCAGCAACTATTTACTGGTAAAGGATTATCAATTATCGGTTCAATTTTTTCGTTAATAATAATTATTTCCGGCTATTTCTTTTTCGAAATGCAAAAACGTTCTAAAGCCGATTTGGGCAATGGACATCATATTTAAACTTACCTTTTTCGTATATTTTCATTTGATACATTATTTTTTCTTAATGAGCAGATGGACAATCACAAAACTGGTTTTGTAGCTATTCTTGGATTACCGAACGCAGGTAAATCTACTTTGCTCAACTCACTACTAGGACAAAAGTTATCAATAATTACATCCAAACCGCAAACTACCCGTAGAAGAATCCTTGGAATATTAAGCGAAGAAAATTTCCAAGTTATTTTCCTCGATACTCCAGGAATAATTTCCCCATCGTATTTGCTGCAGGAAAAAATGATGGATGATATTAAAACTTCGATTGATGATGCAGATGTCGTAATTTTTATTGTTGATGTAAAAGATGATTCGACTGCAGAAAAATTATTAGAGCAGGAATTTGTAAAAAAGGTGGTAAGCGACTCAAAAAAATCAAAACTTTTAATTCTAAATAAAATTGATTCGATAACGCAGGAAGAAATTAAAGGACTGATTTTGAATTTTGAAGACAAGAAAGTGTTTGATGAAGTAATTCCTGTGTCAGCAAAATTAAGTTTTAATACTGAACGTGTAATAGAAGACTTGCTAAAATATATTCCCGAGGGTCCTAAACTTTATCCTGGTGATCAACTAACCGATGCAAACGAGAGATTTTTTGTATCCGAAATTATTCGAGAAAAAATTTTAGAATTTTACCGCGATGAAGTTCCGTATAGCTGTGAGGTAAAAATTGCTGAGTTCAAAGAAAGAGATAAGAGAAAGGATTTCATTAATGCCGAAATTGTTGTTGAAAAGGATTCACAGAAAGCTATAATAATTGGCGAGAGTGGAATATCAATTAAAAAATTGGGACAAGCTGCCAGAAAATCAATTGAAGAATTTTTACAGCGTGAGGTTTTTATTGAGCTGAGAGTAAAGGTTAGGAAAAAGTGGCGAAGTGATGAGAATTTACTTAAGAGTTTTGGATACATTAAAAAAGAATAAATGAATTCCTACTTCAATTCTTTGTACTCACACAAAAAATTTATAATTTTTTAAATCATTTCTAAAGAAAAAGTAAAACCTGAATGGATGTTTGTGCAGAGATAGTAGTTAGCGGTTTAGTGCAGGGAGTTGGTTTTAGATATTTTGTTATGCGCGAAGCAAAAAACCTTGGGTTAAAAGGTTATGTAAAAAATCTTTATTCTGGGGAAGTTTTAACGGTCGTTAAAGGTGAGAAAGCATTAGTTGAAGAAATGATAAAGAAATTAAGAGTAGGTCCAATTCATGCATCTGTTAAAAAATGTAAAGTTGATTGGCAGGAACCAAAGAAAGATTTTGTGGATTTCGAGGTAAAGTTTTGATAACTGATATAAGAACCGGAGTTGGATTTGATGTGCATGCTTTTGTAAAGGGAAGAAAACTTATTCTTGGTGGAATTGAAATTCCTTTCGATAAAGGCTTAGCAGGGCATTCGGATGCAGATGTTATTTTACATGCAATAACAGATGCTCTTTTAGGCTCACTTGCATTAGGAGACATTGGTATTCACTTTCCAAACACGGATAAAAAATTCAAAAATGCAGAAAGTTTAATCTTCACAAAAAAGGCAAAAGAACTTGTTGAAGAAATTGGTTTTTCAATTAATAACATTGATGTTGCGGTTGCACTCGAGAAGCCAAAAATTTCACCGCATCTATTAAAGATAAGAGAAAACATCTCTAGAATTTTAGAACTGTCTGTTGATAGAATATCAATTAAAGCAACTACTTCTGAAAAACTTGGCTTTGTAGGAAGAGAAGAAGGAGCTTTTGCATATGCAGTTGCAACTGTAGTAAAAAAAGTTAAGTAATGTTTGAAGATATTCTAACGCAACTTTCCTCCTTTTCACCTATATGGATCTATATAACACTTTTTCTTTTTGCATTTGTTGAAAATGTTTTTCCTCCCTCACCAAGTGATGTTGTTTTACTTATCGGCGGAACAATAATTGCAACCGGCGTAATCAATTTTATTTTTTCCCTCATTATCTCTACAGCGGGTAGTATATTTGGATTTTTATTAATGTTTTATTTTGGCTCCACCATTGATAGAAGAGTAGTTGAATCAGGCAAGTATAAGTTTATTCCCGTTGATGGAATTCATAAAGTTGAACGGTGGTTCCGTAAGTACGGTTACTATGTTGTTGTTGCCAACAGGTTTTTACCCGGTACGCGTGCTATTATTTCTTTTTTCGCTGGTATCAGTAATCTGGATATAAAAAAAACTACTCTGCTTTGCGGATTGTCAGCATTAGCATGGAACGCCATTTTACTTTACCTCGGCTATGTTTTTGGAGATAATGTTGAATTAGTTGATAGCTATATGACAACATACAGTAACATTGTAATTGCAATTACAATATTGATTATTTTATTTTTAGCTGTGCGAATCTATTTCAGAAAAAGAAAAGCTGCAAATTGAAAATATTTAAAGTAATCGAAAAATCACCTGAAGAAAAAAAGCGGTTAAAAAATGATTGGCTGCTCTTAATTTTAAGTGGAATCCTATTAGGATTAGCTTTCCCACCCTTACCATTTCCGTTTACGTTACTAATTTTTACAGGACTCATACCATATTTTATTGTAATTCAACAACGAACAACATTAGCATCAATCAGCCGCGCTACTTTTTTATTTTCATTTGTTTTTAGCATAATTACAATTTACTGGGTGGGGAGCTGGTCATCAGAAGCGGATCCTTTTTTAATGATGGCCGGGGCAGCTTTGCTATTTGCGTATCCCTGTGTGTTGTTAATTCCATCAACACTTTATTATCTGACAAAAAAAGTCTTTCCAAAATTTGATGCACTTTGGCTATTCCCAATCTTTTGGATAACGCTTGAATATCTATTATCTCTAACTGATCTTCGATTTCCATGGTTGCTGCTTGGGCATGGACTAGCAAAGTTTAACTTGTTCATTCAGGGTGCAGACATAATCGGTACTTTTGGTTTATCATTAATTGCCGCTTACATAAATGTTATTCTATATAAATCACTATTTAATACAGAAGAGAGTAAAAAGCTAAAAATAATTCCAGCATCAGTAGCTTTTCTAATTTTTCTATGTATGATGATTTACGGAGTATATAAAACATCATCATTTAGAATCTCAGAAAAAACATTTACAGTAGGAATTGTACAGCCGGATAAAAACCCATGGGATAAATGGAAAGTCAATAACGTTAATACTTTACTCCAAATTCATTTAGAACTATCAGAACAAGCAGTTAATGATGGTGCAGAGGTAATTCTGTGGCCAGAAACTGCTTTGCCTGTGTATGCATTTAGCGGAACATATAAATTTATTGAGGATTCGATTTTCAACTTTGTGAATAAAAATAATATTTCTCTGCTAACAGGAATGCCACACATAGTTTATTATACTGATACAACAAAAATTCCTGATGATGCAAAATATGCTGAAGAGGGAAAATATTACTACGCTACTTACAACGCAATGCTACTATTAAATCCTCGCGAGCAAGAAATACAGAAGTACGGAAAAATGAAACTTGTTCCGCTTGGTGAGCGTGTGCCATTTGCAGATCTTTTACCTTTTTTGGGTGATATATTTAAATGGGGCGTTGGATTAGGCGGCTGGAATGTTGGTAAAGATACAACTGTCTTTAAAGTTTATAATTCTTCAAGTGATACAATTAATATTGGTGGCCTAGTTTGTTATGAATCTGTTGATCCTGTTTTTGTTTCAGCATTTGTTCAAAAAGGAGCTGAACTAATTACAGTAGTTACAAATGATAGCTGGTATGGAAAATCAAGCGGACCTTATCAGCACAAAGAATTTGCAATTCTTCGTGCAGTAGAAAACAGAAGATCCGTAGTACGATGTGCAAACGGAGGAGTGAGCTGTATAATTAATGCTTTAGGAGAAACTGAAGTAGAAACTGAACTGTTTACAAAAACATATTTAGTTGGTGAAGTTCCGATTCAAAATGAAAAAACATTTTATTCTCAAAATCCGGCAATCGTGCCAGTACTCTGTTCAGTTTTTTCATTCTGGATTTTTGGAATGAATATCTTAATTTGGCTAAAAAGTAAATTCAAAATGTAAAATAATTTAGTAAGTATGATAGATTTACGAAGTGACACAGTAACTAAACCATCACCCGAAATGCGTAAAGCAATGTATGAAGCAGAAGTCGGTGATGACGTATTTAAAGAAGATCCAACTGTAAACAAACTTGAAGAATACATTGCGGAACTTTTAAGCAAGGATGCTGCGCTTTTCGTTCCTAGCGGAGTGATGGGCAATCAAATTTCCTTAAATGTTTTGACCGAGCCCGGCGATGAAGTTATTTGCGATAGAGAAGCACACATTTTTAATTATGAATCATCATCTGTTGCACGGCTAAGCGGAATTCAAATTTATCCACTTGATGGAGAACTTGGCGTTCTTACACCTGCACAAGTTGAACCGTACATCCGAACTACCGCATACCACATGCCGCGCACAAAAGTAATAGAAGTGGAAAACACGCATAATCGTCGTGGCGGAACCATATGGCCAATTGATGCAATAGTTTATTTAAAAAACCTAGCAAAGAAACATGGGTTATACTATCATCTTGATGGCGCCCGAATTTGGAACGCATTTGTTGAGACAGGAATTTCACCTAAGGAATATGCTTCACATTTTGATAGTGTCTCGTGTTGCTTTTCAAAAGGTCTCGGTGCACCCATCGGTTCTGCAATTGCAGGAAGCAAAGAATTTATAAAAGAAGCCTATCGTGTTAGAAAAGCATGGGGCGGGGGAATGCGCCAAGTTGGAATTCTTGCAGCTGCAGCATTGTACGCAGTCCAGCATAACATCAAAAGATTAAAAGAAGATCATCGTAGGGCAGAAGTATTAGCTAAAAGAATAAATGAAAATCCAAGTCTGGAAATAAATATGGAAGCAGTTCATACAAATATTCTTCTTTTCAAACCGCTACGAATGAAACCGGAAGAAGGATTAAAACTCTGTAAAGAAAAAGGATTAATTCTCACTCCTGGAACAATAAATTCTTTGCGTGCAGTTACTCATTTGGATGTTAATGATGATGATATAAGTAAAGCTGCGAATATTATAGACGAGGTTTTCAAGTGA
>JABDPB010000113.1 GCA_013042995.1 Ignavibacteriaceae bacterium | reverse complement strand
AAGCTTCTGCAGGAATTTTTATTAATATCTTAAAACAAATTTTTTTTAATGGAAGTAAAGCTGCTTCAATTGTATTGCCAAAGTACGGCTTAAGTGAATCGTACTCCAAAAATGCTGAGGATTTTATTTCTGAAAACGGAGGTGAAATTAAACTATCGGAATCTGTAAATCAGACCTCAGTTGAAAACAATTTGATCAATAAGATTGAAACCTCAAATACTTCTTATACAGATTTTGATTTTGTCGTTAGTGCAATTCCTGCTTTTGCACTTTCAAAAATTATTAATGAAAAAGTTGAAATAGATTTTCCAGATTTTGATTACTCATCTATTTTGAATATTCATCTTTGGATGGAGGAAAGCACTTTCCGAAGTGGTTTTTACGGATTGATAAATTCACCTGTTCACTGGGTTTTTAACAAAGACTCCCATTTGAATTTAGTAATAAGCGATGCAGATCATTTAGTTTCAAAAAGTGATGATGAGACTTTGGAAATGGTTACAATTGAGTTGAAAAAGTTTTTTAATTTAAATCCGCGTAGTATAACTCATCATAAAATTATAAAAGAAAAAAGAGCTACTTTTGTTCCTTCTGCAGATGTGCTTAATGATAGACCTACTCAAAAAACTAATATTAAAAATTTAGTTTTAGCAGGAGATTGGGTTGATACGAAGTTACCCTCCACAATTGAAAGTGCAGTAAAAAGTGGAAGAATTGCTGCAGATATCATTTCAAATCAATTGCTGTAAATTCTATTCAGCTAATTCACTTATATTTCAATACAATTTTTCAAGCATTTTAATCTGAAACCTGATAAATGAAAAAAGCATATTTGTTATTATTACTTTTACTTTCAATCTGTTCTCAAGTAACCGCGCAAGACCTTCCAAATTATATGACGGATGAAGAAAAAATATTATGGCAGAGTTATCAGCATCCTGTTAATCCTTTGTTTTCAGATCCGCCGCTTTCACCTGTTCGCGGAATGGCAGAATGGGAAGAATTGGATGGTTTAATTATTACCTGGACTTCATTTCTAAGTATTCTCAGGCAAGTTGTTGATTATGCTCAGGAAGAGGGAACAGTTTACATTATTTGTACCGATTCGAACTCAGTGAAAAATTATTTGCAAGCTGGCAGCGTTCCGCTTTACAACATCGAATATTTAATTACACCATTTAACTCAATCTGGGTTAGAGATTACGGACCGTGGACTGCATACACAAACGATGGGGATACAATGAATGTAGTCGATTGGATTTACAATCGTCCAAGACCACTTGATGATGTTACGCCAGAATTTTTCGCAAACTACATTGGTGCGCCGATTTATCAAACCACAACGCCACCTTACAATTTAATCCACACTGGTGGAAATCTTATGTTAGATGGACACGGAACTGCATTCTCTTCAAAGTTAATTCTAAACGAAAATCCATCTAAAAATGAAGCAGAAATTGACACTATAATGAATAAGTTTTTGGGAATTGATAGTTACATTAAAATGGACAACCTGCCTTACGATGTTATTCATCATATTGATATGCATATGAAATTGCTTGATGAAGAAACCTTGCTTGTAGGTGAATATCCACCAGGTGTCGCCGATGGTCCACAGATTGAAGCTAACCTGCAGTATGTTTTAAATAATTATCAAACCTGTTTTGGTAGAACATTTAAAGTGGTGCGCATACCTATGCCACCTGAAAACGGTCAGTATCCGCCGCAGGGCGATTACCGCACTTACACAAACTCAATTATAATTAATAAAACTGTAATCATTCCGACTTACGAATACCAGTACGATACAACAGCATTTAGAATTTACCGAGAAGCAATGCCGGGTTATAATATTGTTGGAATAAATTCTAATGCAATTATACCTTCGCTCGGTGCAATACATTGTATTGTAAAGGAAGTTGGTGTTTCCGATCCTGTTTGGATTTCGCATGCAAAAAAGGATTCTGTTATTTATGATGAAGACTCAATCGCAGTTAATGCTGTGATAAAAACGAAATCGGGCATTTCAAATGCTTCTATTTATTGGACTGCAGATACCACTCTAGGATTCAAATCAATTCCAATGCAATTTTATAGTGATACTGCAATTGGTTACATCCCGCAGCAAATAGATGGAACAGAAATATTTTATTATGTTTCCGCAACATCAAATAGCAGCAGAACAGTTGCAAAGCCATTAGTTGCACCTGATGGTTTTTACAATTTTGTTGTTGAAAACTCAGTTACTAACATTTCTGATATTTTTCAGCCAGAGAAATTTGATTTATATCAGAATTATCCGAATCCGTTTAATCCAACTACAAAAATTAGTTTCACCATACCTGTCACCCTGAATGGAGTCGAAGGGTCTTTTATAACTCTAAAGATATACGATATTTTAGGTAACGAAGTTACAACACTCGTAGAAGAAGAACTTTTCGCAGGAGAATATGAAATTGAGTTTAATGCAAGCGAATTAACAAGTGGCGCTTATTTTTATCAGCTTAAAGCTGGAAACTATATTGATACAAGCAAAATGATTTTGCTTAAATAGAAAATGAATTCAAAAGCGAAGCAATACATAAAAAAGCTCAAACTCAAAAAGCACCCGGAAGGCGGATATTACAAAGAAATATATAGATCGGGTGAAATAATTATAGGCGAGCATCTTCCAAAACGCTTTAAATCATCAAGAAGCTTTTCCACTTCTATTTATTTTTTGCTTGAAGGGGAACAGATTTCAGCCTTTCATCTTTTGCAGTCGGACGAGCTGTGGCATTTTTATGATGGCAGTAATGTTATACTCTATGTTATAAATAAAAATGGCAGGTTATCAAAAAAGAAAATAGGGAAAGGAGATGGCTGCAATTTTCAAATTACAATTGAAAAGAACAATTGGTTTGCAGCAGAACTTGAAAGCAAAAAATCGTTTGCATTAGTAGGCTGCACAGTTTCACCCGGATTTGATTTTGAAGATTTTGTGATGGGTAAAAGAAATGCACTTGTACAACGGTTTCCAAAACATAAAAGTATATTAGAGAGACTCACTAACATTTAATAAATTTCCACATAGCCATATAAACTTAGGCGATTAAATTTTGCCTGATTTTATACTTCCATTTGGGTTAAATTTTCCTTTAGATTTAATTAGAATCTGTATTTATTTATTGAAAATAAGCCCTTATTTATCTAACTTTTTCCATCAAAAAAATAAAAAAGGAGCATTATAGAATAATTTTTACAATAAGTTTTTCTTAATTTCAGAAAAATATTCTTAAGGGAAATAGATTAAAAATCGGGCTGTAAATCTTGCTAAAGAGATTCTCCGCATAGCTGTTTTAATTTCGATCATTTTGTTTGCGGGAATCAATCTTGGATTTAATTCTGTAGAGAAAACCCCTGTGAATCAAATCATTTGGTTTGATGCCTGCTTTAAGACAATTTCTGCCGAGCATGTTAATAAAGTCTTTCCAAATGAAAGCTCAAACCTTTCTTCTAGAACAGAACAGCAGATCACATCTTTAAAGCTACCCGATGATGTTGTTTTATATAATTCCAATGGACCCGAAAATGACTATGAATATTTTCCATCCGATTCCGGTTTAACAACACCATTAGATTCAACATTACTTTTAACAGACAGTACAATAGTAATTGATGATTCATCGGTAACTTCAATTGATTCTTCGTTATTCGCAAACGATTCCCTCAAAATACCTTTAGATTCCTTAATTGCAGAGGAAGACACGGTTGAAATTGATTGGCGGGAGATTGATTCAACTGCAAGGTCGGAGCAGTTTAAGTACTCACGTGAGGACCAGCCGTACGTTGAATTAAAGGAAAAGAAGAAATCAAAGTTTTTTATTGATCCATCACAAAATTTAAGTAGAAGAACGCTCCAGCTTGCTCAAGATGGTGAATATGTTGAAATAAGAGAATTACTTGGATCACAAGAAACTAAAGTTCTTTTAAGAATGCCGATTGATGATTACATTCAGATGAAGCTTGCAATAAATGAACGTGCTGAATGGGAAAAGATGGGGTATGCCTACGAATTGAAAGAATCTACAGTAGGGCTAAGCGAACTGATTACCAGCTTTACCGATTTTGAAATTCCATTGCCAAGTGTTGGCGTGCTCAGCATATTTGGTGAGCCTAAAATTAGTTTAAAGATAGGCGGTGCAGTGCAAATTCATGGTGCATGGCGCAGCGAAACTACCGAAGGTGTAACAGCATCACGGCTTGGTAATACAAGAAATGAACCTGATTTTAAGCAACAGGTTCAAATAAATGTAAGTGGCACAATAGGCGATAAGCTTAATATTTCTGCAGACTGGAATACGGAAAGAACGTTTGAATATGAAAACCAGTTAAAAATTAAATACACAGGTTACGAAGATGAAATAATTCAAAGTATTGAGGCTGGAAACGTTTCAATGCAAACGCCTTCTCTCATTGGAGGTGCAGAAGCATTGTTTGGTGTTAAAGCACTTTTTAAAATGGGTCCTTTCAGTTTAACTACACTTGCAAGCCAGAAAAAAGGTGAAACAAAAGAAGTATCGGTCTCAAGTGGTTCAACTGCAAAAGAATATGAAATCCGGGCTTATGACTATTCAGAGACTCATTATTTTGTTGATACTCTTTACGCAAGCCCGTTTTTTAATATTTTTGAAAACTTTTACAGCAACATTCCCGCACAGGTTAGTCCAGAAGTACAGATAAATGAGATTGAAGTTTGGAAATCTATTAACGTTATTACTGCGGATAAATCAAAAGAAAGATTTGCTAATTGCTATATTGATCTTCCAGTATTACCTGTGGGGCAAAATACTTATGCAGATTCTCTCAGAGAACCATTAGAAAATCCGATTCAGGGGAAAGAAGAAACAGGAAGATTTTTACTTTTATCACAAGATATTGATTATACCTTGCATCCGGAAACAGGTTATATTTCATTCAAAACATCTATTAACGATCAGGATATAATTGCTGTATCTTATAAGCAAGGAAATAGCGACTTAACTTATGGTGAATTTCTAGCAACAAGCACAGACACAATCCTTGTGCTAAAGTTAGTCAAACCAAAATATCTGAAACCTACTTACACTGATGCCTGGAAACTTCAATTGAAAAATATTTATCCTACTGGTTCAAGAAATGTAAAACAGGAAGGATTTGAATTTAAAATAAAGTATGAGCTAGTTGGACAGGATCCTGTTGATGAGTTAGTAACACCAGCGGGAGAAACAGTGAGATTTTTAGAAGCTTTCGGACTTGATCAGATTGGAGCAGGAGGTAATCCTAATCCTGATAATATTTTCGACTGGCGACCAGGACTAACTATTTTTCCGGAAACAGGAGAAATAATATTTCCAACTTTGCAGCCATTCGGTAAAGATATTCCACCAGTCATTGATACGCTAAAATTCCAGACTGTCTATGATACAACTAAAACATATGCACGGCAAGATAAAAGACCCGACAAATGGGTTATGGCAGGAAAAAATACTGGTGATGTTACATCGACATATCAATTAGGCTTTAATGTTGTTGAAAACTCCGTTAAAGTTATTTTGAACGGTAGAGAATTGAAAGAAGGTGTTGATTTCGTTGTTGATTACAATATTGGACAATTAACCATTCGAAATGATGCTGCTTTAGTGCCTGGCGCAGATTTAAAGATAACTTATGAGCAAAACGATCTTTTTCAGCTTGCATCAAAAACTCTTTTAGGCGCGAGGGGTTTGTATGAGTTTTCAGATAAAACGCAACTTGGTTTTACTGTAATGAACCTGAATCAGCAAACTTTAAGTGATAAAGTACGTATTGGTGAAGAACCCTTAAGCAATACAATTCTTGGCGCTGATTTCAGAACTTCCGCTGATCTTCCTTTCTTAACAGATGTACTTGATTTGGCAATATCAACTAAAGAGATGTCAACATTTTCATTCAATGGTGAATATGCATATATGTCACCGGATCCGAATACTAAGAAAAGTACTATTCCGGAGGATGGAGGTAAAAGCATTGCATACATTGATGATTTTGAAGGAGCAAAAAGAACTATACCCGTTGGTGTAAATTACACCGGATGGAAAGATTTAAGTCCTCCTGATAGATTACCGTTACTACCTCCAAATTTAACAAGGCAGGAGAGAATGCAGTATAAAGCTAAAGGATTTTGGTACACCATTACACCATCTGATGTTGTTGTAGATAGTATTTATGGCGGCAGGAAAAAGGTTGCACGCTCCGATCAGCAGGTGAGCGTTTTGGATTATGTCTTCTTACCTGACACACCAGGTACTTTTAACTGGACTCCAAATCTATTACAGCCTGAGCTTACCTGGGGTGGTACACAGCGGTTACTTTCTTCAACTGCAAATAACTTGGTAGAACAAAATATTGAGTTTGTTGAATTTTGGATGAAAATTGTTGACGCCCCTGAAAATTCATCTCTGTATTTGGACCTCGGTTTGATAAGCGAAGATGTTATTCCAAATAACAGACTAGATACTGAAGATAAAAACTTTAACGATGCAATTGATGAGGGTGAAGATACAGGTATTGATGGCCTTTTTGATCCGGAAGAAAGGATTGAATACAATAGTACAAAATCCGATCCCAGCGGTGATAATTTTACTTTCAGCGGCAACCCTTTGTCCGTATTTGATTATTTCAGTATAAACGGAACTGAGGGTAATGCTGTACTAACTGATGTTGGATTATTACCTGATACTGAAGATTTAAACAGAAACGGAAACGTTGATTTGGCAAATAGTTATTTCAGGTATGAAATTCCACTGGATACAAGCTCCCTAACAAATAAATTTATTTCCGGTGGGGGTTTTACACCAGCGGGCTGGTATTTATATCGAATTCCTCTCAAAGATACATCTGCAATGATTGGCAGCCCCAGCCTTTCAAACGTTGAGACTATCAGGTTCTTTACACACGGTGTCAGTGATCCTATTCACATAAGGTTAACTGAATTTAATCTTGTAGGAAGCCAATGGCAAAAACTGCTCGTTGAAGATACTGTGCTTTCAGTTTCTGTAGTAAGCTTCGAGGAAAGTCCTGATTATGAAAGTCCTCCAGGTGTGTTTAGAGAAGTAGATCGCACAAGACCTGATGAAGACATTTTGAGAAATGAACAATCTCTAAATTTAATTTTAAAAGATTTGGAAGAAGGAACATCAAGGGAAGCAGTAAAATACCTTTTCCGTCCGCTCGATGTATTTAATTATACTGAAATGAAATTGTATATACATGGTGATGAAAATTATGATTCGCTTGGCTCTGTTTCATATTTAGATTCCAGCAGCGGGAAATATTCTTCAGAAGTATTTTTTAGATTCGGAACAGATACACAAAATTATTATGAATATCGTCAACCAGTAGTATATAACCTGAATCCTTCGTCTTTAGGTTGGAATAGCATTTCAATAAAGTTTAGTGAACTAACCGCAGTTAAACAAGCGCCAGCTGACTCTAGCGGAAATATAAAAGTTCCCGTTGAAGGAAGACCAGGGCATTTTTATATATTAAAAGGAAATCCAACTCTTACTTCAGTTAAGTTTTTATCAGTCGGTGTATTTAATATTGATGATCCTGATTTCAATCCAGGACCACTCTCAGGTGAAGTATGGATAAATGAATTAAGAGTTGTTGGTGCAGATGATTCTCCCGGCTGGGCGTATACATTTAATACATCATTGAAATTTGCCGATCTGATGACAGTTAATTTTAACATGAGCAAAACAAATCCTTTCTTTCATAGATTATCTGAAAGATTTGGCTCCAGGGTGGAGAATCAAAACTGGACAGTTTCAACAGATCTTGATGTAATGAAACTTATTCCATTTAATATGCGCGAAAGTAATTTAAGAATTAATTTTTCGCACAGCGAATCTTTGGGTAAACCGCTTTACATTCCCGGTACTGACGTAAGAGTTGATGAAGCTGTAAGACAGCTTGAAGAAAATCCAGATACAACTTCAACAAATGTTAAAACAGCCGATCAGCTAATATTAGAAACACAAACATTAAATGTTTCAAATTCAATTTCTACTTCTAATGTTAGACTAAAAATTCCTACCGATTTGTGGTACATAAGAGATACGTGGAACGCTTTAAGTTTTGGTTTTAATTTTAATAACCGTTTTAGCAGAAGCCCAACTGTAACCCGATCGAAATACTGGATTTGGAATGCGAACATGAATTATGCGCTTAACTTCAGTCCGGATCTCTTTATAAAACTTGCAGACATACCAGTAATTGGACTCTTCTTTTCAATCTTCGATGATTATAAAGATGTTAAACTATATTTTGCCCCACAAAACTTATCTGCAACACTTTCAGCAAGCAGAAACAGAAACAGCAGTCTTACACGTCCCATCAACAATGTAAACCCGCAGGCAGCTATTTCAAAGGATTTTACTTCCAGCAGAAACTTTGCATTTAATTGGCGTTTAACTGAAGGAGGTTTGCTCAATTTTAACATTGGTTATAACTTAAATATCAATTCATCTCTTGCGTATTTACTGGAAGATATTAGAGGTATGGAGCGTACCGAAAGCGACATATGGAGCGATATATTCGGGGGTGCGAGTTTTGGAAGAGATTATAAATACACACAATCATTTGATTTAAGGACATCACCCAGGCTGCCCTCACTTTGGGATATTAATCGTTACTTTACTCTAACAGCAGGATACTCAGTTGGTTACAGGTGGGATTTTGATTTACGACAGGAAACAACAGGAAGAAGTGCTGGATATAATCGCAGGTTTACAGCAGGAATGATTTTAAGATGGAAATCACTTACTGAACCTCTCTTCGGTACAGATGAAACTCCCGAAAGCAATACGGATGTTAAAAAAGATATTGAGGGAACAGACAGCACAACTGTGACAGTTGATGATACAAAACCTTCTTCAATTTCAAAAGCGTTTACATTTCTCAAGTTAACTGTTAAAGCGATCTTTTTTGATTGGGAAAATTTCAATGTTAATTTTTCGCATGACAATAGTGTTTCAAAATCAGGAATAAAATCAACAGGGACTGGATTTTCTAATTTTTGGGGATTGCTGCACAGCGATGCAGGTGGACCTTCAAGGGCATTTCAATTGGGACTAAGCAGCGATGTGGGACCGCGAGCTTTCGATCCGGAAGCACGTACAAATTTCACGGATAATTTTTCCGAAAAAAATAGTATTGATCTAAAAACAGCACGTCCGCTTTGGGAAGGCGCTAAGCTCGATATAAATTGGAATGTGAACTGGTCTATGAATAAGACTACAACCTTGACTTTTGATGATTTCGGAATTATACAAATTACAAATACTACATCAACAGGAAGCTTAACCCGGTCTTTTCTTTCTTTGCCTCCAAGTCTGCCCTTTGTTGATTCGGGAATTAAAAAAGTAAATGCATTATACAATCCTAATTCAGAAGATCCTCGGGCAAGTTTATCGCAAGCTTTCGTGGATGGATTTGAAACACTGCCATGGCTTTCGAGTTTACCAATGTTTCAGGATGTAAAGAAATTTATTCCCAGACCCAATTGGCGGATAACCTGGGATGGTTTGGAAAAGCTGCTATTCTTTAAATCGCTTGCAGAAAGAATTTCATTGGATCATGCATACAGTTCAACTTACACCGAAGGATGGAAATTATCTCGTGAAGGAAATCAAGAAATTCAAACACAGAGAATTGAATACGGTTTTACACCCTTTGCTGGATTAAATATTACATTCGGTGAACTTTGGGGCGGCAATTTATCGGGTAGTATTAAATTTTCTTCACGAACAACCTACGACCTGGGCTTAAGTACTAATAATATCAATGAAACTTTATCGAGTGATATTGGGTTTACTGCTACGTATTCAAAATCCGGTTTTGAAGTGCCGCTTTTTGGAGTTTCATTAAAGAACGATATTGAATTTCTGATTTCCTATACAAGCACAAAAAATTCTATAGTAAGATTTGAAATGGATAACTTTACCGAAGAAGGTATTCCGCAGGATGGAACAACCAGAACTACAATCGAACCGAGAATTAAATATACAATCAGTTCAAAGGTATCTCTATCAATCTTTTACAAGCGTTCAACTGTCGAGCCTGAGGGAGCAGCACGAATCCCACCAACTACCACAAACGAAGCCGGATTGGACGTTAATATAACCATCCAGTAATTAGTCAATATTATTTAAGTCAGCTTTTTTTTAAGTTGGGGTTTCAAATTCAAATACCACTTTTTTAACAATAATTACAATAAATGGATAAAAAAAGATTGCTTTGGGTAGATGATGAAATTGAGCTTCTGCGCTCACACATTATTTTCCTTACAGAAAAAGGTTACGAAGTTGATACTGCCATGAACGGAGAGGATGCTGTTTCCTCTGTGTTAGAAAAACCGTATGATCTGATTTTTTTAGATGAAATGATGGCTGGTATGGGCGGTTTAGAAACTCTCGGACGGATAAAAGAAATAAATCAAAATATACCTGTTGTAATGGTAACTAAAAGTGAAGAAGAAACTTTAATGGATGAAGCAATAGGAGGAAAAATACAGGATTATTTAACTAAGCCGGTTAATCCAAGCCAAATACTTCTTGTTTGTAAAAAAATTCTTGAAGGGAAAAAGATTTCCGGGCAATATGCAGCTAAAGATTATTTAACAGACTTCAATCAAATCTCACAGGCTTTAATGCAGAATCTTGATTTCAGTGAATGGATTGATATTTATTTAAAGATGGTTAATTGGGAAGTCGAACTGGATCAACATTCTGAAATTGGACTAAGACAGACTTTAAATGAACAGAAAAGGGAAGCGAATAAAGAATATTCAAAGTTTGTTGAAAAGAATTATAAAAATTGGATTAACTCAATTGGTAATACTGATTCTCCAACCCTAACTACAGAAATAACTGATAAATATGTGCTCAAGCACCTACAAGATGACCGCACGAACGTTTTCTATTTTGTTTTAGATTGCCTGCGTTTAGATCAATGGATGGTGATGGAAAAACATCTTGGAGAACTCTATAATATTGATAAAGACTACTATTACGCTATTCTACCTACCGCAACTCCTTATGCACGTAACGCACTTTTCAGCGGATTATTTCCATCTGAAATAGAAAAATATTATCCCGATCTTTGGCAAGGAAAAGATGATGATGAAAAAAGTATGAACAGGTATGAAAAAGAATTGTTGCAGCTTTTACTGGACAGAAAAAAAATAAAACTTAAGAAGGACTTAAAATATATTAAGATTATAGATCCAGAAGTTGGAAGAAATTTTGAACAAAATATTCTTTCATATAAAAACAACCATTTAACTGCGGTTGTTGTTAACTTTCTAGATATGATTGCTCATGGCAGATCGGACTCTGATATATTAAAAGAAATCGCACCAGATGAGCCGGCTTACCGCTCGCTTACGAACAGTTGGTTTACACATTCATCGCTCTTAGGAACATTTAAAGCAATTGCAAAAATGGATAATGTTAAAGTTGTTATCACAACCGATCACGGGAGTATCAGATCTTTGAGAGGTGCAAAAGTTTTGGGCGATCGTGAAGCTTCTACAAATCTTCGGTTTAAGTACGGCAGAAACTTAAAAGTAGATGACAAGCATGCAATTTACATCAAAAGTCCGCTGGATTATAAGTTGCCGAAACGAGGTGTAACAATAAATTACATTATAGCTAAGGAAGATTATTATTTTGTCTATCCAACCGATTATCACAAATATCTTACTTACTATAAAGATACATTTCAACACGGAGGTATTTCTTTTGAAGAAATGATTTTGCCTATCATTACAATGGAGCCAAAGTAGTTTGATAAACTATCCTTCCAAAGTTTTTATAAAAGATGAAAACGAAACGAAAAATCTCGCAACTGATTTTATATCCGAAGTTAAAATAGGTGAAAAAATTATATTAAACGGAGAACTTGGTGCAGGGAAAACATTTTTTATTAAAGCAGCATTAAGTCATGTTGGGATTGATAGTGTAAACAGTCCGTCTTTTGCTATTGTGAATGAATACTCAACTAAAATTAAATTTTATCATTTTGATTTTTATCGTTTGCAGAATTCAGCAGAACTTTACGATATTGGCTGGCAGGATTATCTGAACGATGACGAGTCCATTATGTTTGTTGAATGGGGAAATCTAGTTCCTGAAGCCTTACCCGATAATAGAATTGAAATAAGCATCTTAACAAAAAACGGAACCTGCAGGGAGTTTAATTTTGCCAGATATGAATAATAAAAAATCAGTTCTTGCAATTGAAACTTCTGAAATTACTTGTGGTGTTTGTATTTATTTTTCTGATGATAAGTTTTTTTCATCTTCAATAAACCTGAAACACTCACACTCTGAGAAAATATTTGAAATAATTGATTGGTTGTTTCAAGTTTCAAAAATAAAACCCGAAGACTTGGACAGCATAGCGATTTCCGCGGGGCCAGGTTCCTTTACGGGCTTGCGAATTGGAATGGCAGCAGCCAAAGGAATTGCTTACGGATCTGGTTTGCCTTTAGTCCCGGTCCCCACTTATGAAGCATTTGCTTTTCAATTAACTCAAGTTTTAACTGATAACTCTCAATTTGTCATTGCAAATAAAGTAAACAAAGATGAGGTCTATTTTGCTAAGTTTCAAATTAAGGGTAATAGTTATATATTTGTAGATGATTTGGCTGTTAGAAAAAATGAATCATTTATAGATGTTGTAGGAAGATTGCCTGTTTTTGGAAATGCTGCGGTACTGTTAAGCGAAAATTTAAAATTTCCGGTAAGTCCAGATCCAAGATTTATTGCCAAATGGGCAATTGAATATGGTGAAAACAGCAAAACTTTTGATTACGACTTTCTTGAACCAAACTATTTGAAAAATTTTTTAATTAAGGAGAATAGCAAATGATAAAAAGAATTCTTGTAGTTGCTTTCTTTTTAAGCTCACTAACATTGGCACAATTAGTTCAACCACGATTAATGGCTCAACCGACTACACACGATTTTGGAAAAATCAAACAGGGAGAAGTTGTTTCATATACCTTTATTTTAACAAACGGCGGCGGCGATTTACTTAAAATTGATAATGTAACTGCTACCTGCGGTTGCACAGTTGCCAAACCAGAAAAGAAAGAACTGATTCCGGGTGAATCTACAAATTTAAAGGTCACTTTTAATTCTTCTGGGAGACACGGTAAGCAGACTAAACTTGTAAAAATTTTCAGTAATGATCCTGAAAATCCTCAGCTAAGCCTTACAATTACCGGAATAGTTGTAATTGAAGATAAAGTATCTGAAAGTAGACCTATAGTTCATTTTCCTGAAACTGAGCATAATTTTGGCAAAGTAACCGAAGGCAGTGTTGTTGAATATACTTTTGTATTTAAAAATGCTGGTGGATCGGCACTTAACATAAAAGATATAAGAACTTCCTGTGGATGCACTGCTGCCTTGGTTAGTAAAGATAATCTTCAACCGGGCGAAGAGGGCACAATTAAAGTTGAGCTTGATACAAAAAATCGCGTTGGAAAAATGAGCAGGACAATTACTGTAATGACCAATGATCCAGTTGATCAAAATAAAGTTTTAACGGTTTATGCAGAAATAGAGAAAGCAGGTTAATAATGCCTTGGTTTAGAAGATCTAAGGATAACATTTCTCCTGAATCCCAAAAGCTTGATTTACCAGATGGACTATGGGAAAAGTGCCCCGGTTGCGGAGAAATAATTCATAAAAAACAGCTTGAATCTAATTTGTGGACTTGTCTCAAGTGCGAACATCATTTTAGAATTGGCAGTGAACAGTATATTAATATTCTTCTAGATAATGGAAGCTTTAAGGAACTTTACAAAAAAATGCGCTCCCCTGATCCTTTAAGTTTTGTTGATACGAAAAAATATAAGGACAGACTTTATGCTACTGCTAAAACTCTAAAGCTAAATGAAGCCGCAAGAGTTGGAACCGGAAAACTGGACGGCAGGTCAATCGCTTTTGGCTGTATGGATTTTAAATTCATTGGTGGAAGCATGGGCTCTGTTGTGGGTGAAAAAATTGCCAGAATTACAGACAAAGCGCTGAAACATAAAATGCCTCTTGTTATTGTTTCTTCTAGTGGTGGCGCCCGTATGATGGAAGCTGCTTATTCATTAATGCAGCTTGCAAAGACTAGCTCACGCTTGGCCCGTCTGGCAGAAGCCCGTATTCCGTACATATCAGTAATTACAGATCCAACTACAGGTGGAACGACTGCAAGTTACGCGATGTTGGGTGATATTAATATTGCAGAACCAAAAGCGTTAATTGGATTTGCTGGTCCAAGAGTTATAAGACAAACAATTGGTAAAGATTTACCTGAGGGATTTCAGCGTTCAGAATTTGTGCTGGAGAAGGGTTTTGTTGATCTTATTTCTACCAGGCAGAATTTAAAGGAAACTATAAGCAATGTGCTTGAGCTTATAACCTAAAAACAGAAATAAATTTATTCCGACAGGCTTACATCTCCAAAATGGATTTTCTCAAATTCACCTTTACGATTCAAAATTAAATATCCGTTTTCATCAATATCGTGAAAAACTCCTGTTTTAATTTTCTCATCTTCAGTTATAGAAATTTTATCTCCAATCATCTTACATTTGCTTCGCCATTCATCTAAAATGTTCTTTGGTGACTTTAAAAGATTATTAAATTCATCTTCAAACAGATTTAATATTTCAGCGAGTAGGCTTTCTCTTTCGATATCGTGTTTTAGTTCAAACTTAAGTGAAGTTGGGGGATAATTGAATTCTCCCTGGAAAAGCGTTTGGTTTACATTAATTCCAATTCCGATAACTGCATTTTCGAATTTATTTCCTTTTATTGAAGTTTCAGTTAATATCCCTGCAATTTTTTTTCCCTTGGTCAAAACATCATTGGGCCACTTTAACTCTGAACGCAACTGGTATAAATTTTCAATCGCACTTGAAACTACAACCGATGTAAACAAATTCAGATGATTAATGTTTACACCTAAACTTTTTTCATCACTTAATAAAATTGAGAAAGTTAAATTTTGCCCTTTGCTGCTGTGCCATATTCTATTTTTTCTACCTTTTCCACGAGTTTGCTTTTCAGCAAGTAAAACCATTCCAGATTTGTTATTAGGATTTTTGCCCCCCAGCAGTTCTTCATTTGTAGAACCAAGTTCATCTGCATAAACAAAATTTCTTCCAATGAAGTCAGTTTCCAGTTTCAAATCAAATTTTTCTATATCAAACATTGGCTGATCCTGTTTAAAAATTGATATTTAAATATATGGCTTGCTGTTTGTCATTTAATGGTTGATTATAGACATATTGGCATAAGTTACGCCAGAATTTGTTTTCATTATTTTTCACAGATAGCTCCCTAACTTATTATATAATAATAATTTACAAGAAATTCTCTAGGTGGCATTTAGATTGTTATATGTATGAGTTGAATTTATAATTTATCAGATAACAAAGTCAAATTTAATAAAACGAATATTAATATAAACCAAAATAATAAGGAGAATAGGCATGAGTAAGATAATAGGAATTGATTTAGGAACGACAAATTCCTGTGTTTCGGTTATGGAAGGAAATGATCCGGTTGTGATCCCGAATTCAGAAGGTGGAAGAACAACTCCATCTGTTGTTGCTTTTACCAAAGGCGGCGAAAGATTAGTTGGGCAGCCTGCAAAAAGACAGGCAATTACAAATCCAAGCAACACTATTTTTTCGATAAAAAGATTTATGGGTCGTGTTATCGATGAAGTTTCTGTTGAAAAAACAGAGGTACCATACGAAGTAATTGAAGGTGATAATAAAACTGCTCGTGTAAAAATTCAGGACAGAGTTTACTCACCACCTGAAATAAGTGCGATGATTCTTCAAAAGATGAAAAAAACTGCTGAAGAATATTTAGGACAGGAAGTTAAAGAAGCAGTCATTACTGTTCCTGCATACTTTAACGATTCTCAGCGTCAGGCTACTAAAGATGCCGGTGAAATTGCAGGATTAACAGTAAAGAGAATCATTAACGAACCCACTGCAGCTGCTTTAGCTTATGGACTCGATAAAAAAGGAAAAGATCACACCATTGCAATTTATGACCTAGGTGGTGGAACATTCGATATTTCTATTTTGCAGCTTGGTGATGGAGTGTTTGAAGTTAAATCAACAAATGGTGATACACATCTTGGTGGCGATGATTTTGATCAACAATTAATAAATTATCTGGCAGATGAATTCAATAAATCAGACGGAATTGACTTGAAAAAAGATCCAATGGCTTTGCAGAGATTGAAAGAAGCCGCTGAAAAAGCAAAAATTGAACTATCATCATCAGCTTCAACTGATGTTAATTTACCATTTATTACTGCTACTCAGGATGGACCAAAACATTTGAACATTAACCTATCACGCTCAAAGTTTGAACAGCTGATAAGTGCACTTGTTGATAGAACTAAACAACCATGCGAGCAGGCAATAAAAGATGCACATGTTAGTCCATCAGATATTGATGAAGTAATTCTTGTTGGAGGTTCAACTAGAATTCCGATGGTTCAGGAGCTTGTTAAAAACTTGTTTGGGAAAGAACCACACAAAGGTGTGAATCCTGATGAAGTTGTTGCAATCGGCGCGGCAATTCAGGGAGGTGTTTTAGCAGGTGATGTAAAAGATGTTCTTCTGCTCGATGTTACTCCACTTTCACTTGGAATTGAAACTCTTGGTGGGGTAATGACAAAACTGATTGAAGCTAACACAACAATTCCAACTAAGAAGAGCGAGGTATTTTCTACCGCAAGTGATAATCAACCATCTGTGGAAATTAATGTTCTACAGGGTGAAAGACCGATGGCTGTTGATAACAGAACCCTCGGCAGATTCCATCTGGATGGAATTCCACCCGCACCACGCGGTGTTCCGCAGGTTGAAGTTACTTTTGATATTGATGCAAACGGAATTATGCATGTTAATGCAAAAGATAAAGCAACAAACAAAGAGCAGAGCATTAGAATTACATCTTCTAGCGGTTTAAGTCAGGATGAAATAAACAAGATGAAAAATGATGCTAAAGAACATGCTGCAGAAGACAAGCAAAAGAAAGAATCAGTTGATGTACGAAATCAAGCAGACAGCATGGTGTTCCAGACTAAAAAGCAAATGGAAGAGATGAAAGACAAGTTGTCAGATGAAGATAAAACAAAATTAGAAGCAGAGATCAAAAAAGTTGAAGAAGCTATAGCTTCTAATAATTCCGATCAAATGAAATCAACTACAGAATCTTTAAGCAAAGCATGGAACGAAATCGCATCTAAACTGTATCAGCAAGCCGGGCAGCAACAACCAGGCGGTCCTGAAGCACAACAGCAAACTGCAGGTACAGACAGCAGTGAAAAGAAAGATGAAAAAGAAGATGTACAGGATGCTTCATACGAAGTTGTTGATGATGAAGAAAAAAATGAAAAAGATAAATAATTCGTAACGATTCAGGGACTCTTAGTTTGAGCCCCAATATTTTGTAAACACAAAATAACAAAGGGATTAACTATGACACAGAATAAAGAATTGGTTTCTGTAAAAAATTTTAATACTAATTCAATTAATGAGCTACTTAAAACACAACACAGTATATCACCGGTTGTAGATATTTATGAAAATGAAAATGATTTTGTTCTGGTAGCAGATTTGCCGGGAGTTGAACGTTCAAACATTCAGGTAAAGATTGATGATGAAAATTTAATTGTTTTTGGTAAAATAAATTTTAATGAAGCAGTTAACAGAAAGTACATATTAAATGAAACGGAAATCGGCAATTACTACAGATCATTCAAAATTTCCGATTCGATTGATAAAGAAAAAATTAATGCAAAATATGATAATGGGCAGCTTTTAGTAACACTGCCAAAGCATGATAAAGTAAAACCGAGAGAAATTGATATAGTATAATTAATTGCTATTTACTAAAGGGCTGTCTGAAAAAGGCAGCCTTTTTTATTTACGAATAAATTACTTAAAGTGAAAAGTAAGTCTAAACGTTTTTATAAAATTAAAAAGTACGCTAAAAGATTTAAGCAGAATGTTGTTTTCCTATTTTTGCTATTCATTGTTTTGATGGGAACATGGTGTGTACCACCTAAATGGACAGAAAAAGTCGTACAGGAATTAAAAGCAAAATATATTGTTGAGAAAGTGGAGGAGAATAAAGATTAAATATGATACAAATATAATTATTGCAAGCCCGTATTTTTAGCGGGCTTTTTTATTGGTAAATTTATCTTGTCAAGTAGAGGTAGCTTTTTATCAATGAAATCTTCCGATCAAAAGCATAGAATAATTTTTATAGATTTAATGCGTGCGTTTGCAGTGCTGCAAATGGTGCAGGGACACACAATAAATGTTTTGCTTGCAGAGCAGTACAGAAATGCCGATTATATATTTTATGCAGTCTGGAATTTTATGAGGGGAATGACCGCACCAATTTTTATGTTTACTGCCGGTACTGTGTTTACATATCTTTTTCGCTCTGTTCAAAAACCATTCAATGAAAATCCTAGGGTAAAAAAAGGAATTAAAAGGGGATTACTGCTTATCGGAATAGGTTATTTGCTTCGCTATCCAACCTGGACAGTTTTTGATTTTTCTGAAGTAAGTGAACTATCGTGGCAGATTTTTCAGGCCGTTGATGTCCTCCAGTTAATTGGAATTAGTTTATTAATCCTTCTGCTAGTTTTATATTTTGTGGAAAAAACAAAATTAAGTGATACAATATTATTTGCAGTTGCTGCTTCGTTAATATTCTTTTCATCACCGTTTATTGAAAAAATAAATTGGCTTTCATACTTCCCTCAATTTATCGCCTCCTATTTTTATTCAGGCACAGGATCTTTATTTCCAGTTTTTCCATGGGCTGCATACGTTATTGCAGGCGGAGTTTTAGGCAGCTATCTCGGGAAAAATCCGCATGTATTTAAAACCAAGAAATTTAGTTTGTTACTGGCTGTGTTTGGTTGTGCTTTTATGATCATATCATATTCAAGTGAATTAGTCTTAAATTTGTTAAATGTAACCGTTACAAATATTCAAACTGATCCTGGTGTAATAGTTTTTAGAGTGGGATTTGTGCTAGGACTGAATGCAATTGTTTCATTCATCGCTTTAAAAGTAGATAGAATACCACAGTTATTAATTCTTGTTGGTCGAAATACATTGTTGATTTACGTGGTTCATTTATTATTACTTTACGGTAGTGCATGGAATCC
>JABDPB010000111.1 GCA_013042995.1 Ignavibacteriaceae bacterium | reverse complement strand
GTAATCAGGATTAAGATCGAAGTATTTTAAATTTTCAAATTCTATTGTTGTATCGCGGTTAAATGGTGAATGAGGCTCAAACTTAAATGAACTATCTTTTGCTGTTCTTTCTTGCAAAAGATTTTTAACATATTCTTTCATTTCTTTTGTTTCTTGTATTTTTTCATCGCAGGAATTAAATAATGAAAATGCAGCAACAATTAAAATCAAAAATGAGTTATTTTTATTTAGTCTAATCAATTTTATCCTCTTTCTTTTTAACCTTCTTTTTTAGATCACTTAATTTATTTAATGCATCTAATGGCGTTAATTTTTCAATTTCAATTTTATTTATCTCACCACGAATTTCATCATCTTTAAATTCAAATAAACTAATTTGATTTTCCAATTCAGCGGCGGCAGAGAGCTTTTTTAACCTTTCCTTTTTAATTTCGTAAGGAGTTAGTTCTTTGCTTTCAAGGTTTGTTAAAATTTCTTTTGCACGACTTGTAACATACTGAGGAAGCCCAGCCATTTGCGCTACCTGTATTCCGTAACTGTGATCTGCTCTACCGGGATTAACCCTGTGAAGAAAAATTACCTTATCATCGTACTCACGAACTTCTACTTTAAAATTTTTAATTTTGGGGAACAGATCTGACATCTCGTTTAGTTCGTGATAATGTGTTGCAAATAAAGTTTTCGCAGAAACAATTTTGTTATCATGTAGATATTCTGTTATCGCCCACGCAATAGATATCCCATCAAAAGTACTTGTTCCCCTCCCAATTTCATCTAACAGAATTAAACTGTTTGCTGAGGCATTGTTCAGTATATTAGCCGCTTCTTGCATTTCGACTAAAAAAGTACTTTCACCTGAAGTAATGTTATCACTTGCACCAACTCTTGTGAATATTCTATCTACAATTCCAATTTTCGCACTTTTGGCTGGTATAAATGAACCGATCTGTGCCATCAAAACAATCAACCCTACCTGCCGGATATAAACCGATTTTCCGGCCATGTTCGGTCCGGTTAAAATAATTATCTGCTCGGTTTCGTTGTTCAACACACAATCGTTAGGAGTAAACTTATCTCCCGGAGGTAAAATTTGTTCAACTACAGGATGCCTGCCTTCAATAATTTCAAGTTCGGTTCCTTTGCTCATTAGCGGTTTGTTATATTTATAACTTTCAGAACATTCACATAATGAAATTAAGCAATCTAAGAAAGCAATCATTCTGGAGTTATTCTGAATTGTTACTGCTTCCGTGGCAGCAATTTTTCTTATTTCATCAAAAAGTTCAGCCTCCAATTCATAAATTTTTTCTTCCGCATTTAAAATTTTGTCTTCGTATTCTTTCAATTCAGGTGTTATGTACCGCTCTGAATTTACAAGTGTCTGCTTGCGAATGTAGTCAGGGGGTACTTTATCTTTATGCGCATTACTTATATCAATGTAGTAACCAAAAACTTTATTAAAACTAACTTTAAGTGATGGTATTCGTGTCTTTTCACGTTCTGATTTTTGTAGCTTTGCAATCCAATCCTTTCCGTGAAATGCTATTTCTCTCAGCTCATCCAATTCGGGACTAAAACCATTTCTTATTATTCCACCTTCACTAATTGCTACCGGCGGACTATCTATTATCGAAGCCTGGATTTTATCAACTAATTTTTCAAGTGAATCCAAACCAGTTTTAACCTGTACTAAAGTTTCTACTTTAAAGTTAGAAAGATACTCTTTAAGTGATGGTATTTTTTTAAGTGATGATTTTAAAGCGACAACTTCTCTCGAATTTGCTCTTCCCGTGCAAATTCTGGAAATAATTCTTTCTAGATCACCGATTTCTTTTAGTTCATTTATTACTTTTTTTCGGTTCGATTTTTCTTTTAGCAACTCTTCAACACTATCAATTCTTTTCTGAATTTTGCTCAAATCCCTAAGTGGAGCGGATATCCATCTCTTTAACAATCTACCACCCAACGAAGTATTGGTTTTATCTAGTATAGAAATTAATGAACCTTCTCTATTTCCTTCCTGCATTGTGTAGCTAATTTCAAGATTCCTTTTTGTGGATGAATCGAGAATCATATATTCGGAAGGATTATAATGTGTAAGTCTGTTTAAATGGGAAAGATTTACCCTCTGTGTTTCCTGCAAATAGTTTAAGACCGCACCGCTTGCTATTATTCCTTGGTGAAGATTTTCAATTCCAAATCCCTTTAAAGTAACAGTTCCAAACTGATTGAGTAAAAGTTCTTTTGTATAATCATAATTAAATATCCAGTCCTCCATTTTTGTTACTCTGATAGTAGGACTATTTTTTGAAATAAGAGGAATTAAATAATCTTTTTCTTTCTTTTGAATTAGAATTTCAGCCGGAGCAATAGATTCAACCTGCTGGACCAAATCTGATTCAATAATTTCAAAAGTAAAAAACTCCCCTGTTGAAACATCCGAAAATGAAATTCCAGCAACTTCATCTTTAATATAAATTGCCAGCAGAAAATTATTTTTTTTATGATCGAGCAATTTATCTGAAAGTGCAACACCGGGAGTTACAACTTCAACCACTTCCCTTTTTATAATTCCTTTTGCAAACTTTGGATTTTCTGTTTGCTCACAAACTGCTACCCTGTAACCAGCACGCACAAGTTTGGGTAAATAAGAATCAATCGCATGATGCGGAAATCCTGCCAACGGAACATCTTCCGCAGCGCCGTTTGCGCGTTTTGTGAGCGTAATTCCCAGCACTTTAGATGCTATTTTTGCATCCTCTTCAAAAGTCTCAAAGAAATCTCCTACACGAAAGAGAAGAATTGTATCCGGATTTGCATCCTTGATTTTGAAATACTGAGCCATTAAAGGCGTCTGTCCGTCCCGTTCAGTTTTTTTACGTTTGATCGTTTCTTTTCTATGTGAATCTTCTCTACTCATCGGGCTAAAAATACCTGAAAAGGAGACGAATATCAATTTAAACAATAGGTTTTGTGTACTTTTGCAGACTTGAAAAGAGCCTACTTTTTAATATATTTGCCCCTAAATTAATAAGAAAAAACCGTTGGATCGGTTTCGCTTTCTAGTCTAAATTCAATAGCTTAAAATCATCGGAACAAATAGGAGCTAAATGAAAAAAATAGGAATTCTTTTCGGACAGGAAACTACATTTCCGCCCGCATTTGTTGAAAGAGTAAACTCAAAAGAAGAAAAAGGAATCACCGCAGAGTTTGTTAAAATTGATAAAGTCGCGCAGGGAGAACTTAGTGGCTACGATGTTATAATTGATAGAATTTCTCAGGACGTTCCATTCTACAGGGCTTATTTGAAGAATGCTGCTGTGAGTGGGACTGCAGTAATAAACAATCCTTTTTGGTGGAGCGCAGATGAAAAGTTTTTTAACAATGCATTAATGACCAAGCTTGGTGTTGCTGTACCTAAAACCGTTTTACTCCCATCAAACCAGCATCCGGATGATACAGATGAGAACTCATTCAGAAATTTAAATTACCCAATGAACTGGGATGCAATCTTTAGTTATATTGGTTTTCCTGCTTTCTTTAAACCATTTGCAGGAGGCGGATGGAAAAATGTTTACCACTTAAATTCTCCGGATGATTTTTTTAAAGCATACAATGAAACCGGACAGCTTGTGATGATGCTTCAGGAAGAAATTAATTTTACAGAATATTTCAGATGTTACAGTTTGGATAGAAAAGATTTTCACATTATGCGCTACGAACCAAAACGGCCTCACCATTTGCGGTATGTTCAAAATCCAAAACCGGTTGATAAATCGTTGATGGAAAAAATGAAAAAAACGATTTCAATTATCAGTAACTCATTGGGATATGATTTTAACACAATCGAACTTGCTGTTAGAGATAGCGTTCCGTATGCAATAGATTTTTGCAATCCTGCACCGGATGCTGATAAAAATTCTGTTGGAGAAGCAAACTTTGAATGGATTGTGGAGGCTGCTTCAAATATGGCTCTTCGAAGAGCAAAAGCTCATAAAGCAGGACAAAATAATTTAACTTGGGGAAGTTTCATTAAGAACTTTGCGAACAATAAAGCATTAAGTGAGTTGTAATTTATATGGCAGAGCCCGGATTATTTACATTAGGTGTTGAAGAAGAATTTCAGATTATTGATCCAAAAACAAGAGAACTAAAATCACATATTCAACAGATTATTGAAGATGGTAAAGTAGTTCTCGCAGAACATGTAAAAGCCGAAATGCATCAGTCTGTTGTTGAAGTTGGTACGGATATATGTGGTAATATAAAAGATGCACAACAGCAGGTTGCAAAACTGAGGAATGATTTAGCCAAACTGGCAAAGAAAAATGAGTTAGAAATTGCTGCTTCAGGAACACATCCATTCTCGCATTGGAAAGACCAGAAAATAACAGAGCATCCACATTACAAAGAAATAATTTCGGATTATCAACAAGTGGCAAGGGCAAATTTAATTTTTGGTTTGCACGTCCACGTTGGTGTTGATGATAGGGAAACCGCTCTGCATATTATGAATGCCGCACGATATTTTTTACCACACATATTTGCACTTTCAACGAATTCACCATTTTGGGTTGGAAGGAATACAGGGTTTAAATCATATCGAAGTAAAATTTTCGATCGCTTTCCAAGAACAGGAATACCGGATTATTTCGGAAGCATTGCCGAATACGATAACTTTATTAATCTGCTTGTTAAAACCAAATGCATAAATGATGCAAAGAAAATCTGGTGGGATGTGAGGGCTCATCCGTATTTCAATACCCTTGAATTTAGAATTTGCGACATTCCAATGCGAATTGAAGAAACTATCTGTCTTGCTGCAATTATGCAGGCTGTAGTTGCAAAACTTCACAAACTCATAAAGCAGAATTTGGGATTCAGATTATATAGAAGAGCACTAATTGCTGAAAACAAGTGGCGTGCAGCACGTTATGGTATTAGTGGAAAACTTATAGATTTTGGAAAAAAAGAAGAAGTCGATTTTAAATTACTTGTTAATGAACTCCTTGAGTTTGTTGATGACGTTATTGATGGACTTGGTTCAAGAGAAGAAGTCCATTATGTTAAAAAAATTCTTGAAATTGGAACTGGCGCCGATCGTCAGCTTGCTGTTTTTGAGCAATCCGGCGATACAAAAGCAGTGGTTGACTACATAATCGAAGAGACAAATAAAGGATTGGGTTAATCTAACTGATGAGAAATTATCAATTAAAAATAGCCACAATAGATCTTTATAATAATGAAAAGAATGAAGGAATGCGCTGCATTCATGAGATTGTTTCAGATGTTCAGAGCAAAAGCAACGGTACAGAAATTAAATATGAGGTTTTCGATACTCGTTTTAAAGGCGAAATACCCAAATTAAATAAGGATATTTACATCTCCTCCGGCGGGCCTGGGAGCCCATTTGAAGGTGAAGGCGATAAATGGGAAAAAGAATATTTTAATTTGATTGAAAAGATCTGGAATCACAATCAAGGCAACCCTGATAGAAAAAAATATCTTTTTTTTATTTGCCATTCCTTTCAGATGATGGGAAGATATTTCAAATTTGGGAATGTAAATGAACGTCACTCCAAATCATTTGGAGTTATGCCATTTTCTTTAACTGCAGATGGGAAATCAGATATAATTTTTGGTGGATTGTCAAATCCGTTTTATGCAGCGGATATAAGGCAATTTCAGGTCATAAACCCAGACGAAAAAAAAATTAGTGAGCTAGGCGCTAAAATACTTGCGTACGAAATTGTTGACGACAATGAAACTGCTGAACCAGCACTGGGTTCAGTAAGAATTTCAAATGAAATTGTCGGCACACAATTCCATCCCGAAGCAGACCCGGAAAGTATGCTCTATCATTTTAAACAAGATGAAAGGAAAAAACAGGTTGTTGAAAAGTATGGTGAAGAAAGATATGACGAAATGATTACAATTCTAAAAAAGCCCGACACCATAAAAAAAACCCGTTCAACTGTAATTCCTTCATTTCTAAATCACGCAATTGATAAATTAACTGCAGTTTTAAGCAAGTAAATGATACCGGAGCTTCGCAAAAAATTTAATTCAGAATTCACTGAGGAGAAATACAATTCATTTGTACGTGAAATGAATGACCTACTTAAATATCCTGTTGACTTTCGGATTTCAGAAACTCCAATTTTTTTAAGTGATGAATTAAAGACCAAACTTCTTTATGCCTGCGATGAGCTTTGCAAACAGCTGACAAGTACCGAATTTAAAGTGCAGATGAAAGATGCTGTTCCCAACTATTTAAACGTACCTAATGAAACTGATAATCCCGAGTTATTTGTTTTTGATTTCGCAATTTGCAAAGATGAAAACAACAATGATTTTTATCCCATGTTAATTGAACTGCAAGGTTTTCCAACTCTCTACGGTTACCAGTATTTTTTTGAAAAAGCAATCAGAAATCATTTTGATCTACCTTTAGATTACACCCCTTATTTCAGTAATGTTACTCCCGTAGAATATGTTAGTGTGCTGCGTAATATCATAGTTGCAGAAGCTGATCCAGCAAATGTTATTTTACTTGAAATTGAACCTGAAAAACAAAAAACACGTGTGGATTTTGCTGCCACTGAAAAGCTATTGGGTATAAAAGAAGTTTGTATTTCTGATGTGACTAAAAGAGGCAAAGTTCTCTACTATAAAAGAAATGGAATTGAAATTCCTATTGAAAGAATTTATAACCGTGTAATTTTTGATGAACTGAATAGAACAGAACTTAAATTCAATTTTGATTTAAATGAAGACTTAAATGTAACTTGGGTTCCGCATCCAAACTGGTTTTACAAAATTAGTAAATATTCTCTGCCTGTGTTAAAAGGTGAGTTTGTTCCCAAATGTTACTATCTAAGTGCTTTAAAGACATATCCCAATGATTTAGAAAATTATGTACTCAAACCACTTTTTTCATTTGCAGGTTTGGGAGTTAAAATAGATGTTGCAAAAGAGATGCTCGATGAAATTAAAGATCCTGAAAACTATATTCTTCAGGAAAAGGTTGAATATACTCCGTTGATTCAAACACCGGATGAAGAAGCAAAAGTTGAAATCAGAATGATGTATGTTTGGGATAAAAAACCATTATTGGTCAACAATCTCGTACGGCAAAGTAAAGGAAAGATGATGGGAGTTGATTTCAATAAAAACAAAACTTGGGTCGGCGGAAGCACTGCAATACATAAACAATAACTTTTTATAAGTTTTACAAAAATAATCATCCTTACATTTAAGCCCCATTTTAGTATATTTGCACACAAATCTCTATCTATTCTCATATATTTTCATCAAAATCTTTTCAATTTTTAAGAATGCTAAAATTTGATTTTCACATATCTAGAGCGGCAAGAGAAAAGTATAAAATTGATAAATCGCTCTTTTCAATTACCGGAAATCTGATAGTTTCGGACTATCAGCAGGCCCGTATCCTTGCTGAAAAAATAAACTCAAAAAGAAAAGAGGAAGGTTTAACAGACTATTTTGTAACCGCGGGACAGATTAATGCTCTCGGCCTACTCCACGAAATCTTTCATCTGTTAATAAGAAAATATGAAGAGGAAGATAATCCACGCGTATTTAGAAAAGTGATTGATCAATTAACTATTGAATTAACACAAAGTGATTTGGACAAGACACTTTTAGCTTTCGCTGATGAGTTTCCACCACTACCTGTTTACAATAATGATATTACCGCTACTGAATATTTAAGAGATAAAACAGGTGAAAAACCAAACAGCGAAATAATTTTAGAAGAATTAATTCTGCTTCATTTTGAAAATAGCAATCCCGCTAGTGCAAATTTACGAGAACTGTATGCTGATGATAACCTAGTGGTCAAAAGCAAATACAAAAAGTTAATAGAAAAAACTGAAGAATTTTTTGAAAAAGAAATTCCATCGCGTTTAGGCGGTTTGCATCTCTTTAAACTTTTAAAAAAACCTATTTCTTTAAATCCAAACGACTTAGAAAAGCAACTTGATTTTATTAGAACAGAATGGGGAATTTATTTAGATAAAGATATTTTAAGCAAACTTTTACTGGGAGTGGATTTTTTAAGGGAGGATTACAAACTTTTCGTCTCTCATGGAGGTGGTGAAAAAGGAACTCCGCCTGTTCCATCTTACGATCATGAATTGGAAAAACTAAGACTTATTAAAGAAAAACTTGCTGCCGAAAAAAATCTGTCCAAAACTGAAAAGCATTTCTACCTGGAATACGAAAAGTTTACCGAAGATACGCACTGGATTCCTGAGGTCGTAATGATCGCGAAGAATGTATTCGTATGGATGCATCAGCTTTCCGAAAAATATAAACGTGAAATAAAACGGTTGGATCAAATACCAGATGAAGAACTGGAGCAATTAACGCAATGGAATTTTAATGCTTTATGGCTTATAGGGATTTGGGAGCGGAGCAGCGCATCCAAAAAAATAAAACATCTTACGGGGAATATAAGTGCTGTTTCTTCAGCGTATTCACTTTATGATTATGTTATTGCTAATGAACTTGGCGGGGAGCACGCTTTTCAAAACCTAAAAGATCGGGCTTGGGTACGCGGTATAAGATTAGCGAGCGATATGGTTCCGAATCACACTGGAATTTATTCTAAATGGGTAATTGAAAAATCTGACTACTTTCTTCAGCGAAATGAACCTCCATACCCTAATTATACATTCACAGGTCCGAATCTTTCAGAAGATGAACGGGTTGAAATAAAAATTGAGGATAAATATTACGAACGAAAAGATGCAGCAGTAGTTTTTCAGAGGCGGGATAGTTACACTGGAGATGTTAAATATATTTATCACGGCAACGATGGAACAAATATGCCATGGAATGATACTGCGCAATTAAATTTGTTAATACCTGAAGTAAAAGAATCGCTGATTCAAATGATAATGCATGTTGCCCGAAAAACACCGATTATCCGATTTGATGCTGCTATGACACTAGCAAAAAAGCATTACCAAAGATTGTGGTTTCCAGCTCCTGGATCAGGAGGTGCAATTCCATCGAGAACTGATTACTCGATGACGCTTGAACAATTTAATTCTCTATTCCCTAACGAATTTTGGCGTGATGTAGTTGACAGAATAAATAGTGAAATGCCGAATGTACTTTTGCTTGCAGAAGCTTTTTGGCTAATGGAAGGATATTTTGTTAGAACTCTTGGGATGCATCGTGTTTACAACAGCGCATTTATGCATATGATGATGAAGGAAGAAAATAAAAAATATCGACAGCTTATAATAAATACTCTCGAGTTCAATCCGGAAATTTTAAAACGTTATGTAAATTTTATGAGTAACCCTGATGAAGAAACCGCGGTAAATCAATTTGGCAAAGGTGATAAATATTTTGGTGTTGCGGTAATGATGCTCACTATGCCTGGTTTACCGATGTTTGGGCATGGACAGATTGAGGGTTTTTCTGAAAAATACGGGATGGAATATAAACAGGCTTACTACAATGAAATACCTGACGAACATCTCGTATGGAGACACAACAAAGAGATATTTCCATTAATGAAAATGCGACACCTTTTTAGCCAGGTGGAAAACTTTGAATTTTATGATTTTTATGAACGCAGCGGAAAAGTAAGCCATAACGTGTTTGCCTTTAGTAATCGCGCAGGCAATGAATCAATATTGGTTTTATACAACAACTCTTACTATGAAACAGAAGGATACATTCAATATTCATGTTATCGGACAAATAAAGGAACAAATAAAAATTTAAATAGACCTCGAAAATTATTTGAGATTTTAAATTTTGAACCAAAGCTAAATTATTTTTATTCGTATACCGATCACAGAACTCAGCTACAGTATTTACTTTCCGGAAAAGAAATTGCGGAAGATGGATTTAAAGTTCATTTGTTTGGATATCAATACAGAGTTTGTTTGAACTTTAAAGAAATTTACGATGAAGATGGTCGTTACGAAAAACTATATCTTCAATTAAACGGCAAAGGTATTTCTTCAATTGATGAAGCGTTAAAGGAGATGGATTTGCTCCCAATCCATTCTGCAGTTGAAGAAATTTTCTCTCAGGTAAATCTTGAAAATTTTAGAGAGTTTTTAATAAAGAAAGAGAAAAAAGGCAATATTAAAAACAACGAAATCAATTTTATAAGTGAATTAACACCTGCATATAAAAATTTAAATGAGCAACTAAATGAATTTATTGGAATAAAGATTTCAAAAAGTAAATCTATAAAAGAGCTCTTATTAGATCTTTCTTTTGCACATAAGTTTTATCAAATTCTTTTGAAATATAACAACAGGAGAAATGTAACCAAGTGGATGCAGCATGCAGATTCAATTCTTCCTGTAAACAGTAATCCTGAAATTGATCACCGGCTTGCAACTCTATTAATAGTCTCGGTCTTCAAAAATTCTTTCGGAACAGTTTCAAATAAGATTAATGTGGAAAAAACATTCAATGAATTATTATTATTCAAACCGATTTCGAGAATTCTTGAAAAGGCTTCCCCTGATGTAAATGCTCATTTGAATAATGAGCTGATCAAAATAATGCTCACACTGTATTCTCAAAAACCACCTAGAAAAAGGGCAACATCAAGTAATAAATCAGAGAAAACTTCAAAAAAAGAAAAAAAACGGAGTAATTTAGTTGCCGGATTAAATGTATTGCTTGATAGCACTGTTGTGCATAACTTTCTTCACGTAAACAAGTTTGAAGGTAGTACTTATTTCAATAAAGAAAATTTTAATGAACTAACAACATGGCTTCTACTTGTCACACAGTTGAACAAAAGGGAAAACGTAGATTTAACTGATGAAAAAAGTATTCTTCGAAATTTAAAAAGTCTCACATCTGAAACAGATTCAATAATAAATGAAGCCCAAAATTCTGGTTATGATTTAACTAAATTGAAAGAAAAAATTCTAAAGATAGACAAACCCCCGAAATCAAATAAGAAAATTGCAAGGGAAAAGAGAGCGGGCAAATCAAAAAATAAATGAAGATCTAAAAAATAAACAGAGGTATATGTATGGTGCTTAAAAAATTGCTATTAATTTCTTTTATCTTTCTTCTTGGACTTTACAGCTATGCAGACCAGTACGTACTAGAAGAAGCATTTCCAAATCTAAACTTCAGCGATCCGCTTTTTCTTACAAGTTCCGAAGATGGTACAAATAGAATTTTTGTAGTCGAACAAGATGGGGTACTAAAAGTTTTTCCGAATAATCCTTCGGTATCAAGTACAAAAATTTTCTTGGACATATCCAATCGTGTTTCATCAGGTGGAGAAATGGGACTGCTTGGATTAGCATTTCATCCAGATTATGCAAACAATGGATACTTTTATGTAAATTACACGGCAAGCAATCCTCGAAGAACCATTATTTCAAGATTCCAGGTAACCAGTAATCCTGATTCAGCAGACGAAAACAGTGAATTTGAAATTCTTGTTTTTAATCAGCCCTATTCTAATCACAATGGGGGCTGGATTGGTTTTGGTCCAAACGATGGACACCTTTACATAGCCACAGGCGACGGCGGTAGCGGTGGTGATCCCCAAAATTATGCACAGCGAATAGATAATCTGCTGGGGAAAGTTTTAAGATTAGATGTTGATAGCGGAACTCCTTATGCAATTCCATTGAGTAATCCTTTTGTGGATAGTACGGGCAATGTTAAAAAGGAAATTTATGCATGGGGATTACGAAATCCCTGGCGCTGTAGCCACGACCCGGTAACTGGATGGCTTTGGGTGGGTGATGTAGGACAAAATGCCTGGGAAGAAATAGACGTAGTTGAAAACGGTAAAAATTATGGCTGGCGATGTTATGAGGGGAACCATAACTATAATACATCAGGATGCAACTATCCTGAATATATAGATCCAGTTTGGGAATACAGTCATTCACAGGGTTATTCAATTACAGGTGGTTATGTTTACCGTGGTACCGGAGTTCCTTCACTTCAGGGAAAATATATTTACGGCGACTATGGAACACGAAAACTTTGGGCTCTTACTTACGACGGAATAAATCCAACTACCAACGAACTTTTGTTGACTGTTTCAGGTTCAATTTCATCTTTTGGTGTTGATGAAGAGCAAGAGTTGTACATTACATCTTTTAATGGTAACATTTATCGTTTTACCCCAAAAGTTACATCAGGAGAAAATGAATTTAATCCGCAAGGATATTTACTCGAGCAAAACTATCCAAATCCCTTTAATCCATCCACTATAATTAAATTCAACATTGCGGAACTAAGCAATGTTCAAATTAAAATTTATAATTCGTTGGGAAAAGAGATTGATACGCTAGAAGATGGAATAGTACAACCAGGAACTTACGGTAAAAACTGGAATGCAGAACGATTTTCCTCCGGAATCTATTTTGTAAAAATGAATGCAACATCTCTATTATCAGAAAAAGCTTATTCCAATGTTATAAAAATGATTTTTTTAAAGTAAGTTTTTCAATGTGCAGTTATTTATAGGCGATCTTCAGATCGCCTTTTTTTTGTGGTGAATAAGTAGTTTGCTTACGAACTTTAATAATTAAATATTTAAAATCATTCAATTAAAATTTTTTGGGTCAGCAAATGAAGAAAAATATACTTGTATCTATTACAGCAGTCTTTCTTTTTATCATTGGGTTAAACTCTTTCAGTTTTGCTCAAGATTACTCGAGTATTTTTGAATTACCGAATGAACTGAATACAAAATACTGGTTAAGCAGGTTTCCCCACTCATTCACTCCAATTATGGTAGACTACATACCAACTGATTTCTTGGAATTCACTAATGTTAATATTTCAAATGAATCTGCACCACAAAATGAACCATCTGTTCGAATTAGCAGAAAAGATCCTAACCGAGTAGTTGCAGCATGGAGAGATTTTAGAACAGGTGTTAATCCCCCATTGCGAAGAATCGGTTATAGCTATTCTTCAGATGGTGGTGAAACCTGGTCTGTCAGTGAACTTACACCGCAAATTATTCCGAATGCGCCGCTCAGCAGTGATCCTGTTGTGGTTGTTGATACTTCGGGAAATTTTTATATCGTTACTGTTTCTTTAAATGAAACCAGCGGGAATGGTGAATTATGGGTATTTAAATCAACGGATCAAGGTATCACCTTTAACCAGGTTTACGAAATGGCAAGCGGACCCTGGTTTGAAGACAAAGAGTGGGCAGCTACTGATCTTAATCCTGCAAGTCCTTTTGCTAATACATTGTACTGCAGTTGGACAAGATTTGCTTTCGGAACCGATATTCTCTTTATTCGATCCACTGATGAAGGTGTAAACTGGAATTCCCCTGTGCAAGTAAGCGACGCTGGTGGTGTTCAGGGATCATTTCCTGCTGTAGGACCAAATGGTGAAGTCTATATTGTCTGGTTAGGATCCAGCGGATCCGGACAAATTTTATTTGATAAATCAACCGACGGTGGTTTGACTTTTGGAACAGATAAAGTGGTAAGCAACTCACCTAATGCATGGTTTCCACATTTAGCGGTAGATGTAAGCGGTGGTATCAATAATGGCTATATATATGCTGTATGGAACGATCTACGAAATGGAGACGATGATGTTTTTATTAGTTATTCATCGGATAATGGCGATACATGGTCTTCTTCAATGCGTGTAAACAACGATCCCGTTGGTAACGATAAAGACCAGGTCTGGCCATCAATCGCAATTAGTGAAATAGGTGAAATCGCTATTCTTTTCTATGATACAAGAAATACACCCAACAATAATATTATTGAAGCATATATTGCAAGATCCACTGACGGCGGTGTCACTTTTACAAATGAATTGTTAAGCACTGTCCCCTCTCCTACAAACATTCCTAACAGCGACATAAGATTTGGAGATTATATTAACATTGATTTTCATGGCGGTAAAGCTGTTCCGGTTTGGACAGATGAGCGTGCCGGTGGTGTTGATATGGATATTTACACTGCAATCGTTAGCCAATTAATTCCTGTTGAGCTTACAAGCTTTACTGCAAAAATTGTGGATGGTAAAACTTTGATTGAATGGACTACAGCTACAGAAACAAATAATCTTGGTTTTGAAGTTCTCCGCTCACGTAAAAATGAAAATGAAGACTGGATGACCATAGGATTTGTAAACGGTAGAGGATCCAGTACTGAACCACAAAGTTACAGTTTTGTTGATGCAGGATTAAGCGGTAAGCTTTTCTACAGACTGCGGCAGGTTGATTACAACGGTACATACAATTATTCAGATATAATTGAAGTGAATGGTGTCACAGTTTCGACTGTACAATTAGAACAAAATTTCCCGAATCCATTTAATCCAAGTACAATTATTAACTACCAGATTGGTAATGATGGATTCGTAAACTTAAATATATATAATTCCATAGGAGAAGAGGTTGCTCAACTGGTTAATGAACTTCAAAAAGGAGGAAGTTATCAGGTAATATTTGATGCAAAAGAACTCCCCAACGGAATTTATATTTACAGACTTTCAAGCGGGAATTATGTAGAAACAAAAAAAATGATTTTACTTAAATAATTTTACAATAGCCTATAATCTAAAATCAGGATGAGCGGACAATTAAGTCCGCTCTTTTTTTTAGTAATCATATTTCAATCAAATTTAATTACTTATAAACATTGGTGCCCCAGGACCAACCGGAATTCCTAATAAAAACCATATAATAAACAGTATTGACCAGATGATGAAGAAAACTACGGAATAAGGTATCATTGTAGCTATAAGTGTGCCTATACCAGCTTCCTTGTCATATTTATTAATAAACGCAATCACTAATGCAAAATATGACATCATCGGGGAAATTATGTTTGTTGTACTATCACCCACTCTATAGGCCGCCTGAATAACTTCGGGCGAATACCCAATAAGCATAAACATTGGAATAAAAACTGGCGCCATAACTGCCCATTTAGCAGATGCACTACCGATAAATAAATTGATAACTGCAGCGATAATTATAAAGGAAATTAAAAGGGGGATTGGTCCTAAGCCAGATGATTTTAAAAAATTAGCACCTTCGATCGCTACAATCATTCCAAGATTTGTCCAGTTGAAAAATGCAACAAACTGAGCAGCAAAGAAAACAAGCACAATGTAGGAACCAAGAGTTTCCATTGATTTATTCATTCCTTTAATTGCATCACTATCATTTTTGATAGTTTTCGCTCCAATACCATAAGCCAATCCTGCAAGAACGCCTCCAAAGAAGATGAATGAGACTATACCACTTAAGAATGGTGATTTTAGTATACTAAAAGTATCAGCATCTCTTAGAAATCCCTGCTCGGGCACTATTCCCCAAAAAATGATACCAGCAAATAAGATTGTAGCAATTCCCGCATACCATAAACCCCTTTTCTCATCCTTTGTTAAAGGCTTAATTTCCTCAGCTTCCGCTGAACCTTTGTATACTCCTAATCTGGGAATAACTATTTTCTCTGTTACCCAGGTTCCCGCCGCAGCAATAAAAAATGTTGAAACAAACATAAAGTAGTAATTTGCAGCAGCATTTATTTCATAAGAAGGGTCAATTATCCGTGCGGCCTCCTGGGAAAGACCGGCAAGTAAAGGATCAAGTGTTCCCAATAATAAATTAGCACTGTAACCACCTGAGACACCAGCAAAAGCGGCAGCAAGACCTGCAATTGGATGCCTCCCAACTGCAAGAAAGATTATCGCTGCAAGCGGTACAAGTAGAACGTACCCAATTTCACTTGCAGTGTTTGATAATATTCCTGCAAATACAATAACAAATGTTAAAAGTTTTTTAGGTGCTTTCAGAACAAGGAGTCTCAAAGCTGTTCCTATTAATCCGCTGTGTTCAGCAACAGCAATTCCTAGGAGTGATACAAGAACTGTCCCCAAAGGTGCAAATGAAGTGAAATTTGATACAAGGTTTAAGATTATCCTATGTAAACCCTCGATTGAGAGTAAACTGACAGGTTCAATTACATCACCAGTTCCAGGATGAATGACAGATAAGTTAAACAGGCTTACTACCCACGATAGTATTATCACACCTACTGCAAATATTGCAAACAAAGTTGTTGGGTGTGGAAGCTTATTTCCTACATTTTCAATTATTTCTAAAAATTTTTCTACTATTTTGTTAGATTTAACAGTTTCTTTGCTCATTTGAATTTCCCATTGCTAGTTTTCAAGATGAATTTATATACATAACAAAAATATCTGGAATTTTATTCCAGTCTAATAAAAATATTAATTGTGATACTTTAAAGAAGCAAAAATTAGTTGGCTAATCAGTATCAAAGATAAATCAATTTAAATATCGACTCACAGCATCCGCACAATTCTCTCCATCTATGGCGGCCGACACAATTCCTCCTGCATAACCTGCACCCTCTCCGCAAGGAAACAATCCTTTCTGATCAATGTGCATAAATGTTTCTGTGTCCCTTGGAATTCTGATTGGTGAACTAGTTCTAGTCTCTGCTGCTACCAATACCGCTTCCTCAGTTTTATACCCTTTCATTTTTTTATTGAATTCATTTAGTGCTTTTTTCAATCTCCTTACAATAAAATCCGGGAGCTCTCTATCCAAACGAACAGAAGTCAAGCCTGGAATGTATGATGTTTTAGGTAGTGTTTGTGAAAATTTGCCTTCAATAAAATCAGTTGCCCTTTGTGCAGGAGCTGATTGAGTATTGTTTGCCAATTGAAACGCGCGCTGTTCTACTTTCTTCTGCAACTCTATACTTGCAAACAGTTGATCATCAATTAAATTTCTCCAATCAATTTCTGTTACTTCTACCACTAAACCTGAGTTTGCAAAAGGTGAATTTCTACGTGCAAGAGACATTCCATTAATAACTATTTCGCCGGGAGATGTTGCAGTCGGTACGATCAAACCGCCGGGGCACATACAAAATGAATATATTCCTCTCTCCTCAACGTTACAGGAAAGATTATAAATTGCAGGAGGCAAATTTTCCGATTTAAACTTTGATTTGTATTGAATTTCATTAATTAATGCCTGAGGATGTTCAATTCTTACACCAATTGCAAAAGGTTTAGATTTCAGTTCAATTTCTTTCTTATGTAAAAGATAATAGATATCCCTTGCAGAATGACCAACAGCAACAATGATAGCCTGAGCTGAAACCTCTAGATCGTTATTTACTACTACACCTGTTAATTTTTCTCCTTCGAAAACAAAATCTGTGACTTTGGAATTATAGTGGACTTCTCCTCCGCATTTAATTATTGTATTCCTTATCGAAGAGACAATTTTCGGTAGTTTGTTTGAACCGATATGAGGATGTGCATCAATTAGAATATCATTTTCTGCACCATGCTGTGCAAATAGCTGAAGGACTTTCTTTACATTGCCTCTTTTTGCAGCACGAGTGTAAAGCTTACCATCACTATAAGTTCCTGCCCCACCTTCGCCAAAACAATAGTTTGAATTCGGATTTACTACATGATTTTGTTGAAGTTCTCGTAAATCTCTTCTTCTATTTCTTACATCTTTTCCTCTCTCAATTACAATTGGTTTTATACCTAATTCTATCAATCGCAAAGAGGCAAACATTCCAGCAGGACCGAAACCAACTACAATTGCCTTTTTCTCCCCATCTACAGGATTGTAAACATATTTACTTTTTTCTTGCAGAGGTATTTCGCCAATGTAAACATCAACTAAAAATTTGTAAAGTGGTTTTTTCCTTGCATCAATTGATCTGCGTTTAATTTGAATAGAAGAAATATCTTCTTCATTAATTTCAAGTTTGCGGCAAGTTATTTTTTTAAAAAAGTACTTATCGAAAAGTTTTTCGGGAGGGATAGTTAATTCAATTTGTTTTTTCATTTCTGTCCTCTGTTTTGAGGAAAAGATAAAGAATTAATATAGACTTCTAATGTATCCGCCGTCAACCTGGATTGTATTTCCCGTTACATAACTCGATTGAGAAGATGCAAGAAATAAAACAACTGAAGCAATTTCTTCAGGTCTTCCAAGCCTGTTCATCGGAACTTTTTTAGCCATTTCGACTAATATTTCTTCGTGTGATTTCTTTTTTTGTTTAGCTTCAACAACCGCTAACTCATACAAACGACGGGTAAGTGTCATTCCCGGAGCAACATTGTTAACTGTTATATTATATTTTGCAACTTCATTGCTCAAAGATTTCGCCATACCTGTTAATCCAGCGCGCAACGAATTTGAAAGGACTAAATTATCAACAGGCTGCTTTACAGAAATTGAAGTAATGTTTAATATTCTTCCCCAATGATTTCTCATCATATCTGGTAAAACCAGTTTAGAAAGTCTAACTGCACTTTTTAATACTTGGTCGTAAGCATTATCCCAATCCTTTTCATCAAGTTCCTGGAACATACCGGTTACCGGACCACCGCAGTTATTTACCAGTATATCAACGCTGCTAAATTGCTCTGTGACTGCTGTATATGTGTTTTCAATATCTTTATTCTTGTTTAAATCACAAACAGACCAAAAAGGTTCAAAGTCGTATTTTAATTTAATTTCTTTTGCAGTTGATAGCAGGTTATCTTTAGAGCGAGAAGAAATTGCAACATTACAACCTTCTGAGGCAAATGCTTCAGCTATAGCTTTTCCAATTCCAAGGCTGGCCGCGGTAATTAAAACAGTTTTATTCTTTAAGCCTGTTTCCATAGCATACCTTCAGATTTAATTCAACAGAATTAATGGTTGGGTGAAAGATAAGTTTTTATAAGCAATTAATGAACTGATTCACTTACAATTTCCGCAGTGTCTAAAGCAATAACTAATTCTTCGTTGGTGGATATACGAAAAACCTGTACTTTAGATGAATTTACAGAGATTAACTCTTCATTATTTTCATTTTTCAAATTGTCTATTTGAATTCCAAGGTAATCTATATCCCGGCATACTTCTGCCCTTACTTCACTTGAATTTTCACCAATGCCGCCCGTAAATACCAGTGCATCTAATCCTCCTAATGCTGCAGTGTAAGCTCCAATATATTTTTTAATTCTATAACAAAAAAGTTCAAAAGCATAGACTGAACGTCGCTGTTCATCTTTTACGGCAGCAAGAACTTCCCGCATATCACTGCTTTCACCACTTAAACCGATCAATCCACTGTGCTTGTTAAGCAGAGTGCTAGCTTCGTGCAGAGATAATCCTTCTTTCCCCATTATATATAAAATTAAATGAGGATCGAGATCGCCGCTGCGTGTGCCCATTAATAAACCTTCAAGCGGAGTAAATCCCATTGATGTATCGATTGACTGTCCGTTTTTTATTGCTGCAATGCTGCATCCATTACCAAGATGTGCCGTAATTATTTTCAATTCACTTATGTCTTTTCCCATTTTTTCTGCAGCCTGCTGCGAAACGAATAGATGTGATGTGCCGTGAAATCCATATCGCCTGATTTTATATTTTTTATAAAGTTCATAGGGAATTCCGTACAAATAAGATTTAGGTGGCATCTTTGCATGGAACGCTGTGTCAAAAACACCAACCTGCGGAGTATTGGTCAATAGACGTGTTACAGCCTGTATACCCTTAATATTGGGCGGATTGTGAAGTGGTGCTAATTCTATATTATCTTGCAAAACTTTAATTACATCATCAGTAATTAAAACCGAACCTGAAAATGTTTCCCCGCCATGCACAACCCTGTGCCCAACGGCTTCAATATCTTCTTCATCATCAATTACACCGTGGTTCTTACTCATCATTACGCCTAAGACATATTCAACAGCCATTTTATGATCTAAAATTTCGCCCGCAATTTTAATTTTATCACCATCGTGTCTGGTATGTGATAAAACCGCACCAGTCATTCCAATGCGTTCAACTACTCCTTTTGCAAGAGAAGCTTTTGTTTCAGTATCAATAAATTGATATTTAATTGAAGAACTACCGCAGTTAAGAACAAGAACTTTCATTTTACGCTTTTGTTTAAAATCATTTAAAGATTATTTAATTATGTTACCGTGCTCATCGTACTTGTAAAAACCTTCACCGCTTTTTTTACCGAGTTTTCTTTCGCGCACAAGTTTTCTAAGTATTGGGCAGGCACGGTACCTTGGCTCCCCAAGAGTCTTCCACAAAGTTTCCATCCAAGCGAGAACCTCATCTAGTCCCATATTATCGGCCATCTCAAGCGGACCCATTTGAAAATTATATCCAAGTTTCATTGCAGTATCAATATCTTTTGCAGTTGCTACGCCTTCGAGCAGTATGTGCATTGCTTCATTTAAAAGAGGAACTATTGCCCTGGTAGTTACAAATCCGGGATACTCATACACTTCTACTGGAGTTTTACCGATGTTTGAAACAAAGACTTTTACTTTAGTAATTGTTTCATTCGTGGTGTGTAAATTTTTTACCACTTCAACAACAGGTATTTTCGGTACTGGATGTAAAAAGTGCAGCCCAATCATTTTGTCGGGTCTGCTTGTTGTTTCAGATATTTTAGTAAGGCTTAGAGTAGAAGTGTTTGAAACAAAGATACAATCTTCTTTTGCTATTTTGTCGAGCTGCGAAAAAATATCCACTTTTAATTCGAAATCCTCTTCAACAGCCTCAATTATCAAATCATAGTCTTCAATGTTATCAAAATTAGTTTGCCATGTTATTCGGCTAAGAATTGCTTTTTTATCTGAATTTGTCATTGCCCATCGTTTTATCTCCCTATCAATAGATTCCGAAAGCATGGCTTTTGCCTTATTCAATTCCTTTTCATTTTTTTCAATGATAAGCACATCAGTTCCGGAGGCTGAAATTGTTTGACCAATCCCCTGCCCCATAACACCTGCACCTATTATGGCAACGTTATTTATGTCATCGCGATTACTGGGAGATGAAGATGGTCCAATTAAATCTTCAAGTTTTAAATTTTCTTCTTGCATTTTATTCCTTAAAAGTCTTTTTTTCTAAACAGATAAATTGAAAACCCAATTGCTAAAATTAAAAATATTAATGAAGTTAAAACAGGCTGATATTCGGTAACTCCTTTTCCTGCAGCCAGATTAATAGTAATGATACCTGTAAGTTCACTCGTTTTTGGAACTATATAATACAACCCATCTAAAAATGCTTTTAGAACATCGTTTTCAATAACGCTTTTGAATTCCACAAAGTACGCATACAGCAGAGGACTAAGCAAAATGAATATAAAATATGCAATCATCATGCCTAAAATTGATCCTCGTGTTGCTACACCCAACAAAACAATAATTGAATAAAGAACTGCAAATGCAAATGTGATTGTAATGCTAACGTAGAGAAATGAGTAATTCCAGTATGCAAATTTAAGTGAAACAATTATCCAGATTCCAATTACTAGAAATAGAATATTTAGAAATACGACGAGAATTCCTCCGAAATATTTTCCAAGAAGCAGCTGATCTCTCGATATAGGTTTAGAAAGAAGTAAATCAATGTTTCCTTTTTCCATCATACTAGGAACAAAGCTTGCACTTGAAAAAATAGCCAGTAACAGGCATAATCCAGCGAGTGGGTTTATTATTATTAATTGAATGGAATTTACTACTTCGCGAATAACTCCTTTAGAACCTGATTGATTTGCAATATCTACAAAAGTATCAATTCCCACTACGCTGAAAACTAAAATTAATCCGAGAAGAGCAATCAAAGATATTCCAGCAAAAAACAAAAAAACTTTTCGGGCCATCGCCTCACGTAGCGTAAACAATGTGATTAGCCAAACATTTTTTATCATAGGCTATTCTTTTCCGATTCATTAATTAAAGAGATGAACATTTCTTCCAGCGTTGACTTTTGTAACTCGATTTCTTTAATTAAAATATTATCTTTTCTTAACGCATCAACCAATAAATTCAAGCTTGTAACATCGTTCACTTTTACTGAAAGTGAACCATCGCTGTTTTTTGCAATTAAGGTATTTTGGTCTGAATACTTTCCGTAATTATATTCAGTTTCAACTAATTTTATTTTGTATTCTTCTTTCTTTTCAGTTAACTCTTTAACAGAACCCTCACGAAGTAGTTTACCTTTGTTCAATATTCCAACTCTGTCGGTAATCATTTCCACTTCTGAAAGAAGATGACTGTTCAGCAAAATTGTTTTTGATTTAGATTTTTGTTCAATTAGAATATCGCGTATTTCTTTTCTTCCAATCGGATCCACTCCATCTGTTGGTTCATCTAGAAAAATCAACTCAGGATCGTTTATAAGAGCCTGCGCAAGACCTAGCCTTTGCATCATTCCTTTGGAATAAGCTTTTACTTTTACATTTCCCCATTCGGTGAGTTTAACTGCATTAAGCAGCTCACCAATTTTTACTTCCAATTCTTTACCACTTATTCCGCTAAGTCTTCCAAAAAATTTTAAAACATCTCTTCCCTTTAAATAAGGTGGGTATTTATGATTTTCAGGAAGGTAGCCTACTTTCTTTTTAACAAGGTAGTTTGAAACCGGTTTATTAAGCAGCAGTCCTGAACCAAAAGTCGGATACGTAATACCCAACAGAAGTTTAACGAACGTAGTTTTACCCGCCCCGTTAGGACCTAAAAGTCCGAAAATTGTACCTGGCGAAATTTTCAACGAAATATCAGAAAGAGCATTTACTTTTTTCTTTCCGAACGAAGTCGAATAAATTTTAGAAAGTGAATTGGTTTCTATTGCAAACATTTTGTTGGATTTTTTAAAATCTAAAAAGTAAAATTACACAATCTATTGTCAATCTCGTAAAATGTTAAGGATAAATTAATAGTAAAAAGGGATGCGCCGTGCATCCCTTTGTGGAATGGGGATTATTTCATTAAAACTATTTTTTTAAATCCCCGGTAATTTGTGCTGCTGCTAATTTCAGTTACTTCAAAAGAGTAAAAGTAAACTCCTGATGGAAATTTTGCCGCATTCCAGATTGCAAAATGAGTTCCAGCATCACGAGTTTCAGATACTAAATTTTCAATTACTTCACCAATTGAGTTATAAATTAAAATATTAACCTCACTTTCATTCTGTAAAGAATATTCTATTGTTGTAGATGGATTGAAAGGGTTTGGATAATTCTGAGAAATTGAAATTTCATCAGGAATTAAATAAAGTTCAACTGCAATCTGCTCTGAATAATCGAACGATCCATCATAATCAATTTGTTTTAACCTGTAAAGAACAGTTCCTTCGTGGGGCAGTAGTGAAAAATCATCCTTATAGTTGTAATTCTTAGGTTCAGTGGTTGTTCCATTACCTTCAATAAATCCTATAGTCTGCCAATCCTGGTTTTTTAATTTTCTTTCAATCTCAAAACCCTGATTGTTGATTTCGGTTGCAGTTGCCCAGCTTAAGGTAATTGAGTTTCTTCCAGCTTCTGCAGTAAACAAAGTAAGCTCAACAGGAATGGTTAAATCAATAAAAGCCTCAAATACACCTCTCCCGTGTGTACCTGCACGTAGCATCTGATTTGATGGAGAGTAATCTAGATGAAGAATTACAGTGTTGGGTAATCCGTTTGGTAGTTCAGCCCAGTTTGCGCCATTATCCTGTGTTAGAAAGATACCAATATCTGTGGCAACAAAATATGTGTTTGGATTCAAAACATCTTCTGTATAAATAAAAGCATCATTTACAGGTGAAT
>JABDPB010000106.1 GCA_013042995.1 Ignavibacteriaceae bacterium | reverse complement strand
GGAATCCACTTGAGTTGCTCTAGCTTTTTAGGTGTTAGTTCTGCAGAATTTAATATTACCTGTTCTAAGGTTAATTTCTTTTGTGCAGTTGCAAATGATGTGATACAAATTAATGATATTAGGATTGTAACTATTTGTTTCATTTTAATCTCCCTTATTTTCCTAATGTTTTAGTCAGTAACAATTTTTGTGATGAATTTCTTTTCAATTTCTTCAAAATAAATGTTTTGCACATTTAGATTTTTGTGTTTTTTCTGCCATACTTCTGCAGGATTTTCTTTTTGATGTTTGAACATTTTTTTATTCGAATATTTTGAACGAATTGTGACGACGTAAAATGGTTTTTTATATTCCTTGCAAAGTAAGGCTAAAGATTTACTCCCAGTTTTATTAATTACATTTCCATTTTTTAACACACTATCAGCGCCAACTATTGCAGCATCAACTTTTTGCATAAAAAGACCCATCATAGCATCGGTTATAAATTCAACTTTAATTCTATTTTTTATTAAATCCTGTGCAAAAAATTTTCCTTCATATTTTGGACGCGATTCGCAAACCGTTACTTTTAATTTTTTATTTTTTCCATACCAAAGTTTCAAAACATTTAGCACAGTTCCACTTCGCGATATTGTAATTACGTTACTTGCTCTAGGAATTTGTTCAATCAATTTTGAAAAGATTTTTTCATATTTATCAATCTCGATTTTTGAATAATTGCCTAAAAATTTATTCAATTTTTCTTCATTCTTGCTCGATATAATTGAATTTAGTTCTTTAATGTAATTTTCCACAACTGTAAAGTGTTTTAGTTCTTTTTTTATTACCGGAATTGATTTTTCAATGAACTGTTTATTCTTACGATAACTCCAAAAAAGTTCATTCAGCTTTCGAACTAGTTCTGATGAACCAAGTTTTTTATTGTTTATAATTTGACCGAGCTTTTTAGAAAACGTTGTCATCAGAAATGCTGTGTGATGTAAGATATTTTAAATTAAAATTTGATAAAGATTTTTTTGGTGGGTTTAGTCCATTGGTAATAGCATTAAATAATTCTTCAGATGAATTGTAATCTTCCAAATAAAAAACTCGTACTTTATTCCTGTTTTTAACCAGCCAATTGAGTGAAATTTTCATCTTCTCTAAATCTTCTTCACTTGGTACGTTATCTAGATTTATAGAGTTTGAGTAGAAATCGTTTATTGGTCCTTCGAATTTATCATCATTTTCTTTTTTATTGGACTTAATAATAAATTTACCTTCAAGCATCAACAAATAATCTTTTGATAACGTTTCAGATACTTCAAAAAGTACATTTGCTTTATTAACAGGTTCGTTAATTAAAGATGATTTATGAATTTGGGAAAGTATCAAATCAATAACTTCTTTTATTTCTGCTGCCTTTTCATATTGTTCTTTTTGTGAATACGATTTCATTTTGTTGAGCAGACGGTCTAAAGCAGATTGATTTTTTCCGGAAAGAAATTCATAAGCTTTTACAATTTCTTTTTCATATCCCGGATCATTTTTTTTGATACATGGAGCAGTGCATCGTTCAATTTCAGCTAGAAAACATTTTTTACCTTTTAACAATTCTTTATCTGTGCATTCACGTAATGCAAATGCCTTATCCAAAATATTTAATACTTTCTCAGCACGTTTGCGCGATATGAAGAGTCCGAAATAATCGTTCCCGTCGAAATCGAACTTGTTGCTAATTTCTGGTTTAGGATATTTATGTGTTTTGGTTATTCGAATAAAATATTTGTTGCCGTATTTTTTTAACTGGCTGTTATGCTTTGGATTAATTTTTTTAATTGCCTCAGCTTCCAATAAAAGTGCGGTTAATTCTGAATTTGTGATTTCTGTTCTAAGTTTAGCAGCTTGTCTTAAAATTCGTTTTGTTTTAGATGAAGCGCTATTCGAAAAATAACTATGAACCCGCTCTCTTAAACTTTTAGCTTTACCAACATAGATTACTTGATTTTTTTTATTCAGGAAATAATAAACTCCAGGTGATTGTGGCAGAGAAATTACATCATCATTCAATTTTTTTGGAATTTTAACACTACCATTCAATGAAATTACTTTACTTTGATACTGAATTAGTTCACTTAAAAAATTGATGTTTTCCTTTGACCTTAGCTCTTTGATCATTTTGACTAAAATTTTTGCTGTCACTTCTGCATCAGCTAAAGCTCTGTGCGCAGATGAATTTTTTAACCTTAAATGCTTTGTAACCGATGAAAGTGACTTGTTTCTTAACATCGGATAAAGTTTCCTGGCAATTTTTAAAGTGCACACATTAGGGTTTGCCAGCGGTTCATTTCCATTACGCAAAAATTCATATCGAAGAAATGAAAGATCAAAATTTAAGTTGTGACCCGACAAAACACTTTCACCGATAAAATCTTCAACTTTACATATTACTTCAGAAAATGTTGGTGCATCGTACACATCATCATCATCAATGCCCGTAAACTGTGTGATGAAAGGTGGGATTCTATAGCCCGGATTAATTAATGTTTGGTAGCGATCAACTATTTTCAAATCATTAATTTTAACAATGCCTATTTCAATTACGCGGTTGTTTCTAGCTGAAAGGCCAGTTGTTTCAACATCTATAACATTAAACTCTGCAGTGTCTAAAGGAATATGATAAAGTTCAGCAGGAATCATTGCCTAAATCTATTATTAAAGCATAAGAGTTTCAAAGTAAATATGTCATCATTCTTATTTCTGTGAACTTTCACTGATTATAGATATATTTTGCACCAAAAACTACACAAGTATGCCTTCAATTAATATACTCTTCATAGGTGATATAGTCGGAAAACCTGGAATGGATTTAGTTCGAACCTGGGTACCCAGCTTACTACAAAAACATAAAGTAGATTTTCTAGTTGCAAACGGCGAAAACGCATCAGACGGTAAAGGTTGCACTGAAAAGGAAGGAAAAGCTTTATTCGAGCTTGGAGTTCAAGTTATAACCGGGGGGAATCACACCTGGGATAAACATCAATCTCAAGACTATTTAAAAAAAGAACCGCGTGTTCTAAGACCATTAAACTATCCAAAAGGAACTTATGGAAACGGTTACTTTATTGCAGAGTCAAAAAAAGGCAAAGTAGCTGTGGTGAACTTACAAGGCAGAACTTTTATGCCTATAATTGATTGTCCTTTTAGATCAGCAGATTGGGTTTTAAAGAGGATAGAAAGTGAAACCAAAGTAATTATAATTGATTTTCATGCCGAAGCATCTGCAGAAAAAATTGCACTCTCCCGATATTTGGATGGAAAGGTCAGTGCCATTATTGGAACTCATACTCACGTTCAAACTTCAGATGAAAGAATTCTTACAAACGGAACTGGATACATTACAGATGTTGGAATGACCGGACCTTACGATTCGGTGATTGGAATGAAAGTGCAAGCAGCGATTAACCGATTCTTGTTTCAAACACCTCAAAAGTACGAAGCAGCAAAAGAGGATTCACACTTGTGTGCAGTATTTTTAAAAGTTGACATGGAAACAGGAAAGACTCTAGAGATAGATAGAATTCTATTTCCTGATTTTGAAAAGAAAAAAACAGAAAAATAATAGAAGCTTATTAACTTGCACAAGATAATATGATATTAATTGATGGTAAAAAAACTGCTCAAGATATTAGAGCTGAATTAAAAATTGAAATTGATAGACTTACATCTAGCGGGAAATCGGTTCCCGGTTTAGTTGCGATTTTAGTAGGGGACCATCCAGCTTCTGAAATTTACATTAAAAGTAAATCTAAAGCATGCAACGAAATAGGAATGCGAACTCTTACGGAAAAACTTGCTTCAGATACTTTAGAAAATGATTTGCTTGAATTAATCAGCGAATATAATTTCAATAAAGATTTTCACGGTATACTTGTTCAACTTCCGCTTCCAAAACACATAAATGAAAATAAAGTAATCGAAGCAATTCTTCCTAAAAAAGATGTTGATGGTTTTCATCCGATAAGTATAGGCAACCTTGTTATCGGAAAGGACGCATTTAGATCATGCACACCTGCAGGAATACAGGAATTATTAATAAGATATAATATTGATACAAAAGGCAAGCACGTTGTTATCTTAGGAAGAAGTAACATTGTTGGGAAACCGATTGCAAACATTTTACTTCAGAAAAAAGAACATGCAAATTCTATTGTTACTGTTTGTCATTCCGCTGCTCCGGATGTTTCATATTACACAAAGCAAGCAGATATTTTAATCGCTGCAATAGGTTCACCAGAATTTGTTAAAGCTGAAATGGTTAAAGAAGGCGTTGTAGTTCTTGATGTGGGGATAAATCGTGTAGAAGATGCAACTGCAAAAAAAGGTTATCGAGTTTTAGGCGATGTAGATTTTGCAGAAGTTTCACACAAAGCTTCTTACATTACACCAGTTCCTGGTGGAGTAGGTCCTATGACAATTGCAATGCTGCTAAAAAACACTTTTGAGGCATTTACAAAATATGGTTGATAAAATGAATCACAAAATTACGGACGAAGATGTGTCTCCAGAATTTCTTGAAAAAGTACTTAGTGACTTTTACTGCTACGGAGATTCCTGCAGGGGCTGGGAAACAAATGTAATTACTCAGCCTAAAACAGTAAACAACATTGTAAAAGTTGGTGCTGAAAGAATAGCTGCAGGTAAAGGAATCGGAGATTCACTTAAAGATAAAAATCTTGCATCAAAAATTGATCATACATTGCTTAAACCGGATGCAACTCCTGATGAAATAAAAGAATTGTGTTCAGAAGCCAAAAAGTATGGCTTTGCATCTGTTTGTATAAATCCGGGATACGTTCAGCTTTGCAGTTCACTGCTGAAGGGAACTGATGTTAGAATTTGTACAGTGATCGGATTTCCTCTGGGCTCCACTACAAGTGAAGTAAAAAGATTTGAAACTGAGCAGGCAATTAAAAATGGTGCGACTGAAATAGATATGGTTTTAAATGTTGGTCGTTTAAAGCAAGGAGATCATAATTATGTTGAAAATGATGTAAAACAAATTGTGCAATTAGCAAAGAATAATAATGCTCTCTGCAAAGTAATAATCGAAACTGCACTATTAACTGATGAAGAAAAAGTGAAGGCCTGCTTAATTTGCAAAAAAGCTGAAGCTAATTTTGTCAAAACTTCAACGGGATTTAGTAAAGGTGGTGCAACAGTCGGCGATGTTGCATTGATGAAATATGTTGTCGGCAGTAAAATAGGTGTAAAGGCCTCAGGCGGAATTCGCTCGAAAGAGGATGCAGAGGCTATGATTGCTTCCGGTGCTGATAGAATAGGCGCAAGTGCTAGCGTAAAAATTGTTTCCGGCGAATAAAAAAATATTGTAAATGGTTTTAGATATTATAGTTAAACATACAAATGATGGATGCACTGCGGAAATTCCTTCCCTAAATGGCTGCGAAAGCTGGGCTCACGATGAAGATACTGTAATTATTAAAATTTTAGAGCTGGCATCTTTTTATCTTAAAACTGACGTAAAGAAATTTAAAATTGATAAAGCCCGAAATTCCCAAAACAGATCAACCTACAAACTTGTTTTTTATAAAAGCGGTTGATTACCGTGCAGCGAACAGAAAAACGAACTGAAAAAATTAAGCAAGTCATTTCAAATAGGCAGCCTTCGCTTAAACTAGTTTTAGAAAACATCCACGATCCACATAATGTTAGTGCGATTTTTAGAACGTGCGATTCTGCTGGGATTCCCAATGTCTCACTAATTTACAACCTCGAACAGTTCCCAAAGATTGGTAAAAAATCATCTGCTTCAGCATTTAAATGGATAGAAAAGGAAAAATTTAAAACAGTTAATGAATGTTACAAAAAACTTCATTCCTGTGGTTTTAAAATTTTTGCATCCTCAATTTCTAAAGATTCCAAAAATCTTTTTGATTTGAATTTTACAGGAAAAACTGCAATTGTTTTTGGAAATGAACACAGAGGTCTATCAAATGAAGCTAAGGATTTGGCGGACGGAAAATTTTTTATTCCGATGTTCGGAATGGTACAAAGTTTAAACGTTTCTGTTTCCGCAGCTATTTCAATTTATGAAGCATTGCGCCAGCGATTACAAAAGGGAATGTACAATAAAACAGAATATTCTGAAACAGAAATGAAGAAGTTAATTGATGTGTGGACTAAAAAGTGATTCATAAGTTTGATAAAATTAAAAAGGTGTCGGGAAATCTTTCTTTAGCTGGGGACAAATCAATCTCTCACCGTGCTTTAATTATTTCTGCCTTAGCGAAAGGCAAATCATATTTGAAAAATCTTTCTATTTCAGAAGATGTACGCGCAACGCTAAACTGTTTACAGCAAATTGGGATTGAAATTATTTTTAATAAAAATCAAACCATTGTTAATGGAAATGGATTTAAAGGTTTCAAAAAACCATCATTGAATTTAAACACAGGAAATTCAGGAACTACAGCTCGTTTGTTAAGTGGAGTTTTAGCTGCTCAAAATTTTGAATCAACAGTTACTGGAGATTTTTCGCTTTCCAAAAGACCTATGAATCGAATAATTGAACCATTAAAATTAATGGGTGCACAAATTTCCAGTTTACACAAAGACAAACTCCCACTTCAAATCAATCCAACTGAAAAATTAAAGGCAATTACTTACCAGTTGCCAATAGCAAGCGCGCAAGTAAAAAGTGCAGTGCTTTTAGCTGGTTTGTATATAGAAGAAACAACTCAAGTAATTGAGCTAACTCCAACCAGAAATCACACTGAGAACTTGTTAAATCTAAATGTCCGTATATCTGAAAATAAAATCATCTCATGTGTATCATCAAAAAATTATCCGGAAGCTAAGGAATATTTTATTCCAGGAGATATATCGTCTGCAATATATTTTATAGTACTTACACTTTTAACAAAAAATTCTGAACTAATAATTGAAAATGTATCGTTAAATAAAACTCGAACTGCTGCGCTTGATCTACTTATGAAAATGGGGGCAAAAATAAATATAGAATTTTCGGATGAGTTAAATCGTGAAGAGTATGGTAATATTTATGTAGAAAGTAGTGAACTAAAGAATATCAAAATTGAAAATGAAATCATTCCACTGATTATTGATGAGATTCCAATATTGGCGGTCGCCAGTTTACTTGCTGATGGTGAATTTAAAATTTCTAATGCATCCGAGTTGAGAGTAAAAGAATCTGATAGAATTAAATCATTGTGTCAGAATTTTATAGAACTTGGATTGAATGTTGCAGAATATGATGATGGTTTTTCTGTTTCAGGAGAAGCTAAAAACAGAAAACCGAACTTTAAATGTTTTGACGATCACAGGATAGCAATGGCTTTTTCGATATTATCTTGTTTACTTAAAAAGGGGGGAAGTGTAGAGGGAATTGAATCAATCGCGATTTCAAATCCTGATTTTTTACGTCATCTAAAAGAGAATAGCAGCTAACTTATTACAATTCAATTATCTGATGCTCAAATTTATTTATCTGCAGCTTATCGAATATAGTTTTTAAAAACTCATCTCCATATTTGTTCGCAAAGTAAATATAATTGAACTCTCGTTCTTGTAAGCTATTGTTAGGAAATAAGTTACCGGCTGCACGGTCAATCTGCCTAAGAGTTACTTCATGTTTTTTCTGATGTGCTTTCTCCGATTTCCCTTTCAATTCATTCAAAGCATTGAATATTTTATCGCGGTATCGGTTGCTTGAATCAGCAATTGTTTTATCCAAATCAAAAAGTTTCTCTTTCAGCTGATCGAACGAATGTTCAATCT
>JABDPB010000103.1 GCA_013042995.1 Ignavibacteriaceae bacterium | reverse complement strand
GTAATGTCCTCTGAGAGGGCTTTATCAGGCGATTTAAGGGTAGTTTATAGGTTGAGTAGAGTGATAATACCTTTAATGAAATCAAGTCGAAAATAAGCAGGTTTTTGAGAGATAAAATAATTCGGTTGGAAAGATAATTCAAATTTTAAATAGTATTGTTTAAATCTTGCAATTTTGGTTAGGCTCAGGATTTGTGTTTTATTGGATAATTAATAGTTTAAAAAGTTTCCATTACACGTTTAAAAAGTTTCCATTACACGTTCGAAAAGTTTCCATTAAGCGGAAACTTTTCGAACGTGTGTTGCAAACCATTTTTCGTTTTTATCTCGTGTAATTACTGGGTTTAAGGATAGCTTGAAATTTTCGTAATCTAAAAACAGTTCATGATCGATGCTACTCTAAGCACATCGTAATCCTAAACAACCCTAAAACAAAGCCATCCACAAGTTATTAGATAGAAAGCTTTTCATAAACAACAAACCCCTCGCTAATATTTCTAACAGTTAATTCTGGTGTATCAAGGAAACGACCTTTTGAAATAATTTTATACTTAGATTCAATCAACTGATGTTTTTCTAACACTTCTATCAATTGGATAAAGTCTCTCTTGATTTTTGTTTTTTGTTGATTATTTAAAGCAGATGAATATGAGTGAAAAAAGGATTTAATGTCAATAATTTTCTCAATGCTTATCGAAGTAAAGATTTGAATCAATTTTAAACGAACTGTCAATTTATTTTTTGTAAGTTTTTGTTGAAAGAAATCTGGTAAAATGAAAGGATGTTGGTAATAAAACAAATCTTCAACAACCCAAACGTTGGCCAATAAATATTTTTCTCTAGGACATCTCTCAAATTCAACCTGCGGTATAATCACTAAACTTCGATAATAGTCATCCCTAAATAAAGTCACGTACAATCCAGACTGGAGTTCATCAAAAAACTCTTTTAATTTGGCTAATCGGTATCTGTTAGTATCATTTACGCTAGGATCTTGGAATTTTAAAAAATCCCGTAATCTAAATCTTACTTTTCGATAACGTACTTTTCCTAAAGTATCAATTTCGTAATTCAAATTTTGAGCATAATTTAAAAACTGAAGAAGATTAACAAAAGGTCTAGCATTCATTTTTATTTCTGAATTTAGATAATCAGAGTGGAATCCAGATTGAAGAGTGGGTTGTTTTCGAATAGGTCGTAATTTCAGAATCAACCAATCTACATAAGAGAATTCAAGAGGCAATAATTTACCAAAATAGATCAAGAAATGAGAAGAAAGTTTATGTTCCAATTCATCAAGACAATTTTCAACTAATAGAGTGTGATATTTTTTAATAAACGTCTTTTTCATTTCCAGCTCAAATCGTAAAGTATTCATTTCTTCATAAATCCGAGAATGTTGATCGCTTCTTCGATTTCCTATCTTCAACATCAAACCGCGATTATTTTTTTCAAAGTAGGCATTTTGATTTGAGAGGTGAAGCTTTTTATGGCAATTATGCAAAAATACATAACCAGAGATTTTGTCTACTTTTGGGTTGTTGGTTCGGGAATAAACGAGATCAAAACGTCCAAGAATAGCATCCGAAAAAAGATCCCAATTAATCAGTTTTTTTTGAACAAGACTGTAGAAACAGGCAGCATTGGCGCCGGTGAATTTTAGTAAAGTCCCCGGCCAACGGGAATTATCTATAACAAAAACAATTTGGTATCTATTTTTACTAGTAATAAACATTGGATTTCTGATCGGTTCTTTTAACTTCCCCGACTCTTGATAAGAGTTAAAGCCAATTTCATAAAAGTAATTTGCCAGTTTGATTCGTTCAGAATTTTCTAAGTCTTGAAACTTAAACGAAACATAATCCACTTCTAAATTTTCCGATTCGAAATTTACCTTTAATTTTTGTTTATCCATATGTATAATAAATTAGTGTGTAATACATCTGCGTTTTCAGGAACTATTTCAAATGTCTCTGAAAACGCAGATGGTAGAATATTTTTTAGTAATTTTAAACAATCCGATACAGCAACCTGAGATAGCCAAATTTAAGTAAAGACATCATTCAGCTATCTTCCTCGTTTAGATTGTTGTTTTTAATCATGTCTATTGAAAATGATTTTTAAATTTTTGGATTAAAAAAAACTTTTAATTCCCTTGAGCTTTTAAAATACCAACAACGACAACTAATCCACAGGCTGCGCCTACCAAAAATGATCCTGAAGTTACTGCTAATGCACATACTGATGCTGCAGCACCAGCAATTGCCTTGGTAATCTCATCACTTTGTTTTGGTGCTGCGGGTTGAACTTGAGTTGGTTGTCCTGGTTTTGGTGGAACATCCTGTGCATTCACAGGTAAACTTGAACTAAAGACTGCTATCCCAAAAATAGATAAGACAGTTCCAAATCCTAAAAGGTAAGATTTTCGCTTTGATCTGGGTTGTCCTTTTTTTTCATTAAAATCATCTTTAAATTCTTGTATATTTTTTCTTAGTTTCTCTTTAAAATGTGTTAATTTATCCTTCGCTCTTAATCGAAATTTTGAAAGTATTTTTGGCATATATATTTTTGTCATAAAATTAAAAATTATTTAAATCGTTTGTTTTTTCTTCGAATTTTGTGTTTTTTGAATTTTAATTGTTCCTTGACGGGTTAAAAGTGTCTAAGTCTGGTTGATTCTTCACCAATCGATTGTAGGGAATGTAATTTAATTCTTTTTTCAAAACTTTGTAAATTGTATTTCTCGATCGCCCGGTAATTTTGCCAATTTCAGTAATGGAAAGATTTTTAGTTTCTTTCAACTCTTGAACTTGAGAAATTAATTTTTTGTCAATCACAGTCTTTCGTCCAAAATATTTTCCATTTTTCTTAGCAACCTTAATCCCTTGTCGCTGTCGTTCTTTCCGCCGTTCATTTTCAAAAGTAGCAATCGCAGCCAAATTGGTAGCGATCAATTTGTTAACTGCCATATCATTAGCAAAAGGCAAATCTAGAGATAGAAAGTTAACCTTCTTTTTAAAAAGTTTCTCTTGTAATCTTAAAAACTCTAAAGTATTTCGACTGCATCGATCAATCTTAGTAACTAATAACAAGTCATTTTCCTGTAATTCCTGCTCAATTAATTTTTGGAAAATAGGCCGTTCTTTAATCGAATCAGCAGCAGATCCAACTTCAACTCGAATATTCTTTTTTGGAACGCCTAGTTTAAGAAATTCCTCTTTTTGTGCTTCCAAAGATGAATTGTCTTCCTGAGACTTTGAACTTACCCTTGCATAAGCGTATCTACAGTTTTTCGGAATTTCGTCAAGCATCTGTATCTCCTTTATGTTATGTAAGTGTTTTTAATATAGATTATAGTCAACTTTGTTCAAAAAACAAATAAAATAGTAAGGTTAATCAACAAAAATTAAGAGTTCATCTAGGGTATACCCTAGATGACCAGTTAGGGCGTGGGAATTAATGAAATATTTTTTTCAAGGGGTGTGGAAATAGTAATGTCCTCTGAGAGGGCTTTATCAGGCGATTTAAGGGTAGTTTATAGGTTGAG
>JABDPB010000102.1 GCA_013042995.1 Ignavibacteriaceae bacterium | reverse complement strand
CTATTTATGTGGATGTTGGAATAGACGGGACAATAGATGATACACTTATGCTTAAAAACCAAATTACTAATGTTGATGACCGGGGCAATCTCAATATTCCCAAAGAATATAAATTGGAGCAGAACTACCCGAATCCATTTAATCCAAATACAACAATTAGGTATTCGCTTCCAAAAGAGAGCTTTGTAACTCTTAAAGTATACAATTTACTTGGGGAGGAAGTTGCAACACTTATAAATGGAGAACAGATAATTGGGAATTATGAAATTGAGTTTGATGCTAGTGATTTATCTAGCGGTATTTATCTCTATAGTATCCAGGCTGGTGATTTTGTAGAAACAAAAAAAATGATATTGTTGAAATAAACACACAATAGGAAGTGCAATATTAAGAACTGCTTATTTAGCACGGACACACTGAATTACAGTAAGTCTTTTTTCAGAAAGGTTTAGAGCCATATTTTTGATTTTATCGGCTGTGTTTTCACCCATCAATAGTTGAAGTCCGAGTGGGGGGAAACCATTCAGTTTGATCTTTTTAAAAGATTTTTGAAAAGCTTTTGCAGAGATTTCTGTTTTATCTTCCCAAAAAGAAATTTTATAACTAAATGATTTTAATAACCGCTCAACATCACTCACTTCCATCAAAAAGCTAACTGAATTATCATCTGCCCAAGGAACTGGATAATAAACTAAATCACTTTTTTCTGAAAAGACATCGTGAAATACGAGTTTGCCACCACGTTTTAGAACACGATACACCTCTGAATAAAATTTATTTTTATCCTTCACGTTCATTTGCACGTGTTCCGTCCAAACAACATCAAACATCTCATCCCGGAACGGCAGATTTATTGCACTTCCGGTTTTAAATTCTGTTTTATCGTTTAGCTTTAAAAGCTCTGAAAGTTTTGAAGCTGTCTTCGTGTATTCATCAATAATATCAAGACCTGTTACATAACAACCGTAGTCCGATGCTAAATATCTTACGGTTCCCCCAATGCCGCACCCGATATCCAAAATTTTCAGGTTTGGAGTTAATTCACAAACATTTGCAAGCTCTTTTGTTGATTGATGTCCTCTAATATGAAAAAAATCTACAGACGCTAGATCTTTTATGGTTACCTCATTAAGATTCTTATTCGTGTTCTTTAGAGCATTTGTTATCGAATTGAAAAGGTTTGGAGTGGAGTATTGCTTAACTATTGGATTGTTTGAATCGTTCAATGCAGAAAATCCTTTAAAATTTAATTCTTTGATGGAAAGCACATAACATATCGGTTAACAGATTTAAATAGATTTTCTAACTAACTTGTTAAAACTAATTAAATAAAAAGTACGATGCCGAGGCGACAACATTTTTCAACAATTGATTTTCACGTTACCTGCGAATGCAATCAGGAATGTCCCTATTGTTGGGGACCGCATGATATCGAAAATCCAGTAAAAACTTTTATTGCTAAAAAAATAATCGATAAGGTAAAAGAAGTTGGTGCGAGACGAATTGTTTTTACTGGCGGTGATCCTTTGAAGAGGAACGACGCTGGTAAGCTAATCAGACATGCAAAAACAATCGGGTTAGAAGTTGCGCTATCAACCACAGGTGACGAACTGACTACAGCTTTTCTCAGATGGAATGCACATTATATAGATTTAATCTCTTTACCGATTGATGGTTCAACTGAAGAAGTGAATTCAAAAACTAAAGAAAAGAACCACCTGGAAGCTGTTATGAAAGCATTGAGACTATTGAAAAAATATCCAAAAATTGATGTTAAGATCTGCACGCCAGTGACCAAGCACAATATAAGTGATGTCCCAAATATTTTAAAGGTTGCTGAAGAATATAAAAGCAGTACAAAGGCAAGCGTATTCTATAATATCTTTCAAACATTCCCACGTTCTCAGAATGAAGTTGATTGGAAGAAACTCGTTGTAAGTAACAGAGAATTTGGAGTGTTAAAAAGAAAACTTTCAGGAAGAAAAACGATCAGGGTGAATTTTTTAGATCATAAAACTCTGGACAAGCTTTACTTAATGATTTTCCCAGATGGCAACGTTGTAATTCCTGAGGGAGATAATTTCACAAGTTTTGGACCTTTTTTGAAGCTTGATGATTTAAATGATATTATTAAGCGAAGTAAATTTGATTCACAAAAGCATTTAAAACATTCAAAAGGCTGGGGGAATAGAATCTCCGCAAAAGCTTCTATCCACTAAAGTAAATCCATACTAATCCAATACAAGCGATTAGTAGAATTGAGAGGATCAGATCTCTTTTTTTCCAGTCTTTACCTCTATCATCAGTTTCTTTACCTGTTGTGTGTATTGTTAACCCATCAATTTTTTGATTTGCTGGTTTGGAGGTAAAATAACTAACCACAACTAAAACTAAAGTACACACAAGAAAGAGCAGAAAAGCAAAATGGAGAAAATTAAGATCCGCATATTGATATAAAACTCCACTAACTGAATCCTTCATTAATTCCAGCACTAATCTTGCAATCCCTAATATAAAACCTGAAATAAGTGCTGCAATTGCGCCCTGAGAATTAACTCTTTTTGAAAGAACCCCGATTAAAAATATTGCAGCAATAGGTGGAGAGATATAAGCCTGAACACTTTGCAGGTACTGATAAATCTGTCCGGAAATTAATTTCATCATTGGTATCCACAGCAATCCCAGTACAACGAGAATTACAGTTGCAATTCTTCCAACTAAAACCAAACTTTTTTCTGTTGTTTCCGGCTTTAACTTTTTGTAGATGTCCCATGTAATTAAAGTTGAGCATGAGTTAAAAACTGATGAAAGCGAACTCATAAGTGCGGCAAGTAAACCTGCAACAACAATTCCTTTTAAACCAACAGGCAACAGGGTTCCTATTAATGTAGGCAATGCATGATCAGGTGAATCTAAAGTGATATCGCCTGTTTGTGTAAGTGCGTAAGCAATAATACCCGGAATTACAAAAATAAAAAGTGGAAGTAGTTTTAAGTATCCGGCAAAAATAGTTCCTCTGCGCGAATGATTAATATCTTTTCCAGATAATACTCTCTGCACAATAAACTGGTCCGTGCACCAGTACCATACTCCAAGAATAGGTGCTCCAAACAAAATTCCTGTCCAGGGAAAATTCGGATCACTCATTGGCTTCCATAGACTAAAAAATCCTGAACCAGCTTGATTGTAAAGTTCATCCAATCCGCCAAGTTGAATCAATCCAACAATTGTAACAGCAATTGCACCACCAACAAGAATAAACATCTGAATCATATCTGTATAAAGAACCGCACGCAAACCTCCAAGCACTGTGTAAATTCCTGTAATGATTACAACTATTAGTGCGCCCGTCCAAAATTCAATTCCCATTAATGATTCAAATACAATTCCGCCAGCAGCAATTGTTACAGAAATTTTAGTAAGCACATAACCCACAATCGAAATAACGGCCAAATACCATCGGGCACCCGAGGAATAACGTTTCTCTAAAAATTCCGGCATAGTAAAAACGCCGCTCTTTAAATAGAAAGGAACAAAAAGCCATCCAAGAATTAAAAGCATAAAAGAAGCAAGAATTTCAAACTGGCCAACTGCAACACCGCTTGCTGCACCGGTTCCGGCTAAGCCAACAAGATGCTCGCTACCAATATTAGAGGCAAACAGCGAAGCGCCTATTATAAACCACCCGATATTTCTCCCAGCAAGAAAATAATCTGAAGAAGATTTGCTTTTTCTTTTTTTGCTGAAAGATGACCAAAACGCAACGAGAAAAACAATAACGAAATAAGTTGCTATTAATATCCAGTCTAAATATTCAAGCATGATTTATTTAATTAATTAAAGATTTAAAACTAATTGCTGTTCCACCACCAGGTGCTAGTTCAACTTTTAACAAATCATTATTACTGACTGTTTTCTCCTCAATTTTATATTCAGTTGGATTTGTATCCCAGTGAGAATATTCAGTGTCGGAATAAATTGTGGCAGCGTATTCTTTCCCTTCATCTAAAAATCCCAGAGAAACATTTATTGTTCTTTCATTTTCATCTGTTATACTTCCAAGAAACCATTTATCTGTGTTTCTTTCTTTTCTAGCAATAGTAATGTAACCACCGATCTCTCCGCTTATAACAATTGAAGTATCCCAATCAACTCCAACATCTCTAATGAATTGAAACGCAGGATGCCCCTCATAATTTTCAGGCAGATCTGCAGCCATTTGTAACGGCGAATAAATTACAACATATAGAGCTAACTGATGAGCCAGCGTTGTGTTGACCTGGTTATCCGCTTTATACTTATTAATCTTAATATCAAAAATTCCCGGTGTGTAATCAATGGGACCAGCAAGCATTCTTGTAAACGGAACAATTGTTAAATGCTCAGGTGGATTACCCCCATCGGACGACCATGCATTAAATTCCTGTCCGCGTAAACCTTCTGCACTCACTAAGTTTGGATAGGTTCTCCGCAAGCCCGTTGGTTTAATCGGTTCGTGAACGTTTACCATCACTTCATATTCTGCCGCTTTCTCCATTACTTTCCTGTAGTGATTAACCATCCACTGTCCGTGATGATACTCGCCATCCGGGATAATCTGCCCCACGTATCCTGTTTTCACCGCATTTATCCCAAGGCTTTTACATAAAGCAAATGCTGTGTCAAGCCGTTTTTCGTAAGCAGGTATATGTGTATAAGTTTCGTGATGCATTATTATTTCGACATTCTTTTCTTCTGCATAACGGACAACTTCATTTAAATCATAATCAGGATAAGGTGTGACAAAATCAAAAATAAAATCCCGATCTTTATTCCCGAAATAATTTTCCCACCCCGTATTCCATCCTTCAACTAATACTGCTCCTATTCCGTTTTCTGAAGCAAAATCAATATACCGTTTTGCGTTTTCCGTTGTTGCACCATGTCTTCCGCTATTCATATTCCATGTGCTTTTACCAAGATGCATCTCCCACCAGATACCAACGTACTTGGTCGGTTTAATCCAGGAAACGTCATTTAATTTGTTGGGTTCATTCAAATTCAAAATAGTTCTTGAGCTAACAAGATCACTTGCTTCATCACCAATCAGAATTACCCGCCAAGGAGTAACAAATGGTGTTTTTGTTTTTACTTTTATACTTGAATCATTTCCAACAAGTTCACTTTGAAAGAGAAGGTTCTCCTTATCAACTTTCAAAGTCATATCAGAGTAGTTAGTAAGGTTTGCCTCAAGAATGCTGATGTAAACGCCATCTTGTGTTTTTAAGGTAACGGGAGTATTAACTGCATTCTCCGGAATATAAGTCTGGGCAAGGCTTGGATGGTTGCGCTTTGATAATGCATCAATTTCTGAAAATTTTGTAGTGTTAAAAAGATGTTCGTATATATCCCAATCGCCCGGAGTCCACCAAACAGTGTGGTCATTAGTTAAATTAAATTGTGTATTCTCATCAACTATAACAGCATCACTTAGATTTTCTTGTTCGGGAAATTCAAATCTGAACCCAACACCATCATCAAAAACTCTGAAAACTATAAAACATCTTCTACCGAGTTCACTTTTCTCTTTTAATTCAATTTTCAACTCGTTGTAATTATTTCGTATGTATCTTTGCTCGCCCCAAATAGTTTCCCAGGTTTCATCAAATGAAGAGGCAGATATGATCACAACTTCCAAGTTGGTTCCAAATGAACTTTGATCATTAAAGTCAAGGCTGAAGAAGGAGCTATCTAAAATTATATTTCTATCAAACTCAACTATATATCCCACTCTACCTTCAGTGCTGTTGAAAACCGTCACTTCAATGTTTTTGTCGGGAGAGGAGACTACAAGTTCATCTTTAATGTTGCTACACGCGGTTAAAATTGGAAGTGATAATAAGAATAACAACAAATGTTTCATTGCTTCAAATATGGTTTGTAAAATGAATTATAATGTACGAACATTTTTATTTCTGATTTTAATATTTCTGATTTTTTTATCGGTTAGATTCTTAAGACTGCAGTTGGGGGGTAGATTATCAATGTGTATTTTTGATCAGTCGAAGTACTACAATTATCTTTTATGTCACACAAATTCTTTTATTTATTAATAGTCTCCATACTTTTATTAATCTATAGCGAACCCGTTATTTGCTCATATGATTTTTGTAGCTTGCCGGAAAGAACGGACTCTTCCTCAAAAACAGAGGAATCAATAAAAATATCATACGGAAGTAAAGGTGTTGAATTTAGCGCTGATGACGGAAACTATAAATTACAAATACAATCCCGTTTACAGTTCAGATATTCCTATCCTTTTGATACTGATCCGGTGACGTTTTCTGATTTTCAAGAAGAACAAACCCAAACATATAAAATTAACCGAGCACGTTTAAAAGTCGGTGGCAACGTATTCAAGCCGTGGTTAAAATTCTATTGGGAATATGATTTCCCAGGCAGTAATCTTTTAGACTTTAGGTTAATGCTGGAAAGGTTTGAATTCATCAAGCTGAAGGTAGGGCAATGGAAAATTCACTATAACAGGGAGAGAATAATTTCTTCGGGTAAGCAGCAAACTGTTGAACGCTCAATTCTAACCCGTGCATTTACAATTGACCGCCAGCAGGGTGTTTCCTTATACGGAAGATTAAAAGGTAAAAGCGTAGCTGATTTTAATTACTGGTTTTCCGTTCTAACAGGAACTGGTCGCGGCTCAAGATCTAACGATGATAAGCACTTGATGTTTATGTCCCGCCTTCAATGGAATTGTTTTGGAAGAGTTTTATCCTTTACAAGTTCTGATACAAAATACCATGAAAAGCCAACCGGATTAATAGCAATTGCAGGTGTTACTAACCGCAGTCCGTACACAAGATTCTCTACTGGCGGCAGCGGACAGCTTGAAGGATTTGATGACGGCGAACCTGGTCAATATCGTGTGAATCAATTTTTAGTCGAAACAGCTTTTATGTTTAAAGGATTTTCCTGGCAGCAGGAATTTCATTTGAAAGAAATTGATGATAAAGTAAACAATCAAATTACAACACTTATTGGCAACTATGTTCAGGTTGGATATTTCTTTCACTATTTATGGAGTATAATTCCTAAACCGCTTGAAGCAGCATTCCGTTATGCAAATTATAATCCTGACAGAAGCTTTAGCAACGATAACAGGCGTGAGTATTCTTTTAATATTAATTGGTTCTTTAAAGATCACTTAAATAAACTGACAACCGAAATATCATACCTGGATTTGCAAAGATCTTTTTCCGAAGTTGTAAGTGGCTGGCGTTTCCGCTTGCAGTGGGATGTTTCAATATAGAATTATTAATTCAATTAAACTCCCAAATCACCGAATATTTGCCTGAAAGCAATAAATATTTTAGCTTTGCAGTTCCTTTTAAAGGCATAACAAACATTTCTAAATAATACCCAGGAACGTGAGTATAAATACAATGGCAACATTCCTTGGGTTTTATCATCAATCAATTAAAGGAGAAGAATATATGTTCTCATCAAAATTGAAAATTTTATTTGTTTCAGTAATTTTACTATTAAGTATTAATGTCTATTCACAAGAAGAAGAGAAAGAGCTTGGATGGTTTTTTGATGCCGAATTGGCTGGATTGTGGACAGGCGGCAACTCCGAATCGTTTACAGTTGGATTAGGCACCACACTGCGCCACGTTTGGACAAACTCTGAATTCAGATTTGATGCGGGGGGCACGCAAACTGAGTCAAGCATTACAACACGAACCGCTGTAGGTACAACGAGTAACTTTGTGGTCAATGAGAATACAAATACAGAAAAAACCGCTGAACTTTATTTTGCCCGTGGAAGATACGATTACAGTTTTTCGAAATATTTTTATGCTTTTGGTGGTGTAGACTGGTTGAGAAACAAGTTCTCAGGTATCGAAAGCCGATTTTTGATTGCTGCTGGTTTGGGTAACACCTGGGTTGATAATAAAAAGACAAGATTTAAAACAGACTATAGTTTTACTTACTCATTTCAGAGTGATGTGGTTAAGAATCCCTTTGTTAAAAACAATTTCCCCGGTCTACGTTTTACTTACAACTTCTGGCACAATTTAACAGCATCAACTGATTTTGAAAGTATTTTTATTGCAGACTGGAATTTGGATAATTCAAAAGATGTTAGAATAGATTTTTATAATTCCCTTCCTATAAAAATCAGTGAGATATTTTCACTTAAACCGTCTTTACAGCTTCTATGGAGAAATGAACCTTCGCTGACAGAAATTGATTTATTCGGTTCTAATGGAACTCCTGCGGGTACGACTGTGTTAGCACCGTTAAAGAAATTAGATTCTTTATTCTCGATAACGCTGGTGGTAAAGATTTAATTTTCTACTTATCTTTTAATATTAATTAAAATTCAACACTTTCAACAACAAATAACGGAATTATCAATTATGATTAAACAGATCTTGATAGCGCTCTTCGTGTTTTCCTTTGTTGCATTAAATGCACAGGATAAACCAAACATCCTTGTAATTTGGGGTGACGATATTGGATGGGGAAACATTAGTAAGTATAACCACGGTATGATGGGTTATCAAACACCCAACATCGATAGAATTGGTGATGAGGGAGCAATGTTTACTGACTGGTATGCTCAGCAATCCTGTACAGCTGGTAGAGCTGCATTTATTTTAGGTCAACATCCTTTTAGAACAGGGCTTCTTACAATTGGTATGCCTGGTTCTGAACAAGGTATCCAGGACAACCAACCGACAATAGCTGAATTGTTGAAACCTCTCGGTTATACATCGGGGCAGTTTGGCAAAAATCATCTTGGTGATAGAGATAAACATCTGCCCACGAATCATGGTTTCGATGAGTTTTTCGGAAATCTTTATCACTTAAATGCTGAAGAAGAGCCGGAAACATATTATTATCCAAAAGATGAACAATTTCACAAAGAATTTGGACCTCGCGGTGTTTTACATAGTTATAGTGATGGAAGAGTGGAGGATACCGGACCTATGACAAAAAAACGTATGGAGAATGCTGATGATGAATTTAAGAATGCTGCAATTCAGTTCATTAGAAATGCACATAAAGAGAGCAAACCATTTTTTGTTTGGTTAAGCGCAACGCGAATGCACGTATGGACACGTCTTAAACCAGAAAGCGATGGAGTTACAGGTATCGGACTTTATCCTGATGGTATGGTAGAACACGATTTAGCAGTAGGTGATATGCTGGATTTATTAGATGAATTGGGAATTGCTAACAATACAATTGTAATGTATTCAACAGATAACGGTGCAGAAAAATTCACCTGGCCCGATGGCGGAACAACTCCATTTTATGGAGAAAAAGGAACAACCTGGGAAGGTGGTTTTCGTGTTCCAAGCCTTATCCGCTGGCCGGGAGTAATTGAACCGGGAACTGTGGATAATAATATTTATTCTCACGAAGATATGATGCCAACTTTACTTGCAGCTGCTGGTGTTCCTGATATTAAAGAAAAACTTTTAACCGGTTATCAGGCAGGTGATAAGAATTTTAAAGTTCATCTGGACGGTTATAATATGCTGCCTTTCTGGAATGGCACAATAACGGAAGATCCACGGAAAGGAATATTTTATTTTGATCAGGGAGGCAACCTAAATGCAGTCCGTTATCAAAATTGGAAGCTTCATTTTACAATATTAGAAGGTGCAATTAACACCGCATATCGGAAACAACCGGCATGGCCTGTTTTGATAAACTTAAGAGCTGATCCGTTTGAAACTGCCTGGAAAGATTCGGATATGTATACTCGGTGGTTTGCTGATAATATGTGGACATTTGTTCCCGCACAAGCTATCACTGGAGAATTCTTAAAGACTTTTATTGAATTCCCGCCAGTTATGGGTTCATCCCTCGGTATAGATAAAGTATTGCAGCAAATGCAGTCAAGGCCAACGAACTAGACATATTAGTAAAGCTAAAAAGGGCGTTGATTTAATCAGCGCCTTATTAATTTTCAAAATATTTTTATGCTTTTGGTGGTGTAGACTGGTTGAGAAACAAGTTTTAAGGTATCGAAAGCCGATTTTTGATTGCTGCTGGTTTGGGTAACACCTGGGTTGATAATAAAAATACAAGATTTAAAACAGACTATAGTTTTACCTATTCATTTCAGATATGGTTAAGAATCCCTTTGTTAAAAACAATTTCCCCGGTCTACGTTTTACTTACAACTTCTGGCATAATTTAACAGCATCAACTGATTTTGAAAGTATTTTTATTGCAGACTGGAATTTGGATAATTCAAAAGATGTTAGAATAGATTTTTATAATGCCCTTCCCATAAAAATCAGTGAGGTATTTTCACTTAAACCGTCTTTACAGCTTCTCTGGAGAAATGAACCTTCGCTGACAGAAATTGATTTATTCGGTTCTAATGGAACTCCTGCGGGTACGACTGTGTTAACACCGTTAAAGAAATTAGATTCACTTTTTTCATTAACATTGGTGGTGAAGATATAATTTAATTGAAGGTATAGATAAGGTTTTACAGTAAATGCAATTAAGTTTGCGAAACTAAATATACTAATAAATCTAAATTATCAGGCGTTGAAATCATTCAACGCCATTTTATTTTTCAACATAGAGCAAGTGTAGGATTTACAATTCACTGAATTACAATTCTTTTAATTCTTAATAACAAATAGTAGAGGATAACTGATGGAAGAACTGAACACCAATCAAGTGCAGAACTACAGTCAAAAAGCAATTGATCTTGTGATAGAATATGCTCCGGATCTAATACTTGCAATAATAGTTCTGGTTGTTGGACTTTTCATCATTAAACTTATTGTAAAAGCAACGAACAGAGCAATGGAACGGTCAGAGGTTGATATTTCTTTAAGGAAATTTTTAAGCCGTCTGTTTGGTATATTATTAAAAGTATTATTATTGATTAGTGTTGCGTCTATGGTCGGAATTGCAACCACATCATTTGTTGCTATACTTGGTGCTGCAGGCTTAGCTGTGGGACTTGCTTTGCAGGGCGGGCTTGCTAATTTTGCCGGTGGTGTTATCATACTAATTTTTAAACCTTTTAAAGTTGGGGATTTTATAGATGCACAAAGCCATGCGGGTACTGTAAGTGAGATTACAATTTTCACTACATTTCTTAAAACCCCGGATAACAAAACTGTTATAATTCCTAACGGTGCACTTTCAAATGGTAGTATGGTTAACTTTTCTACAGAACCCAGAAGACGTGTTGATATGGATTTTGGTATTGGATACAACGATGATATTAAAAAAGCCAAAGATGTTTTAAAGTCAATGGTCGATTCAGACACAAGGGTTCTAAAAGATCCTGCTCCCCAGATTGTAGTTGGAGAATTAGCTGATAGTTCTGTTAACTTTAAAGTAAGAGCATGGTGTGAAGCCTCTGACTACTGGGGAATCTATTTTGATATGCAGGAAAAAGTTAAACAGAATTTTGATAAAGAAGGAATTTCTATTCCTTTTCCACAGAGAGATGTTCACGTTTACAATCAATAATTTATTAAGAAAAAATTAAGAAATAAGAAATAGAAAAAGATATGCTTGAAAGGGAATATTACCAGGCTGTTGAGGGAATAACTTTTTACGTGGAGTTTGTTCGTAATAAATAGCACTGGGAATAAGTGAACTATTTGTATATTGAAAGTGTTAATTTCTAGTTCGATTTTAATCAAATAACTGTTTCATTAATCAACTAAGGAGACCTCAATTATGATCAAAAAATCATTTTTGATTCTATTACTCTTTTCTTTTGTGTCTTTAATGGCACAGGATAAACCAAACATTTTGGTTGTTTGGGGCGATGATATAGGTCAATCTAACATCAGCGCTTATACAATGGGTGTGATGGGTTATAAAACACCAAATATTGACCGTATTGCAAACGAAGGTATGATCTTTACAGATTATTACGGCGAACAAAGTTGTACAGCTGGAAGATCTTCTTTCATTACCGGTCAAAGTGTTTTTAGAACAGGCTTAAGTAAAGTCGGTTTACCTGGAGCCGATCTTGGAATGAGAGAAGAGGATCCAACAATTGCAGGAATTCTTAAGAATTTTGGTTATGCGACCGGTCAATTTGGCAAGAATCATTTAGGCGATAAGGATGAATTTCTTCCAACCAACCACGGCTTTGATGAATTTTTGGGTAACCTTTATCATTTAAATGCTGAGGAAGAGCCCGAACTCGAAGATTACCCTCGTGATATGATCACATCAGATGGCCGAACATTTCTTGAGAGATATGGACCTCGTGGTGTAATTCATTCTTTTGCTGACGGCCGGATCGAAGATACTGGTCCTCTGACAAAGAAGAGAATGGAAACTATCGATGATGAAACCAGCAACCGTGCAATTGAATTTATAAAAGAGCAGCATGCAGCAGGCACACCATGGTTTGTTTGGTGGAGTGGAACAAGAATGCACTTCAGGACTCACGTTAAGCCTGAGCTGAGGGGAATTTCTGGACAAGATGAATACTCTGATGGTATGGTTGAACACGATATGCATATAGGAAAATTTCTTGATTTATTGGACAAGCTCGGCATTGCTGAAAACACAATGGTTTTTTATAGCACTGATAATGGCCCACATTATAATACATGGCCGGATGCTGCTTCAACTCCTTACCGTGGTGAGAAAAACACGAACTGGGAAGGTGGCTGGAGAGTACCCGCTATGGTTAGATGGCCTGGTCAAATCGAAGCTGGCTCAATTTCAAATGAAATTATGCATCACATGGACTGGTTCCCAACCTTTGTAGCTGCTGCCGGCGAAAAAGATATAAAAGAAAAACTTAAATCCGGTTATAGTTCAATCGGGAGAGATTATAAAGTCCATTTAGACGGATATAACTTTCTTCCATTTCTGACTGGTCAGACTGATAAAGGATTGCGTAATGAAATATTTTATTTTTCTGATGATGGTGACCTAACAGCACTGAGATATTCAGATTGGAAATTAATTTTTATGGAGCAGCGATCCACCGGAACATTTGAGGTATGGGCAAATCCATTTACACCATTAAGGGTTCCACTAATGTTTAATCTTCGTCGGGATCCCTATGAGCGTGCTCAACTTACTTCGAACACTTATTACGATTGGGTCCTTGATCATGTATTTTTCATGGTACCTGCACAATCATATGTTGGTAGATTCCTTGAAACATTTAAAGAGTTTCCGCCAAGACAAAAAGCTGCAAGCTTTAGCCTTGATCAGGTGATGGAGAAACTTTCAACGAGTGGTGGTTCTAAATAAGTTCAAAAGTATCCGAATATATTTTAAAGCGCTGATTTTTATCAGCGCTTTTTTAATTGTAATCAAGCTATTAAAAACTCATAGGAATCTAAAATGAAATCTTCTCTTTACTTTATAATATTGCTATCAGTGATTGTATTGTTCTCCTGCAACAAAGAATTGGATACAATTTCCGATCCGCTTCCTTCCTGGAATGAAGGAACAGCAAAACAATCTATTATAGATTTTGTTAATAATGTTACAAACGAAGCAAGTCCCAACTTTGTAAAACCTGAAGACAGAATTGCAACTTTTGATAATGATGGCACTCTCTGGTCTGAGCAGCCATATTATTTTCAATTTCAATTCGCATTCGATAGAGTGAAAGAAATGGCGGCTGATCATCCTGAGTGGAATGATAATCTGCTATTTAAAGCTGCATTAGAAAATGATATGGAAACGGTGATGAAATCGGGTATGAAAGGATTGATGGAAATCGTCATGACCACACACGCAGGAATGACGACTGAAGAGTTTGGACAGATTGTTAAAGAATGGATAAATAAAGCAAAACATCCTAAGACAAATAAACTCTACAAAGAAATGGTTTTCCAGCCAATGCTTGAATTGCTTGATTACTTAAGAGCAAACGGATTTAAAACTTATATTGTTTCCGGTGGTGGAATAGAATTTATGCGTCCGTGGACCGAAGAAATTTACGGCATTCCAGCAGAGCAGGTTATCGGCAGTTCAATCAAATTGAAATTTGAAGTGCGAGATGGACAACCAGTGTTATTGAAGCTGCCTGAACTTGATTTCTTTGATGATAAAGAAGGTAAGCCAGTAGCAATTAATAAATTCATAGGTAAAAGACCAATAGCAGCTTTTGGCAATTCAGATGGTGATTTGCAAATGCTGAAATGGACTGCCGCTGGTGATGGTAAAAGATTATTGTTGTATGTTCATCACACAGATGCTGATAGGGAATGGGCTTACGATAGAAAATCTCACATTGGTGGACTTGATAAAGGTTTGGATGAAGCAGAAGAAAAAGGCTGGACAGTTGTTGATATGAAAAATGATTGGAAAGTTATTTATCCGTACGAGCTAAACAAATAGTATTAGGACGTAAATTAAAAGTTTCTTTACCAACCCCTGCCTCCTAACATAGGCGGGGGTTTTTTATTTGGTGTAGTCTTGGGTATAAGGGTGAGACTGTCATATGGCTTAAATATGGAGTGGTGGGCATGAGAATTAGTTTATAAGTATTAGTGGTTTTGATGTATTAAATTTTATTAGTTGCTCATTATCAACCATTAGTTGCTTCTAACAAATAGTTTTTGCAATTTATTATTACAATTTTTCTGTCCACACCTTAGGAGGTTGCTATGAAAATATTATTTACTACAATATTTATTTTCACCACTTTCGTTACAGCTTATGCTCAAGATTCCCTTTTCGCAACTGCAGTAAGTTACCCGGCATGGCAAAATCCTGCGTCAGTATTTGCAGCAGATTTAGACGGTGATGGCGACAATGATCTGGCAACAGCTAACTATGGAACTAATGATGCATTAGTATTTATTAATAACGGCGATGGAACGTTTCAAACTGGGGTAAGTTATGCGGTGGGTCCATTACCAATCTGCCTATATGCGGCCGACCTGGATAACGACAGCGATTTCGATCTGGCTGTTGTTAACAATCAGAATCATACATATTCGATACTTATTAATAACGGCGATGGAACGTTACAGCTGGATTCAAGTTATTCTACTGGACTTGCTCCGAATTCGATTTTCGCTGCCGATCTGGATAACGATAATGATAATGACTTGGCTATAGTTTCTGTTCTTGGGGTTATTGCGATACACATGAATAACGGTGATGGGACATTTCAGGATGGAGTTAATTACAACATCCAATCAATATCAGTTTATGGGGCCGACCTGGATGGTGATAACGATATAGATCTTGCCGCCGCCGCTATGCACGGTGATGCCATCGGAATTTTATTAAATAATGGAGATGGGACTTTTCTACCGGCGGTATATTATGCTTGTGGAGATTATCCGAATTCAGTTTTTGCTGCAGACTTTGATGGTGATACCGATAACGATCTCGCCGTACTTAACGGAATTTCGGCAAATATATCGATATTAATTAACAATGGCGATGGGACATTTCAGGACAGTGTTAATTATGGTAATGGAAATTCACCATCATCTGTTTTCGCGGCTGATTTTGATAATGATAACGATAACGACCTGGTTATGGTAAACCAAAACTCTGTTACAATCTTTTTAAACAATGGAGATGGAACATTCGAAACGCAAGGAGACTATAGTGTTGGGGATGTCTCTAATTCGGTTTTCGCAGCTGATTTGGATGGCGATACCGATATCGATCTGGCCGTATCCAATCGTAATTCCAACGATATTTCGGTATTGATGAATATTACAATAGTATCGGGAATAGATAACCCGTTTGAAACACCTATACCTGAACATTTCAGTCTTTCCCAGAACTATCCCAATCCTTTCAATCCTGTAACAACTATCAAATACCAAATATCCGAAATAAGTTTTGCTACAATCAAAGTTTACGATGTTTTAGGTAATGAAATTGAGATATTAGTAAACGAAGAAAAACAAACTGGCACTTATGAGTTAACCTGGTATGCAGAAAAATTGCCGAGTGGGGTCTATTTCTATCGGCTAAAAGCAGGCGATTTTTTTGAGACTAAGAAGATGATTTTACTGAAATAATTTCCAACAACTTAATTCATTTTCCCCAACCCCTGCTTAATAACATAGGCGGGGGTTTTTTATTTGGGAGTTTACAACAATACAAATCAATCAACAAAAAACACCAAGGCTATTAGATTTAATTCTAATCAACACCTACTTAAAAACATAGGCAGGGATTTTTTATTGAGTGTTGTCTTGGGTGTGGAAGTAAAACTGTCGTATGGCTTGAGTATGGAGCTGTGGGCATGTGAATTAATTTATACTCGTTAAATGTATTAATGTGAAAAATTTTATTAGTTGCTAATTATAAACCATTCATTGCCTTTAATCCCCTTGTTCATTAAGTTTTAAATGTCATTTCCAACAGGAGGCGATATGAAGAGGACTACTTTCATTTCTGTTATTCTTGTTTGTTGCACATTGTTTTTTGCAAACCTATCAGCGCAACAATTTCCAAATAGTTCGTTTGAAGACTGGGCCGGTGGCACCCCAGCGTATTGGGAAGAGTGGGGTTATCTGGAAGACTGTGTAGTCTCCACAGGAGGATACTTAGGCACAGGCGCAAGACTCCAGGAGGTAGAACACCCACAAGGAAATAGTTACTATATGGGTATGAAACTAACTGAGCCCTTACCTTCCATAACAACAGAATTTAACTGGTTTAGATTCTATTATAAAACCTTTCAAGATGTTGGTGGAATAGTTGATATGACACTTAAGTTTTATGACCAGAGCGGAAGTGCAGTTGCTGTCGTATATGAAACCTTTTACTGGGATGATAATACTAACAACTGGACACTAATAGAATATGATTTAAACTTTAGTGGCACTCCAAGTACTGGTTATCTTTCGTTTGATAGCCAGGCTAATGGTTATGATGGCTGGGGCAGCTACTTCGATATAGATGAATTAATGCTAATTGAGGCAGTAGATATAACGGAGCCCCAAGAAGGTGATAAATGGATTGCTGGACAGACCGATACCATCAGGTGGAATGAAGGAATGGAAGGTTTCGATATAATTTTACAATACAGTACTGATGACGGATATACCTGGGAAAACATAGTAGAGTTACCTGCAGATTCGGGTAAATATGGTTGGGATATTCCAGGAGATTTACTTTCAAATGAGGCAGCAATAAGAATAGTTCACGATGCTGCTGGTATATATAAAGTTCACGATGATGTAGATATTAAGATAAAACCCTATGTAATAACCAAAGTTGATCCAACAGGTCATTATGTGGCTTATGATATTGACATCGATAGGTGGGGATTCGGGAATTATCCAAATGATATGTGGCCAATTTGGTGGTGGTTACAATTTAATTATCGGGTGGCCATTGATCCATTTACTGATAAAACTTATTCCCAGTGGCAAGGTGGGGGTATATTTAATAATGTTGCCACGCGGATTTTTCCAGATTGGGAATCGTGGGTAAGAACATTTTCAGTAGACGCTTGTTATTGGAATACAACCCTTGGTATATATTCTCCTACTGCACTCAGTCGGTGGAATTCAATACTGCGCATATGGAAGGGATCTTGTTTTGGTATAGCAGTTTCTAACGCACTTGCTTTTGAATACAAAGCCAACTTTCGAAACAAGTATCCCAACTTTCCTTCCTTTGTTAATCCTATAGATGTAGTATCAAATGAAAACGTTATACCTGTAATAACTGAATTGTTTACACATCAATTTGGACAACCGCACGCGGCATATATCCATTCAAGAAATCAATCCAAAACCCCAAACCAAACATTAAATGACATAAAAAGCATGTTAATAGAAGATGATGTTATCATACGCGAACTAATTATTTTCAACCAGGGTGGAGGAGGGGGCCATGGTATTATACCATATGCACTTGAAAGAGATCCAGTTGATAAACAATACTATTATATATGGGTTTGGGATAATAGTCATTCCTCCAACACTAATGCATTAATTTTAATAGACACCACTGCAAATGGGAATAATGGTGATTGGGATGTAAATTACGCTTGGCAAAATTGGGGGGGGGATAAAGGAATTATATTATCTGATCCGACAAGTTCATATTTATTCAATCCATCAATGACAAAATCACAAGCACATCAATCGCCATTCATTTTAAGTGACAGTGTGTTTCAGGTACATAACACATTAGATGCATCAATCATCATTTCAGACAATCAAGGCAATACAACGGGATTTATTGATAGTGTTGTGGTAAGCGATATTCCAGGATCATATCCGTTAGTATTGATAAACGGGGGTGAATTACCTCCATATGGTTATAACTTGCAGACTGATAATTACTCGATTGTAATGAAAGACTTCACCGAAGATACAATTGATGCATTTTTCTTTACTGGGAATAAGACATTCACTTATGAAAGATATGCAGCAACACAATCTCAAACTGATAGACTGTTCTTTGATGGTGGTGTGTCTGTGGCAAACCCAGACCAGGAAACCAAAGCAATTAAGTTATTATCTATCATTAACGACACAACCGAAGCAGAGGAAAAACTATTTGTAATGAGAGCACTAGATCTTGCGGAGAATGATTCAGTAAAGATAGAGTTTGTTGATAATAATAACGCAAGGCTTATCAGTTACGGCACTGCAAAAGATTATGAAATCGGATTAGAGTATGCGTCGGCGACACAGTTGCAGTTATTTGGAAATAACGGCATACAGCTCTCTGCTAACACAACACATACATTTGTCCCTGCATGGCCCAACCTCTACGGCAATCTATTAACCATACTTGTTGATGTTGGAAATAATGGGACGATAGATGATACTCTACATATTGAGAATCAAATAACAGATATTGAAGATGACCACAGTTTAATGTTAATTCCAGATGAATACAGATTAGATCAAAATTATCCCAATCCCTTTAATAACTCTACAGTTATTAAATATGCAATTCCACAAGAAGGATTAGTGACTCTAAAAATATATAATGCAATAGGAGAAGAGGTAGCAACATTATTAAATGAAACAAAGCAAGCCGGTAATTATACAGCAACATTTGATGCAACAAACCTTACAAGCGGAATTTATTTATATAGATTACAATCGGGAGAGTTTATAGAGACAAAGAAAATGATTTTATTAAAATAAATCAATTACAATTTATCACTTTCAAAATTCCTGTTTTATAAAATTGAAACTCACAATTATAAAGGTGTGAAAATGAATCTACGTTTACTGTTATTAGTGTTCATAGCAATCTTTACGTTTGGTATGGCCAGTGCATTTGCACAATGGACTGTTTATAAATGTGATGATTTACCTGAAAACTTCGGAAATCCACCCGGCTCAGTTTTCATTGAAAAAGATATAACACCCGGAGTAACTGAAAATGGTGTATCCGATCTATATGAGGTCATACCAGATCCTGATCACACAGGCAACTCATTACTGTTAGGTGAGGAATTATGGGGTGACAGAAGAGAATCTTGGGGTCACGAATGGAATGTTGATCCTCTAACGGGGGTGACAGTAGTTATACGCTGCAAACCAACCCCCGGAATACTTAATGAACCATCTAATCCCGCTGACCCAAATACTTATGCATATGTATCACTACGGAATGGATCATTCAGAGAAAAAATATACATTGAAGAGCCTGGTCAAATATGGTTTGACGATCAGGAAATCGGTGTTAACTGGGCTGGATATGAAGGGTGGCATTTATATCGATTTACCTTAGATATTGATTTTGTAAATGCCTATATAGATGAAGATCCAACACCTGTGTTTTTCGGAATTACAACCAAACCTACAACTGATAATGAGTTGAGGTGGGGTGATGGAAGTACTGACAGAAAATTTGGGTCATATATTGATTGGATAATATGGGATACAACCGGAGCATATGCACCCGGGCAAGGCACTCCACTCCCAAGTGATATAATTACAGGTGTAAATGATGATGTGATTAACATTCCAACAAATTATTATCTGCTTCAGAATTACCCTAATCCATTCAATCCATCAACTGTGATTAAATATCAAATACTAGAATTAAGTTTTGTTACACTTAAAGTATATGATGTGTTAGGTAATGAGGTAGTAACATTGGCTAATGAAGAAAAGCATATTGGAACTCACGCAGTTGAATTTAATGCTTCAGCACTTCCAAGTGGGATATACTTTTACAGATTACAGGCAGGTCCTTTTGTAGAAACTAAAAAAATGATTCTACTAAAATAAAATCCAACAACATATTTCATTTTCCCCAACCCCAGCTTAATAACATAGGCGGGGGTTTTTTATTGGCTTAACACCTTCTTGATTTTTCACTCAATGGTCTTCATTTAATTATGAACAACCCCTTAATAACATCTACTCATTTGGTTTTTCCCAACCATCTGTTAAAGTTCTAAGGAATGCAACAAGGTCCTCTAGTTCATTATTTGTTAGTTTCAGATCTCCCAATTCATCTATATTCACATTTTGAGCAACTTCCGGCTCCGGCCACTCGGCTACGTCACGTGTGTTATAGAAAGCCAGGACACTAAAAAGCGTTTTATAAATACCATTATGCATATAAGGTGATGTCACCGCTACGTTTCTCATAGTTGGGACACGAAATTTACCATCCTGTTCTGGATCATTGAGAGTCTTACCTAAACCTAAGTCTACAAATTCAAAGCCATCTGGATTCAGTTCTTGTGGTAAAGAGTAAAAAGGGTTTTCGGAATTCGGTGGAACACCAAGGTTATCATATGTAAAATCAGTAAAGAGTGGTGGTGAACCATCTGCCGAAATAGTATTTGGATGACATGCAGCACAATTACCCTTATCTTCTGCTTCATAAAGTTTAAGACCACGCAACTCTTGTTCATTAAGTTCAATTTCGCCTCTTAACCAGTAATCGTACTTTGAAGTAAAAGGACTCACCTCAGAGGTTTTTTCATAGGCTTCAATTGCATCCGCCATATTGTTGAATGCAATATTTGGATTGCTTAAAGCGTCAGGTCCGTAAATTTCAGTGAAAAGTTCAGCATAGCTAAGAGATTCTAGTTTCTTCAGGATCGTAAGTGTATCAGGGTTAGCCATCTCCAGAGGATTTAGCAGCGGTCCTTTACTTTGCTCAGCAAGCGAGTTAACTCTTCCATCCCAAAATAGTCCTCCTACCCAAACTTCTTCATCTTCATTAAAGTGTAATGGTGGCACAAAAGCGGAGTATGATATTGTCATATCATTTCGATTACCATATCGATCGGAATGTGCCCCCCTTGAAACAGGTAATTCGGTTTCCGGGTCAGCAAAAGCCACTTCTGGTGCGTGACAATCTGAACAGGCTTGACCTGGTGGGGTTGAAAGACTCTCTTCAAAAAACAACAACTTACCCAGTTGCTCTTTTGCATTCAGACTTGATTCAAAAGCGTTTGTACTTTTATTCTCTACTTTTTCTTTCTTACCATTTATTTGATTACTCACGCACCCACACAGAATTGAAATCACTATAAGAAATGTGATGAATAGAGAGTAAAAATAATATGTCTTTGGCTTAATCATTTTGCCTCACTGTTGTTTGAAACACTACAGCTGTTTTTTTACCATCCATCTTAAAAGAAATATAAATTTATTCCTATTGAAAAATTAATCCGAATGACTTAAACAATCAACGAAGATCACTTAATGGCAAACAGAATTATAATTAATCTTACCAACCCTGTCTTAACAATTAAAGTATAACTTAATATATGAAAACACCAGTTCCAAGTATTTTTTCGTTCCCCTATCTTTGCTTAATAAAATAGGCGAGGATTTTGAATTGCAAATTAATTTCAAAAACGGTTTAAATATTCAGATGAAATAGTTAAATTAAACCTAACTAACAACAATTAATTTTAGGAGGACTATTATGCCAAAACAAATATCACCATTTCATTCTAAAGATAGTAAAGTCTATCACATCTATGGTGTGTGTTCATCAGGAAAAGGTGTTAAGAAAAGAGTCAAGGGAACAGGTGGCAGAAAACTTTGTAAAGCCTGTAAAGATATAAAAGCCGGTAAACGCACTCATTAAGTTGAACTGATAATAAATCTATCAACCCTCGCTTACTAACATAGGCGGGGGTTTTTTACTTAAACCCTTAACGTCGTTAAGTGTTTACGGCACTTACTATAGATTGACATTCATCTAGATATTGAATAGCTTCCTCTTGCTATTGGTCAAAGTAATTCATTCCTATCAAACGTTCTACACTTTCACCCGTAGGGTCCTACCTTTACCGAACAGATATCGGTCAGGTCAATAACAAATTTATATTTAATTATTAAGGAGGCTTCTATGCCCGACAATAAAGTTGTCAAAGAGTTTGGGGAAAGTTTACGTGGGGAAATTATATTACCGGGAGATCCCGGATACGATAATGCCAGAAAGGTCTATAATGGTATGATCGATAAAAAACCGGCGATAATTGCAAAATGCTTTGATGTTGCTGATGTAATAACTTCTGTTAATTTCGGTCGCGAAAATAATATGCTTATTTCTGTGCGTGGAGGCGGCCACAACGCTGGAGGTTTGGGAATTTGTGATGATGGATTAGTAATTGATCTTTCACAAATGAGATATACTCATGTTGATCCTAAAACAAAAACTATACGTGTAGGTGGCGGTTGTCAATGGGGAGATGTTGATCACGCAGGTCATGCATTTGATTTGGCAGTTCCCACTGGAATTATTTCAACTACTGGTGTAGGGGGACTTGCTTTAGGTGGTGGTGTTGGTTATCTGAGTCGTAAGTATGGATTAACAATTGATAGCATTCTTGAAGTAGATATGGTATTAGCCGATGGTTCTTTTGTTAAAGCAAGTGCAAATGAAAACCAAGATCTTTACTGGGCAATACGTGGTGGTGGTGGAAACTTTGGAATAGTAACTTCATTTTTATTCCAGGGACATCATGTAAATACCAGTTTTGGCGGACCCACGCTATGGAATATCGACAAAACTGAAAAGATTTTAAAGTGGTACAGAGATTTTATGACAAATGCTCAGGAAGATCTATATGGATTTTTTGCAACTCTAACTGTTCCCGGCCCTCCATTTCCGGAAGAGTTACATGGTAAAAAAATGTGCGGTGTTATTTGGAATTATTTGGGACCACACGATAAAGCCGATGGTGTATTAAAAGAAGCTCGTGATCTGAAACCTGATTTTGATCATGTAGGACCTATACCCCATCCAACCCTAAACAGTATGTTCGATGTCTTCTATCCCACAGGACTGCAATGGTATTGGAGAGCGGATTTTATTAAAGAAATACCGGATGAAGCAGTTGCGCAACATGTAAGGTTTGGTAAAGAATTGCCAACGCCTCATTCTACTATGCATCTGTATCCAATTAATGGTGCCGCACATAAAATTGGTAAAAATGATACTCCCTGGGCTTATAGAGATGCAAATTGGGCTCAGGTGATGGTTGGTGTTGATCCTGATCCTGCAAACAAAGATAAGATTACTAAGTGGACAAAAGAGTACTATGATGCAATTCATCCACATTCTGCAGGCGGCGCGTACGTTAACTTTTTGATGGATGAAGGACAGGATAGAGTGAAAGCATCATATAAAGATAATTATGATCGGTTGGTTAAAGTTAAAAGTAAATATGATCCGAACAACTTGTTCAGAGTTAATCAGAACATAATGCCAAACGCTTAGATACTACCATTTAATATATAATTATTACCCCTGCTTAATAACATAGGCGGGGGTTTTTTATTACTTGCCAGTCGTCAACCAATCATTGCTTCTAACAAATAATATCACCAATTTTATTATTGTTTGATTATCATTTGCTGTAAAAGGTAAAAGAAAGCTTTAATAAAACTATCAGAATAAAATAGTTTCTAACAATTAACTAAATTCAGGAGGATTTATTATGAGGAGATTATTACATTTTTCAGGACTAGTGATTTTTAATATACTAGTAATATCTTCGTTAGTCCAGGCACAGGTTTGGCATCAAGGCATATCTGAAACAAACATCAATTTAAGGGGTGCTCCTGTTGTTGTTGGTGATATAAGTATCAATGTAACTGTCCCTGGTAAAGTATTGGTTCAGTTTGATGGATTATGTATTGCAGATGTTGGAGACGGAGTTGTACTGGCTGCAAGCAACACACCAAGCTGGACGGTAAATGAAAACGTAAGTGTTAGGCCTTTTAGCGGTGATGTTGATAGAGGACTTTTTTCACATTCCCGGCTCTATCCAGTACCTGCTGGAAATCACACTTTCTACGCAGTTGCTGAAAATTATGTATATACTAGTGGAAGTGGTATGGGTTCAATTTATGCCAGTTTAACCGTGAAATTTTATCCAGATATACCCGGAAATGCTATTGTTGAACACCAAGGAATTATTGAAACAAATATTAATCTCCGCGGGGCCCCAGTGACTGTCGGTCAAATAAACCTTAACGTACCTCAGTCAGGAAAAGCAGTAGTTCATTTCGATGGTTTATGTTATGCTGATGTAGATGATAGAATAATCCTCGGGGCTAGTGATTTCCCAGGCTGGATATCAAATGATGGTAACGTTGCTGTTGAAGCAATAAATTCAACTATAAATAGTGCTTGCTTTTCACATACACGGGCTTATGATGTTCCAGCTGGCTCTCACGACTTTTATGCTGTGGCTGAAAACTATGTTGAACTTGGAGGAAGTGGAATGGGCTCCATTTATGGCAACTTGACAGTTGAATTCTTTCCTAATTTACCAGACATAGCCTTTGCAGAACATCAAGCTATCATTGAAACAAATATTAATCTCCGTGGAGCTCCAGTAGTTGTTGGTACAGTAAATATTAATGTCACAGAACCTGGAAAAGCAGTGGTTCATTTTGACGGAGATTGTTATCCATCTGTAGGAGATAGAATGGTGTTAGCTGCTAGCGATTTTCCAGGTTGGGGTATTAATGATGGTAACGTTTCAGCTATGGTGTTTGATATTGATGTCAATCACGCATCTTTTTCTCATACAAGAGTTTTTAATATAACACCTGGCTCTCACGACTTTTATGCAGTAGCTGAAAATTATGTGGACTTAGGTGGAAGCGGTATGGGCAGTATTTACGCTAGTTTAACTGTTGAATTTATTCCTGATATTATAACTGATGTTGAAAAATCTCAGGGGATTATTTTAGATTATTCCCTGGAACAGAACTATCCGAATCCATTTAATCCAACAACAAAAATAAAATACCAAATTCCAGAATTAAGTTTTGTTACACTTAAAGTTTTTGATGTTCTAGGAAATGAAATTACAACACTTGTTAATAAAGAAAGGCCTGGGGGCAGTTATGATATTGAGTTTAATGCTACAGGTTTGCCGAGTGGAATATATTTTTATCAATTACAGGCAGGTCATTTTGTTACGATTAAGAAGATGGTGTTGATGAAATAAAATCCAACAACATAAATTCATTTCCCCAATCCCCACCTAATAACAAAGGTGGGGGTTTTGTATTTTAAAGAGGTTTAAATCTTGAAAATATTGTTAATTTTTTACCGCTAATCAGTATAAATCCCAATCGCATTTTACCTCAGAACTGTCTCAATTTAGCAAGTATTCTTAATTTTTAACATCACCCCAAGTCAATTAAGTGTGGTTATATATATCAATTGTTTATATTTAACATATAATTGAGGGTTTCAAAAAAGCCAGCCATTTGGCCTGTAAATTGAGTAAATATGAGCGCTGGATGCTAATGCTGTGAGGGAGAATTAAATCAATAATTCTCTAAGAGTGAATACTTAAATGAAATATTATAAAGCATTAGCACTTTTTATTATTTATCTCGCAAAGAAGATTTATCTAATATCTTCTTTAATAGAAACTACCGAAAAAATTTCATATCTCTCCATATCAAACTGTGAAAATTGCTTAATACTTTATCGTATATCTGATTTCAAGAATAAAACATTATTAAACTAAAAATGATAATTAGAAAAAAGTTATCGATGGAAAGGGAAATAATATGAGTTCAGGCCAAATGATATTGTCTATTGCCGGGATATTCTTATTATCCAATCTAATTCTAAATATGAATAAAGCCAACACTGAAAGAATATTATCAACATATACGAATGAATCAGTAATAGATGCTTCGGGAGTGGCACAATCAATTATTGAGGAAATTCAAAAAAAGGCATTTGATGAAAGTACAATAACCAAAGCTGTATGGAAGATTGATTCATTAACTTCAATAATTAATCTTGGTTCTGAGGCAGGAGAATACCAGCATACTGATTTTGATGATATAGATGATTATAATAATTACAATACAACGGTTACCTTAGATAGAATGGGAGATTTTGATATTTCAGTAATTGTAAATTATGTAAGCACATTGAATCCGAAATTAATAAGTAGCACCCCCACATTTTCAAAGAGAATTGAAGTGTCACTTACAAATTACAGTCTATTAGACACATTAAAATATCATCACGTAGTATCATACTAAAAAGGAGAAAACTATGTCATATTGGTTAGATTTTTTGGGGTCATTTTTTGTAGGAGCAATTGCTATTCTAATTCTTACAAATGTTAACATTTCTGTTAGTTCAGCTGCATCGGAGAACTTGTACTCTGGTGTTATGCAAAGAAATATAACTGGTGCTGTTGATCTTATTGAACACGATTTATATAAAATTGGATATAGAGTTACTGGTGATAGTTTTTCTATAGCAGACTCAACTGAAATTAAATTTTTCTCGGATATAAATAATGATGGGACAGCAGAGGAGTTACATTATTTTTGTGGTGTTACTACAGATTTGACGGCTACATACAATCCAAATGATTACTTATTAACAAGAGAAAAGAATATGCAAAAACCAGGGGCTTCAATTCCGGTTGTTGATTTTAAACTAACTTATTTCGATTCCCTTGGACAGAAACTTGACTATGGATTGCTAACAAATCAATCTGAAATGAATAAAATTAAATCAGTAAGGGTTAGGCTACATTGTGAAACAGCTGATAAAATTGACGATCATTATGAAGCAGTCGAATGGGAAAAAACAGTAACGCCAAAAAATATTTAAGGAGCATATAAAATGTCAAAACTAGTTTTAATTTTAATCCTGGGTGGATTCATTACTTATGGTGTTATAAATGTTACTCAAAATAAGGTAGTAACTCAAGCAACGGAAAACTCTGTCAATAATTATGCACAAACAAAAGCCAGAAATGTTGCAAACAGTACTGTTAAAATGTTAATGTCAAAAGTAGCAGATGATTATAACTGGCGGGTGAGCACGCCGGTTACAAAGCAAATCTTTAACGGACAGGCAACATATACAGTTGTCGATGAGACATTTGGCGGCGAGGATTTAATTAAATACTCGGTTACTGCTAACATATATGGCTCAACAAAACAGGTTACAGCATATACCGATAAGTTCCCTTTCATTCCACCATCGATTAGGGGAGCTATTACTGCAAATAATCCGGTACTGAGTAATGGAAATATGACAATTGATGGAAGAAATCATACGTCTACGGGAACATTAATACCTAAGACTGGGTCTTATGCGGTGTGGACAACAGGAACATATACTCAAATGGGAACTTCTGACTTGGGTGGTACGCACTTAAAAATAGACTATGTACCATCAAATCCGGCTAGTCCAAATGTGATAAAAGAAAATCAGGTTTGGCCAGGTGGATTCCCTAACTCACCTGATGAAGTTATGGGAGGTCCCACAAAGGGGTTCCCCGAGGGGACTCTTAAATCTATTGCACAAAGCGGAATAAACGGAAGTCAGTATGTAACTAGTGGCTCAGGTTTAAGTGGTAATCCTCTTTCAGGGGTTACTTATATTGAATTACCAACAAACCATCCTCATAATCAATGGAAAGATATGGATATAACAGGATCAGGCGTATTGGTTTTACATAATAGTGCAAAAAATGCAATTATGAAAAATCTTCTTTCAGGTACCTTCGCAGGAATTATTATTGTCGATGATTTAATACACGTCCAAGAATTAGCAACTGTAATTGGTACAATTGTTATACTTACGCCATCACCCTCTTCTGGCAATTGTGTGGGAAATAGTGATGGGAAAGTATTATACTCCACGCAGGCTGTGTTTGATGCTTTAACGGCCACGGGATTGGAAAAGCGAATGTTTAATTATGGATTTGGTAATAACAGGTTATATGTAAAGCATTGGTTTGAGTAAAACAACAAATCGTTTTTGATTTATTGATCATATAAGTAATAATTATAACTTATTAATTTTTTAGAATAATTGGAAACATAAGAAAAATAATACGAAATGGGTCAGCAGCAATTACTGATGATAGTTTTGGCAATAATAATAGTTGGTATAGCCATAGCTATTTCAATACAGCTCTTTAGGAGCAATGCAATAGAATCAAAGAGAGATATTGTCATAAACGAGTGTACCAACATTGCCACAATAGCAATAAGTTACTATAAAAAGCCAACTGATATGGGCGGCGGGGGGAAGAGCTTTTCAGGATGGCAAATTCCAACACAAATGGTATCAACAATAAATGGATCATATTTTGCACAAGTAACACCACAACAAATTACAATTACTGGCGTGGGGACTGAGGTAGTTACCGGAAATGATTCGATAAAAGTTCAAACTGTAGTAACAGCAAATGATTACTACTCAGTGATTATTAATTAACCAAAAATGTAAAATTTAGTTTGCTTAGCCCCTGCTTAATAACAAAGGTGGGGGTTTTGTATTTTATAGCAAACAGAAACATTGCAAGTACTTCGTTCATAGGTAGTTATAATAAGTATGATAACAATCTAGTAACAAGACATAATTGGAAATTCATAATCTTGCTAAAGAAATTACTCAGATGGTTAATAATCATTGGTTAAAAGTAAAGAATAAGCCCTAGTTTTATAATAGTTCCAAATGGTTTCTTTAACCGAATATTATATATTAGAGTTTCATAAACCTGATTTCATCTATATGTCTTTTGCTATAAGAAACTTTACTCCCTACAAAAAATTGTGAGTAAATATTATATTTGCTAATTAGCAACTAATTATATAATTTTATTTTATCCCTTCAGTATTAATTCAACTTAGTAAAATGGCAAAATGATTTGTTTTTCTAATAACTTATTTAATTGGAGGTTTTATGATTAAATATCCTTTTTGTTGTTCGGGGGCTTTTAATATTTCAATTTTAAATTGAGTTTAGGCAGCTAAATATTGTGGATTCTGTAATTAGTTAATTAAATAAAGGAGATCATTATGAATCAATCCATTAAAAAAACAAAATTATTATCGCAAATATCTCGGGTCTTAGCATTGAGCATTGTAATAACAACATTTAATGTTATCAGTGTTTTCGGAGAAGTGTACTATAATGATGTGTACCTAGAAGAAGGATCTACCTATCGTGGTGATACCTTTAAAGGGAACGTATTTATAATTGGAGTTAAAGATGTTTCTCTAATTGACGCTGATATTGAAGGAAATCTTTTTATGGATGATGCTGAAAATATATATATAAACAGAATGAATCTCGATGGAAAGTCACACATTAAAAATTCAAGGAATATTGACCTCTTAGAAAGTGGACTTGACGGCGATATCTTAGTTGAGATTACTCACAATCTTAATCTAGACGAATCAAATATTGATGGTAATATCATAATAAAAGAATCAGTAAATATTGAGTTAACCTCTGCTCATTCAGCTGGAGTATCTCATGATGGAAATATTCAAATTGAATTATCAGAGAATGTTAGTTTAACAGATCTTGATTTAGATAGTAATATTGAAATTAATAAGTCTATGCAGGTTAGTTTAATATCTTTGGAATTAGATGGGAATATTGATTTGACAGAGTCCGATTATATCATAATTAGCGATAATATGTTGGATGGAAACATAAACATAAACAAATCAAATTATATTGAATTGGATGCATCTAGTGTGATGCAAGATCCACGCGCACAGGATGGTAATGTATTTGTAAATGAATCTAATGAAGTTGTTATAAATCAGGTTCACGTACATGGTGATATACAAACATCAAAATCATATGGGGTACAGATAACAGGTGGAAACCACAGCGGTAATATTGAAATATTTGAATCAGAAAGCGTTTATTTTTCAGATTTAATTCTTGATGGAAACTTAATAGTTAATAAATCAGTAGATGTAAGCATATTAAATAACATTATATATGGTAATCTTGAAATATATGAATCAGAAAATGTAATACTAGATGGAAATACAATTTATGGAAATTTAATTACCTACAAATTATATGGCTTTGCAAACAAATTCTCCAAACTAAATGACAAGAATCAAGAATCTGAATTAATGGATGTTAAAAATTATAGTCTCTTACAGAATTATCCCAATCCGTTTAATCCATCAACAACAATTAGCTACTCAATCCCTGAAGAAGGACTTGTGACACTCATGGTATACAATTCTCTGGGAGAGGAGGTAGCAATTTTGGTAAATGAATTTAAACAAGTTGGTAGCTATGAGGTAAGTTTCAAATCAGTAGGATTTCCAAGTGGATTGTATTTCTATACCATTGAAGCCGGAGATTATGTTAAAACTAAGAAGATGGTGTTGATGAAGTAAGTAAAATATAGGAAACTTTACAAGAGACATTTTCAATATTAGATGTAACTAGTTCAGACACAACAGCATCAATTTTTAGCCCCTATAAATATCAGTTGGTAGGGTTTTTTTATAGATGTTTACCTGACCGTTTTAGTTGTTTATTTTAAAGAAGTCTAATTCTTAAAAATATTGTTAGCCCTATAAGAACGTCAATACGATTCCAAGTAATTGAAAAGAAGGATTGGTATGTATGCTATAGAAACAGAAGGACTAACTAAATACTATGGAAAAGATAGGGGGATAACAGATCTTAATCTAAAAATAAACGAAGGTGAGATTTTTGGATTCATTGGTCCCAATGGATCAGGAAAAACTACCACTATTCGTCTATTTCTTAGTTTATTATTTCCGACGAGTGGTAGAGGCAAGATCTTCAATTATGATATAGTAAAGGACGGCCCAAGAATCAAAAAAAATGTTGGTTTTATACCAACGGAAGTGAATTACTATGAAAACATGACCGTTAAAGAACTTATCGAATATTCTGCACGCTTTTACAAGGTTTCTCTTGATCATAGTTTTAATAAGTTGGTTGATGCGCTGGATATCGATCTGTCACGTAAAATAGATGAATTATCTATGGGCAATAAAAAGAAAGTGGCAGTCATTCAGAGTTTAGTTCATAATCCTCGTTTGCTTATCCTGGATGAACCTACCAGTGGATTGGATCCGCTTATACAAAATCATCTTTTTGAGATTCTCAATGAACAAAATGAAAAGGGTGCAACCATATTTTTTTCTTCACACGTTCTTAGCGATGTTGAAAAGTTTTGTCATAGAGTAGCCTTTATTAAAGATGGAAGGATTGTTAATGAAAATGATATTAATTCTCTAAAAGAAAAACTTTTAAGTCGGATCACATATCGAATTAAAGAAGGTATGGATGACATCATATTACAAACACCAGGTGTTATTTCAATAGAAAAAAATAAAAATGTCACATCATTTCTTTATCGGGGGAAAATGTCTCTATTATTAAAAGAACTTTCCCAACTGCCTGTTGAAAACATTACCATTACTGAGCCAGATTTAGAAGAGGTCTTTATGCATTACTATGAAGGTGATTCTCGAGATGGGGATATTTAGATGAATTTAAATTTATTTTTGAAAGAATTTAAAAGTAATCTTAAGGGATCTGTTATAACAAGTGTTGTAGTTGTATTGTACACTGCACTTTCACTTTTGATATATTCATCATTGAAGGAAAATATCTTAAAGGCAACAGATTTTTATGACATTATGCCGGAATATTTTCAGGTGGCTTTTAATTTTAACATTAA
>JABDPB010000101.1 GCA_013042995.1 Ignavibacteriaceae bacterium | reverse complement strand
AATTCATCTTTACAATCATTCATCTTATTGAAAAACCACTGAACGTTTTCGTTCAATATTCCATTTAAATCATAGCCAACACTTAAATTAAAAATGAAACCGGGTTCGTCTAAATTCCAACAGAATTTATGTTTAAGTAAGTGGATCAATATCCATGCGTTTAGATACTCATCAAACGAATCTTGAATTTTTAACTCTTGGGACCACTCACAATTGTAGCCTTCATCTTCCATATCGATACAAGGTTTTGTCACTTCAATTTTGTCTAGAGTCTGAACTGTTTTCAGTTCAATATATCTTGCGCCACAAAGCCATGATGCAACAATATTGTGTGCAAGTTGTGTGTGTGGTCCTGCAGCAACTCCGATAGGTGTTTCTAAAAGTTGTCCGTATCTCCGCATTCGGAATAGACCATTTTTATTAGTTGTGAAAAAACTTTCTTTGTAAATACCAAAAATTTTTCCTTCTTTTTCTTCTTGAAGTATCCAACTAAGTAATCTTTCGAGCGGTATTCTGTAAAATGTATCGCTCATATGCTTGATCTAAATAATCTCATTGTGCAAATAGAAAATATGCAATTTAAATTATGCTGTAACTGGTTCATCAATTTTACTGTGAAGATTGAGCAGAACTTTTTCTGGTGTGATCGGTGACGATATTTTGAAATCAGCATTAGGACGAAAAGCTTTAAGGGCATTCATTATTGCAAAATATCCACCAATACCATACATAAAGGGAGGTTCGCCAATTGCTTTTGACTTAAAGATACCCATAGGATTTTCAACATTCTTTAAAAATTCTATTTCAATTTCAGGAGTAAAGTGCATATCCGGTACTTTATAGGTTGAGAGCGAATCGGTAAGTAACCTTGCATTTTCATCGTGCATCACTTCTTCTATTGTCATCCATCCTAATCCTTGTACAATAGCACCCTCGGCTTGTCCACGATCAATTATAGGATTAAAAGATTTTCCAAAATCGTGAACAACTTTAACTGAATCAAATTTGTAAATTCCTCTTAAGCAATCAACTGTAACTTCAATAATTGCAGTTCCGTACACGTGGTATGCAAAAGGATTTCCTTTTTCTTTTTCTCGATCAAAATAAATGTTCGGTGTTGCATAAAATGAATGCGATGAAAGATTAACTCTTTTCAAGTTTGTCTGCTTAACTAATTCATTCCAGCTAAGTTTAGTTCTTTTACCGTTGTGGTAAACAATTTCATTTTTAATCTCAATATTCTTCACTGCTTTTAAGTTCAGTATTTCAGCCGCAGATTTTTTAAGTCTTTCAAGAATATTATTACAAGCCTGTTCAGTTGCTTTCCCATTTAAGTCTGCGGCACTACTAGCTGCAGTTGGTGAAGTGTTTGCGATACGGGTAGTATTTGTTGTTTCAGTTTTAATTCTATCAATATTGATTGAAAGAGTTTCTGTTGCGATCTGTCTTATTTTTTCGTTTACTCCTTGTCCCATTTCCACAGCGGCTGTACTTACACTTACGCTACCGTCAGTATAAACATGGACTAGTGCACTTGCTTGATTCATTGATGTATTTGTAAATGAAATTCCAAAGCAGATAGGAATAAAGGCTATACCTTTTTTGTACATATCATTCTTGTCATTAAACTTCTTAATATCATCTTTTGTCTTTTTAATTGAATACTTTGCTTCGGCTCTTTTCCAAGTAATTAGTGCATTACAATTTTCCGCTTTCTGTCCGTACGGAAATTCATCATTTTCCTTTATTAGATTTGCGTTTTGAATTTCACTTGTATCTATTCCCATTTTCTCTGCAGCTTTATACATCGCCGATTCAATTACAAACATTCCCTGCGGACCACCAAATCCTCTGAACGCAGTGTTGGGAGGAAGATTGGTTTTACAACTATATGCAGTTGCTTTTACATTTGGAATGTAATAACTATTTGTGCAGTGAAATAGAGTTCGCTCAAGAATGGCAGGGGAGAGGTCTGCTGCAGCTCCGGCGTTTTGATAAAATGTAACTTCGTATCCAATAATTTTTTTCTTTTTGTTTAGCCCTATTTTAAAGTCGGAAGTATATGGATGGCGCTTTCCTGTTGCACGCATATCTTCCTGTCGCGAAAGAATTAATTTAACCGGATATTTTGTTTTGTATGCCGCTAATGCGCAAATCACCGCCCACGCTGTTGCCTGATCTTCTTTGCCCCCAAAACCTCCTCCAATTCGTGGTACATCCACTTCGATTTTATGCATTGCCAGATTTAAAATTCTTGCCGTGACTCTTTGCACAGCGGTAGGAGCTTGTGTTGAAGAAATAATTTTTATTCCCCTTCCTTCAACAGGATACGCAAAAGCTCCTTGAGTTTCTAAATAAAGATGCTCTTGTCCGCCTGATTCAACGGTTCCTTGGATAATGTAATCGCATTTTTTCCAGCAGTCATCCACATTTCCTAAATTGAATGTTCGAGGTGGAACAATTAATTTTCCCGCTTCATATGCTTTTCGTGCATCTGTGATAATAGGAAGGTCTTTTATATCAACTTTAATTTTTCGCGCTGCTTTTTTTGCTGTTAATTGATCATCTGCAACAACTATTGCAATTGGCTGTCCAATAAACTCAACTTTGTATTCGGCCAACAATTCTTCATCAGGAACAATTCCACCAATTTGATTTTCACCTGGAATATCTTTAGCTGTTAAGATTAATTTTATGCCTTTAACTTGTTCAACGTCACTTATATCAATATTTATTATTTCACCATGAGCCTGATCAGAATAACATACGGCAGCATACAACAAACCTTTTGGGTAACTAATATCATCCACAAATTGAGATTCGCCTCTAACGTGTCTTTCAATATCGTAGTTTTTCATGCGATTTCTTTTATGTTAACCTTTTCTGGAAAAAGAGTAATAAAATGTGCAAAAATTAATTGTCGTAATAATAAAGCCTTATATTCTTTCGAACCTCGAACATCGCTTATTGGTGCAATTTCTGATAAAGCAATATTTACTGCTTCATGTATGTTTTCAGATGAAATTTCTTTTCCTAACAAAAATTCGGAACTATATTTTAAGTAAAGCGGAATTGGTGCAACTCCACCAGCAGATAAATGAATCTCTGTGATTTGATTTTTATCAACTTCGAGATAAACAGATGAATTTACGCTCGCTATATCGAGGTAAGTTCGCTTTGATACTTTTTCAAAACTGAAGTAAGAATTTTCTGCTGGCAATGGAAAACTTATTCTATCAATCAATTCATCTTTTTTTAGATCTAATTTTTTATAGCCTTTATATAAATCCTTCAGTGGTAGTGTTCGTTCGGTCTTTTTTTGCTTCAAATAAAGAGTTGAATTTAAGGCAAGTAAAATACTTGTTATATCAGCGATTGGTGAAGCATTAATAATATTTCCACCAATAGTTGCCCTGTTGCGAATAGGGAGCGAGCCGAATAGTTTTAATTTTTCTGTCAGGGATGGTAAATATTTTCTAATTATTTTTGATTCAATTAAATCAGTTACGGATGCACGTGCACCAATTATGCATTTCTTATTTTCTTCTTTTATTAAATTTGAAATTCCATTTGATGATAATAAATTAACTTTGCCGTCTAAGATATCTTCCCACTTCTGAACAAAAAGATCGGTGCCGCCTGCAATTATAAATTTAATTGTTGAGTCTGTTTGTGTTAAAGCAGTTTTTTGCTTTAACTCACCCAAACGTTCTTTAATTGATGAAAAATATTCCGGAATTATTCCAACTTTCATCAAATCATTTAAATGATTTTTACCGCTTGATATTTTTGATAAGAATTTCGTACTTGATTGTGCAGCTTTTATAATAGAGAAGTGTCCAGTGCAGCGGCATACATTTCCATCCATTGATTCAATTGCATGATTAACATTAAACTTTTTATTGGATAGAAAATATCCTGTTAAAGAAACGATAAATCCCGGAGTACAGAAACCACACTGTGATGCGCCTTCTTCAACGAAAGATTTTTGAACAGCATTTAATTCATTGTTGTTCAATCCTTCAATTGTAACGACATGTTTACCGAAAACATCACCGATCGGTAAAAGGCAGGAGTTAACAGAGTGGTATATTATGTCTTTCCCAATATATTCTCCAATTAGAATAGTGCAGGCACCGCAATCGCCTTCTCTGCATCCTTCTTTTGTGCCTGTTAACCGTAATTCTTTTCGCAAAAAATCCAGTAGAGAAAGTCCCGGATGAACCGATGCTTCGATTTCAGAATTGTTACATATAAAATTAATTTCTGCTTTCATCTATAAATTTCCATTAAATATAAAAATAAATTTATATTCAACTAATCACAAGAATATTAAAACGAGTATAAATAAGCAGAGATGGATGATGAACGATTGCAAAAATCTGTTAGCACTAAACGAATTAACTATCTTTTACTTCCTTATTTAAGCATATAATGCGCAAGAGCTATAAACTTAATTTCAGAACTCCAATGATGGCACCTGCCAGGTTGTTGGATCATTACCTATTTCCAGAGAATAATTTATCACTTCCATTTTTAGAGGGACTATTTTTATGAGCACATAATTTTTTTTATGCTCCGGATAAAACTGTGCCCAATCTTCTTTCCATCTTTTAGATTTTTCTTCCTCATCATCAACAATTTGTGCTTTTCCATTTATGACTACATAACCAGCTCCATCAGGATGAGCATAGTATAAAGTTACCTGGGGAATATTCTTAATCTCAGAAACTTTACGGCTGTATTTATTTGTTCCGAACCAAATTGTCATCTCATCTTCCGGTAAAAACGGATCCATAGTCCGAACGTGAATTTCTCCATCAAAGCCGGTTGTAATAAGTGCACAGTATCTTGTTGCTTTAATAATATTATGTGCAGCTATTAGAATGGAATCACGATTGTACTTTGAACTCTCATTCTCCTGACTGAAAATGAAATCTGCTGAGGAGAATAATAAAAGAAGTAGTATTGATAGTTTTAAAGAACCCTTTGAATTCATATTTAAATTCTTCTAAATATTTAATAACAAATACTAATTAAATAAAAAGCAATCCGAAGTGGTAAAATTTATTAATATGGTCCACTTCCATCTCGGTTACGGTCTTCGTAAGAACACTCACCTAATTCAACGTGTCCTTTGTATTGTTCTTCCATTGTTTCCTTATAATGTTCCTCTAACGAATGACAAATTTGCGGACGTTCAAGCCAATTTCCGACTTCAGCCAGGCAATATTTTTTATCAATTGGGATTTCTTTGTTTTTATAGCAGCCGACTAATTCTACATCCTCGGGAAGAATATTTTTTTCAGAAAGGTATTCAAGCAATCCGCAAATTGTATCTGAAAAATAGTGATTAAAAAGAGCATCATCTCTATCAAGGATTTTTACTTTTGCGATGTAAGTGTATGGAATGTTTTTATTGTATTTTGAAGAAGGACCTACAAATTTTTTAATTATCCCCATAGTTTCACCTTTCAAATTTTACATCTTTAACGTAACTAAAATAATACAAATCGTCAATAATTTTTTGAATATTGGTTTTATCAGTGAAGTATGAAAATTGTAAATATAAATTCTAGTCTTGAATAGCAGGTTCAATATAATCAGCAACAATTTTTAATATATATCTTTCATGCCGGTCTGCAGTATCCCAGTCTAAATTAGATTCAGCTGTCGTGACAACAATCAAATTTAATTCAGGAAAATTTATTACAAACTGACCTCCGTAGCCTATTGCAAGAAAAACATCGTGGGTATTTATCTCACCAAGCCACCAAAGGTAACCGTAATTTACATTGTGCAAGTTACCCCAATTGGAATTAGAAAAATTTGTGTAATTAGTAAGTGATGCTTGAACCCAGTTTGCAGGAACGATTTGGTTTCCTTCTAATAAACCATCGTGCATATAAAGGTAACCAAGTCTCGCCATATTTCTTGGAGTGAAATACATATTGTTTCCGCCGAAGTAATACCCCTGCGGACACTGCTGCCATTCGGCAACGTCTATATTTATTGGATGCAACAGTTTTTCCCTTGCAAATTCTAAGGTACTTTGATTGCTTACCATTGTCATAATTGCAGACAGCAGATGCGTTTGAAAAGTATTATAAGAAAATTTAATCCCAGGATCATAAAGAAGTGGAAGTTCAATAGTTGTTTTTAGCCAGTTAGGTGTGTTGTAGATTTGTTCATAATTATTTCTTTCGTGGTCAATTCCCATGCGCATCATCAATAAATGCCGTATCGTAATATCATGTTTTCTGGGATCAATTGATTGATGAATATATTCAGGAAAGAAATCTAACATCTTCGAATTCAGGCTATTTAAATGTTCATCTCGCAAAGCTATTCCAGCTAAAGCTGATAAGAATGATTTTGAAACTGATTTAACATTGTGAGCTGTATTTTTGTTGTAGTTGTTAAAATATCTTTCACCAACAATGTATCCATTTCTAATAATCAAAATACAATCAACGTAACCGATATTATTAGCAGCAGTAAATGCTTGTGAAAGGAGTTGTGAGTCCATCTCCTGCTCTTCAGGTGAAGAAACAGGCCAATCGTATGATGTATATTCAGGTCCAACTGAATCCTCATTGCAGGAAATAACGAAGAGCAGAACTAAAAAGAGTAGAATTCTGATTACAAAAGTAAATTGTTTCATCTCTTTTCCTCCCCGAAAGTTAGAGAGCAGAGTTAATGCTTCAATTTCTAAATTGAATCCTGTTTTCAAAATACAGGAACTGCTAAGTAATTCAAACCAAATAATTAGTGTTTTAGTGCTAAAGTTTTATCGGTTGAATTTTCCAGTAAGTTAATGAACGCCAAAGCCATTCCACAGGTCCGAACCTAAAATATCGCAGCCAAATATTTGTGAGAATAATTTGAAAAATCCATACAGCAATTACAATTAATATTTGAATTTCCCTTTCAACTTTGCCGAAGAAACCAAAACCATGACCATAAAATATAGTCGTACAAATGAGCGTCTGTAAAAGATAATTTGAAAAAGCAGTACGACCTACACCTTCTAATGATCTAATAATTCTATTTTTAATCTTCCTTTTTGATAACAACATTATGATGCAGATGTATGCAAAAGATAAAAATAAACTTCCCCAATAATTTAACTGTGATCCAATGAAGAATGAATATTCCATTTTAAATTCTTTATCAAAGTGTATAGCTAATCCTAGTACGATAATTGCTAAACCGACTATTAATCCAATCAACAATCTTTTTTTATAAAAATCATTTGCGCGTTCTGCGGTTAGAATTCCCCATTTGAAAAGTGCCATACCAACTAACATTAATCCTCCTGCCCGCCAAAAGCTCCAGATGAGAAATAGAAATGTTTCAAACAAAATTGCGGTTGGGACTCTTTGGTTCATTTGTTCAAACCAACTACCCCGGAAATCAGATAATTCTTTTGCAACAATTTCAATTTCGGGTTTCCAACTGACCATTGTTTCCTGAATCGATTCCGGCGGCCAAAATTGAATTGACCAACCCAAAAGAATATAAATAATTGATGAAACTGAAATGAAAATGATACCAATTGTGAAAAGTGTTTTGGGCTTTTTTTTACGAAAAAGAAAAACAACAAATGCACACAATGCGTAGGGAACAAGAATATCTCCATGCCATAGCAAATGGGCATGTGCTAAACCGATCACTAAAAGCCAGAATGTTCTCCGATAGTGCAATCTAGTTGCTTTAAATCCTTTTGCTTCTGCTCTTTGTGTAAACAGAATAATTCCTGCCCCGAACAGGATCGAAAAAATTGTCATAAACTTTTGATCTGCGAAAACGTGGCTGAGTATCCAAACGATTTTATTAAGTCCAGTAAAATCACCGTAAGCGTTGGGATTTACGTAAGCTGCCTGAATCATAGAAAAACTCTGGATGTTCATAATCAATATTCCCAAAACAGCTAGTCCTCTTAAAAGATCGAGTGATTGATAGCGTTCTGATGGAAACGTAGGTGCTAATTTATTATCCAGATTCATTTTTGTTAACTCTTTGAAACTCAGGTTCTTAATAAAAATTTAAGTACACGACTACTTACTTATTTATAGATGTAATTCTACTACGTCTTTATCATGCAGTATGTGATCTCTTCCCACTAATTGTCCATCGAAAACACTACTGCCCCAAACACGCGCTGTTTTCAATTTCTGATAAAAATCGTGATGAACTTTACTTGCAAACTCCTCAACATTGCTACCTATTTTTACTACAAACGGTTTAGTTAAATCTGCCTCTTTGCCCGGCGGTTTTGAATATATGCGCATGATCTCTAACACTTCAAAAATTTTTGATTTAAGTTTTTCAATTTTGCGTTCTTTTTCGATTGAAATAGGAATAAGAGGTAAATCTGTTTCAAGCAGTTCTGTAAATACTTTAAAATCTTCATCACATTTATCGTCATCATCTTTATTTACAACTACTAAAAAGGGAATTGAATTGATTTTTTGTTCATTTTCAGAATTTCCTTTTTTCTGCTTAGGATAAATTTTATGTTCTCTTAGCATATCTAAAGAATCTTCCAACTGTTGAAAAGGTGTAGCTTGCAAATCAACTAAAATTAAAATTAAATCTGAGGTTCGTAGCAAATCAAATAATTCCGGTTCAATGTGTACTTTGTTAAGCGGGGGGGTATCAACTAATTGTATTTGAATATCATCAATTGGCATCATACCTGGCATAGGCTGCCATGTTGTAAACGGCGATTCGGAAATTTTCGGCTCGGCATGTGTTAATTGAGCTACTAAGGATGATTTGCCAACATTCGGGAGTCCGATAATTACAACTCTACCTGCACCTTCTTTTTCAATGTGATATTCAGATTCGTGTTTTACTCCCCCTTTTTTCTTCTGCTTAACCGATTTTAATTTTGAAATTTTCCTACGTAAGTCCGCTCTTAACTTGTCCGTTCCTTTATGCTTTGGAATTGTGCTCATCATTTCTTCGAGTGCTGAAATTTTAGCAGAAGCTGATTCTGCTTCACGGAATTTTTTATCAGCAGCAAAATATTCGGGCGGTAGATTAGTAGGCATATAAACTTTTACAAAATTTTATTATCAACGTAAATAAAATGAACAAAATCATCAACAAATGACTTAATATTTTATTTAATTATAGTTTATCTTTGTAAAGAATAGATTATTCAAATCAAAAATATTTATGAATAAACCCATTAATCATCCAATTATCAGCATCGATGAAATTGTCCGTCCCACACGAGTTGAAGTTGATTTAAAAATCTTAAGAGATAATTTTAAAAAGATAAAAACACATGTAAATCAAGCGAAAGTGATGCCTATTTTAAAGGCCAATGCTTATGGACACGGCTTAGTTCGTATTGCACAACTCTATGAAGAATTAAAAGCTGACTATCTTGGGGTTGCTGTGGTTGAAGAAGGAATTTTATTAAGAGAAATCGGAATTAAAATACCGATCCTCGTACTGGGTGGCGTTTGGGGAAATCAGGTCCCTATGTTTTTAAAGCATAACCTTGCAATTACTGCGTCATCAATAGATAAATTAAATCAGATTGACGAGATTGCTAGGGAAATGAAAACTAAAGCAGTAGTTCATTTAAAGATTGATACAGGAATGGAAAGGATCGGTGTTCACTATTACAGCGCCGAAAAATTTTTAGAAGCAGCTTACAAGTGTAAAAATATTGTTGTTCAGGGTATCTATTCTCATCTTGCTAATTCGGAATCTGAGGATTTAAGCTATACTAAACTGCAGCTTGAACGATTTAACGGTGTGCTGACTTTTTTTGAACGGCGGTCAATCAAAATGCCAATAAGACACATTGCAAACTCGGGTGCGATTTTACAACTGCCGGAATCAAATCTTGATATGGTACGTCCGGGAATAACTCTCTACGGCGTTTATCCATCCAATCAAGTGAAAAAATCTTTTGAAGTAAAACCAGCAATTCGCTGGAAATCTTTGGTTGTTTATTTTAAGGTTATTAAAGCAGGAAATGCAGTTGGTTACGGTTTAACCTATAAACCGGATCACAACATCCGTGCTGTGACAATTCCTGTCGGCTACGGCGATGGCTACTTCAGAAATATGTCACACAAAGCAGAGGTTTTAATCAACGGTTATAAATATCCGGTTATAGGTGCTATTTCGATGGATCAAATTATTGTTAATATTGAAAATAACAGCGCATTTAATGGTGATGAAGTAATTCTTATGGGAAGCGACGGAACAAATTCAATTACTTGCGAAGAGCTTGCTGAATGGGCGGGGACTATTCCCTATGAAATACTTACTAATATCAACACACGTGTGCCAAGAGTATATTATGATTAGCTTGGCTTTAATGGGAAAAATTTTCCTATAAAGACTGAATCATCACTTTCATAAACCTAAGCACATTTATCAAGTGCAAAACAACATCCGCCATTGGCGTTTTCAAAATCAATTATTTTACTACAAGTTTGCCAACATCATTTTTTCACGAATCAATTTGAGCCAAAGTTTGAACTGGTGTAAAGCCAAAAAACCAAAACAAATAATTCTCTTATCAACATTGAGCGACTAACTGTTTTTTGTTACTTGAAACTTTTTTGCAATTGGTAGAGCGGCAAGTGAAAACAAATAACCAAATGCTGTTCCTATTAGTGCACCTACTAAAATATCTGAAGGATAGTGAACCCCAAGGTAAACCCGTGACAGAGCTATTAGAGCTGCAACAGTAAAAACCACCCATTTGTAATTGGGAAACAATCTTGAAATAAAAGTTGCTGCTGCAAAATTATTTAACGCATGGTTTGAAGGGAATGAGTATCCCCCTGAACATCCTAAAGGAGTTATGGCATCTGTCAGAGCACGGCATGGTCTTAACCGTTCAAAAAATTCTTTTAAAATTCTGTAACCTGTTTGATCGGTAACCACGATTAGTAATATCAAACCAACGACTAATATTTTCCCACGCACTCCGCCTTTAAAGAAAGCAATACCGGCAAGTATTACATATGCTATATACCACTTGTTAACATCAGTGATTGTAGAAAAGAATTTATCCAGAAATCCGGTAGAAAGGGAATGATTGATAAAATAGAATATTGCTAAATCAAAAGAATAAAAGAAATCCATAATGGCATTAAATATGAAGTAAAAATTTGTTTCAAAAACTAATAAAAAAGAACAATTCCTAAAAAAAATTATAAAAAAAGTTGATAGTAGAAAACAACATTGAGAACAAAGGAATAGTAAATTCGATCGGAAATTCACTTCTCGAATTTATTCTATTAGGTAGAATTCCTTTTTCAAACAAAAAATACAGTGAAATAAAAACCCAAGCCGAACTGATGGTTATTCTACCAATGAGAATTATATCATTGCTAGTTGCTCTCTTCGGATTACTCGCAATGGTTTTTGAAGTTAAACTTTACCCACAGTATTCAGTAGAAATTTATATAATAAGATTGACTGCAACTGTAATAGCATTCTCAATCTTAACTGCTTTGTCAACCCCCCTTGCTCAAAGAAATCCAGTAACCCTGGTCCATCTTTTGCTTCTTACAATCATTGTTTCATCAGGCTTGATGATTTTTCTGCTTCCTAGAACACTACTTGTAAATTCTAGTATAGTTGGACTGTTAATATTTACATCTGCACTCTTTTTTAGCTGGGAAGTAAAAAATCAGATTATTGTTGCAATTTATTATAACATTGTTTTTGCTTTTGCAATTCTATTGAACGACAGGATAATTTATTTCCTTCCAAATGTTGCGGAATCGGTTGCCTTTGTAATTGTATTTAGTATGATTTCTATAATTGCCTGTGCAATAAATTTCAGGATGAGACTTCTGCTTGCCGAACGAAACATACAGGTTGAACAATCAGAATACAAATTTAGATCAATAATAGAAAACTCTTCTGAAGGAATTTTTCAATCCTCAGTAGATGGTCATTGGATAACCATAAATAAAGCATTTGCCAAAATATTAGGCTATAAAGATCCAAATGAACTTATGCAGGTTGGAGTACGTGAAATCTATGTAAGTCCTTGGGAGCGCGATAAACTATTGCAAATACTTAAAAGTACTGAGAGAGTAGAAAATTATAGAATAAGGTTAAGAAAGAAAGATGAATCGGTCGCAGTTGTAAAACTAAACAACCGTTTAGTTAAAGAAGAAGACGGAACAGAATATCTCGAGGGAAATATTTCAGACATTACAGCGCAGGTAAAAGCGGAAGAAGAGAGAAATGAAGCCGAAGCTGCATTGACTCTTGAAAAGGAAAAATCAGAAAGGTTAGCGAAAGAAGCAATACAATTTAGTGAAATGAAGAGCAAATTCTTAGCAAACATGAGCCATGAAATTAGAACTCCTATTAATGGAGTGCTTGGCTTTTTAACATTAATTGAGAACGGCGCTTACAGGGATACGGATGAGTTAAAACATTTTTCATCAAGCGCAAGGCAGTCTACGGAATCACTTTTAGAAATAATTAATTCTGTGCTTGATCTTTCAAAGATTGAAGCAGGAAAAGTTGAACTTGATGATGTTAATTTCAACTTGAATATGGTTGTTGAACAATCGCTAGCTGTAATATCTCCAAGGGCATTGGAAAAAGGCATTAAAATCACAAAAGAATTTCAATCAGGATTAAAAACAAATTTGGTGGGAGATGCAACAAAGCTACGTCAGATAATAATAAATCTTCTAAGCAATGCAGTTAAGTTTACTAAAGATGGTAAGATAACTTTAAAACTAAGCAGTGATAAAATTTCGGATGAGGATGTAGATTTATATGTATCTGTTGCCGATACCGGACTGGGAATACCTCACAATAAGCTCAATAATTTATTTAAACCATATTCGCAGGTAAAAGAATCTCAAACGAACTTGATTGGAAGTTCAGGCTTGGGTTTGGCAATTTGTAAAGAATATGTTGATTTAATGGGAGGTAAAATAAAAGTAGATAGTAAAGTTGGACAGGGAAGTACATTTCTATTTAATATCCGTTTTAGGATACAGCCCGATACTGTGCATCAAAAAGATAATAAAATCGATCCTGCTCTTGTGAAAAATTCTTTACCGGTTTCAGGCGATTTGTCCTTTGCGGCGAACGGTTTAAATAAGAAACGAGAACAATACAGAATTCTTCTGGTTGAAGACAATAATGTGAATCAAGCAGTTTCATTAAAAATGCTAAGTTTAGCAGGTTACAATGCCACTGCAGTCAACAATGGTATAGAAGCAATCGATTCAACAAAGAAGCATAAATTCGATGCTATCCTAATGGATATTCAAATGCCGGAAATGGATGGGTTTACTGCTACATCTGAAATTAGAAAGTTGGATTCTGAACAAAAGGATATTCCGATAATTGCTCTGACTGCACATGCGTTAATGGGTGATAAGGATAAATGCCTTGATGCTGGTATGAATGATTATATTTCAAAACCAATTATTGGACAGGAATTGATAAATAAAATTGATAACCTATTAGATATCCATAATAATCATGAATCCACTGTAGACTTAAATAAATCAGAAATAAGTGGCATATTTGATTATGAGCGTTTAAAAAATGTAAGCCTTGGTGATGCAAAGTTTGAAGAAGAGCTGCTTCAATCTTATTTAAACGACTTAGAGCAAAAACTTGAACGACTTATCACTCTATCCTCTGAGGAAGATCTTGAAAAAGTAATTGAGCTTGCCCATACAATTAAAGGGGCAAGCTATTCAGTAGGTGCTGTAAAAGTTGGCGATGAAGCTTATGCAATTGAAGTTTCGGGAAAAAGCAATGATATGTTCAGCGTGAATGAACGAATAACTAACTTAGAAACTGTAATAATAGAAACGAAATCAGAAATTCAAAAATATTTCAAATAAAAAAATTCCTGCTGAACCTTCTAAGCCTGGACTGGAATATTTTCTTCCTCAAATTTCATCAAAACATTTTTAATTGTATCTATTGCCCAATCGATTTCATCTTTAGTTATAATTAATGGAGGTGCAAACCGGATAATATCTCCATGAGTAGGCTTAGCCAGCAATCCCATTTCTTTAAATTCCACACATACGTCCCAGGCAATTTTTCCAGTTTTAGTAGGTTTAATTACAATCGCATTTAGCAAACCTTTCCCTCTTACTAATGTTACGATATCCAACTCATCAACAATTTTTTGCATTTCCTGCCTGAAATAATCTCCTAGCTTTTCTGCATTTTCAGCAAGTTTTTCTTCTTTTAAGACTTTAAGTGCCGCAATTCCAACTTTTCCCGCCAGGGGATTTCCGCCAAAAGTCGATCCATGCTGTCCTGGTTTTATTGTAAGCATAATATCATCATCTGCAAGCACCGCTGAAACAGGCATCGCTCCCCCCGAAAGTGCTTTGCCTAAAATAAGAATATCAGGCTTTACGTTTTCATGATCACATGCAAGCATTTTACCCGTTCTGCATAATCCAGTCTGAACTTCATCTGCAATAAATAGCACATTTTTTTCAGTGCATAAATCATAGGCCTTTTTCAAGTATCCTTGAGCGGGAACAACAACACCTGCTTCACCTTGAATTGGTTCAACCATGAATGCACAAACTGTTGAGTCTTCAAGCGCTTTTTCCAAAGCTTGTAAATTGTTATAGGGTATAATTTCAAAACCGGGCATATAGGGGCCAAATCCTTCATAGCAATCTGGATCAGTAGAAGATGAAACAGCCGCTAGTGTTCTGCCCCAAAAGTTTCCTTCAGCAAAAATCACTTTGGCTTTATTTTTTTCAATTCCTTTAACCGAATAGGCCCATTTTCTTGCAAGTTTAATGGCCGTTTCGCCTCCTTCAACTCCTGTATTCATCGGTAGCACTTTATCATAACCAAAATACTCGGTTATAAATTTTTCATATTCACCTAAAACACTATTATAAAATGCTCGCGATGTTAATGTAAGTTTTTGAGCTTGTTCAGTTAAAGCGCTAATAATTTTTGGGTGGCAATGTCCTTGGTTTACTGCTGAGTAAGCAGAAAGAAAATCTAAATATTTCTTTCCTTCCACATCCCAAACCCAGACACCTTTTCCATGGTCAATAACAACGTCAAGTGGATGATAATTATGTGCTCCGTACTTGTCTTCTAGATTTATATATTCTTGTGAGTTCATATAATGTTCCAATCAAGATTTTAGTGAAATACAATCTCTAAAATTAAGCTTTGAAAAGAAAATTTACAATATATATTCTGCACTAATAAAACCATCAAAAGGGAATAATTATTAACTTTAACATCATAATTTCAATTTTAATATTTACTTAATAAAATAATAATGGAACTAGAAACTCAGACAATTAAATTAAGCACTAACGGCTACTGCGATATCATTGATATTACAAATGATGTTCAGGATATAATCTTTAAAACTGGTTTTACGGAAGGAAATGCTTTGATATTTGCAGGCGGATCTACAGGTGGAATAACTACTATTGAATACGAACCTGGCCTACTAAAAGATTATCCACAGTTTTTTGATAGAATTGCTCCAGGAAATATAACTTATGAGCACGACAACACCTGGCATGATGGTAATGGACATTCACATGTAAGAGCTGCTATACAGGGTTGCTCCTTTACTGTACCATTTAAGGATAAGAAATTACTTCTTGGAACCTGGCAGCAAATAATTTTTATTGATTTTGATAACCGACCAAGAGAAAGAAATTTGACAATTCAACTAATGGGCAAAAAATAAACCCGATATTCATGAGGATAAGATGAAAAAAATATACATAATCATTTATATTCTATTGCTTTCCATTACAATATACACTCAACAGGATGACAGCGTAGATGTTACTTTCTACTACTATCCAAATGATAATCCGGCCAATGTATATCTACGCGGAGAATTTAACGGGTGGTCTTTAGATAATCCTATGACATTTGATCCAGGATCAGAGTCTTGGTTTGCAACAGTTCGACTGAGAGAGGGAGGTCCCGATCCATTACCTACTCCATTAAGTGTACCTGGCGCATATCAATATAAATTCTTTGTAGATGGAGTTTGGTTGCCAGATCCACTAAATCCAAGACAAAATTCTAACGATAATAATAATTCGTATTTATTTCTAAGGAATCCTACAATTCATTTATTGCTTCCAAACTCAACTCCTGCATCCGGAATAATAAGAACAAGATTCCCTGAAATTAATGCATTTATTTTCCCAAATATTTCTTCAGCAGTAGATACCTCAACAATCACAGTGGATATTGATGGAGTTCAGTATTCCAGCTTGGGCAGTAGTTATAATCCAAATACAAAAAAATTAAGTTTCATTTCACCAGATCCATTGGGAGAAGGTGTGCATGAAATGACACTCTCTGTGCAGAGTACGGTTGGGTCGTTTAGTGCTGATACAACAACTTTTAGTGTACAAGCAAATGTTATTCAGTTTTTTACTTTAAATTCTTCCACATGGAAATCAACTTGGCGATTACAAGGAGCAGTTTTTAATGATTCTGGTGGATTCGATACAACAGTTACTACAGCTCAAATAATTCGATTTGATTCTACATGGAATGTACAAGTAGTAGATGGAAAAGTTGATACTTCAATACATCTTTTGGAAGGAGAAAATTATTTCCAACTAAAAGCTGAGGTAAGTGGACAAACTGTAACATCAGATTCGTTGTTGATAAGTTACAATGTAAATCATTTTCCTTATGCCCAAATTGATATATCACAAAATGGAAACACCTTAACTTTGAGCGGTGCTAACAGCACAGATCCAGACGGACAACAATTAACTTATTTATGGAAAGAAGATCTCAACAACCCTGAAGTTCTTGGAATAAATGGACAAACGATGGAAGAACTTATGATTACAAAACCTTTAGCAACTGGAGAGTATTACATCACGCTGATAGTTAAAGATACAGATATGAATTTTGATTCAACTAGAACTTTTTTTGTTGTTATACAGGACAGCTTAAATGTTCAATTTGCAGGATATTCGGATAATCCAGATTGGGTTAAGAATGCAAGAGTCTATCTGCTATTTTTTAAGGCTTTTACTCCAAGAGGGACGATTCAGGCTGCAATACCAAATCTAGACTACATTAAAGCGATGGGTTTTAATGTAATTTGGGTTTTACCTGTTACTGAAATACCAGGGAATGTCGATAATCAAATAAATATTGGTTACAATATCATCGACTTTAAGAATATTGAGAGTTCCCTAGGAACAAACCAGGATTATAAAGAATTCATTGAGGCAGCGCATAATCTTGATATTAAAGTAATTCAAGACATTACCCCCAACCATACAGGAAGAGAACATCCATTTGCTCAGGAATCATTACTTTTTGGTGATTATTCAGAATACTGGAATTACTATCAAACAGAATTTATTGCTCACAATAATAATGGATTGGGCGATTGTGTTACTCCTCAGGGTATCTGGTATTATTGCGCATTTAGTGACGTACTTCTTAATTATGATTGGAGGGATCTGGATGCAAGAAAATATATGATTGATGTATATGATTATTGGGTAAGAGAGTTTGGTATTGATGGCTATAGGTTTGACGTTTACTGGGGTCCTCACAGAAAATATGGAGAGCAGAATATGGGTATTCCTGTTCGTACTGCATTAAAACATATCAAGCCTGATTTACTATTACTGGGTGAAGATGATGGTGTTGGTGTAGGAACAGAAGTACTTTATGCTGATCAGGGTGGCGGACTTGATGCTTCATATGATTCCAGACTTTATCAGGATGCGATCAGGAGTTTTACATTTAATGCAAGTGGTGTTAATACTCTACATGAAAAGCTGGATAACAACGGATTCCACCCAGGCGAAAATTCTTACTTTTTAAGATTTATGGAAAACCAGGATGAAGATAGAATAAGTTATGAATATGATTCCTTTGAAAAGACAATGCCTATAGCTACCTCAGTATTTATGGCGCCTGGTATACCTCAAATGCTTAATGGACAGGAAGTTGGCTTTGGAAAAGGTATGGGTGCCCCAGGCGAACCGGATTTAAATGACAGGAGACGTGGAATTATTGATTGGGATTTTGGAGGTAGAGCATTACTTACTCCCCACTACCAGAAGCTAGCACAAATTCGAGGTCAGTTCCCAGCATTTTCTCAACATCGTTTAGATACAAACGGAGATGGGCAGGTTAATAATCAAGACGAGTCTGATTTTGACAGAGTCACAACTGGTAATGGAATTGTATATTCTTTCTTAAGACCTTATGAAGACTCTAACGGGTTAACAGTTGTGAATTTTAGTAATAGCACTCAGTTTGTTACGTTGGATCTAACCAGTACGAATCTCAGATTCACAGGTGGTTTTGATCCAGGGACTACTTATTGGATTAATGACCTATATAATAATACGAGCACACAAAGCTTGGGAAGTGATTTGTCTAGTTTTAGTGTAACACTTCCAGTTTACGGATCAGCAGTTTATACTATTTCTACCGAAGAAGAGATGGTTATTTTACCACCGATACCACCCATCGTTTCAGCAGATGAAAATCTTAATACAATTCCTGAGGAGTTTCGATTGTTTCAAAATTTTCCGAACCCGTTCAATCCCACAACAAATATTCGATTCAGTTTAGTGGAACCAGGAAATGTGTCAATAAAAATATACGACGTGTTGGGTGGAGAAGTTAAAACTTTAGTAAATGAGTTTATAAATTCAGGCATTCATACTTTAATTTGGAATGGTGATGATAATTTTGGAAATAATGTAAGTAGTGGGATTTACTTATATAGAATTGAATCAGGGGTATTTACTGATGCGAAAAAAATGATACTACTAAAATAGAATAAAATCACTAAGTACTACTTAATACGGTATTTGCTATATAATTATATCCTCTATTTAGTAAGTTCAGCTAATATAACTGCTGATGCTGATGCAACATTTAAAGAATCTGCCTCTCCAATTTTTGGGATAGTAATTTTCTTATCAACATGCCGAAAAATTTCTTCTGATGGTCCGTGTGCCTCATTTGAAAAGATAACAACTTTATTTTTATCAGTTTTAAAACTAAAAATATTATCACCGTCGGTATCTGCACAAAGTATTTCATATCCATTTGATTTTAAATTCTCCAATTCTTCATAGTTGTTTATTTGAAATATATTAACGCGAAAAATTGAACCCATTGTAGAACGCAATACCTTTGGATTTGTCCAGTCTACTGATTCGCCACTCAAAACTATATTTTTAATACCAAACCAATCACAAGTTCTTATAGTTGTCCCAAGATTTCCCGGATCAGAAATATTATCTAACATTACTATTATTTTTCCATTATTATCTGAAATATTATTAAGATTCAGATTTCTATCTTTAAAGACTGCAGCGATACCTTGCGGTGATTTTGTATCCGAAATTTTATTGAACTCATTTGATTTTAGAATATGAATTTTATCTGGAGCTATTTTAAGTGAGTCAATTAAACCTTTCTTTCTCTTAAAGAAATCGTTTGAAATTAAAATGGCTTCACAATTAAATTTACTGCTGAGCCCTTCAAGCACACTGCGTTCCCCTTCAACAATAAATTTATTTTCTTTAAACCGGTACTTTTTTATAAGCAGAGATGAGAAATACTTCAGTTGATTATTTCTAATCATAATAAATCGTTATAGCTCTGTTCTTTTCCTTCACCATTGTTAGCCGATTGCCCCTCAATTAATTCTAGTAAATATTCCCAAGAGTAAATCCCGGTATTGTGTCCATCAGCCCAAGTAATTTGGATTGCGTATCCCCCAACGGTTTCAATATTTTTTACCTGATACATTTCAGGAGTGATTATTGTCTTGGCAGGTGGTCGGTATGTTTTAAGAAGCACGGTTTCACCCTTGCAGGTCGCACAAGGACACTGGTCTCGCATATACTTCAGCTGCAGTTTTGATTCCGAATCATCTTCCCAAATTACACTTAGAATTTTTTTTACTTTTACATTTATGCTTTTAGGATTCAATTTATCACCTGAAAATTATTATTTACAATCTAATTTTACTCAAATTGTTTTATTGGTTCAATTGTTTGAAAAATGATTCACCATTTAAGTAATAAATTGGAAAAGAATCGAAGAATTGAGTTGCAAAGAAAGTATGATTAGTATATTTTTGGAAGCCTAATTTAAGCTGGTGTAGCTCAGTTGGTAGAGCAGCTGATTTGTAATCAGCCGGTCGGCGGTTCAAGTCCGTTCACCAGCTCTCTTTTCTTACAAATTTACTACACAATCGTTTGATTATGCAAAACGGTGTGTTAAAATTATTATTACACTACCAATTTGTATTGCCAGTAATCCTTCATAACTTACTTTTTTCCCAATTCCAGAATAGGCACAAATCATTGCATATGTTAAAGCTACATTTTCACTAGGGAAATATAAATTATCATTATTTTAAATTACTCAATCTAATTTTGAATTGGAGTTATGAGGAAAAATCTATTCTGTTTAATTATTATACTTTTTTTAATTGAGGCAGGGTGCGCTGATTCATCTGAAAAACAAAAAATAGTATCACTTGAAAATTCTAAATACAAACCGCGTATTGCAATTGCAGGTTTATCTATTGAATCAAGTACTTTTTCACCTGCAATTACTACACTAGCAGCTTTTCAAATGAATAAAGGGGATGAAATTTTTGATTTGTATCCGTTTTTATCCCCAGATTCACTTAATCGTACACGCGCAACCTGGATTCCAACATTAAGAGCACGTTCATTACCTGGTGGTATTGTTGATAAGGAAGCTTACGAATTATTGGTTACTCAAACACTGGAATTGTTAAAACAGGATGCTCCTTATGATGGTCTTTTTCTTGATATTCACGGTGCAATGAGTGTTGTTGGATTGGATGACCCAGAAGGTGATTATATCACAAGAATTCGTGAAGTAATTGGAAAAGAAACGATTATTTCTACATCGATGGATTTGCACGGCAATGTATCGTGGCGTCTTGTACAAAACACTGACCTAATTACTTGCTACAGGATGGCACCGCATGAAGATGCTTTGGAAACAAAAAAACGAGCGGTGGATAATTTATTGTCAAGAATTGAAAGTGGTAAAGGCAAACCACATTATAAAGCCTGGATTCCATTACCAATTTTGTTACCAGGTGAAAAAACAAGTACCAGAGTTGAACCGGGAAAGAGTCTCTATGCTCTTGTTTCACCAGCCTCAAATCAACAAGGTATTATCGATGCAGCAATCTGGGTTGGATATGCCTGGGCAGATGAACCAAGAAATCATGCTGTAGTTATGGTTACTGGAGATGATAAGGATAAAGTAACTAGCACAGCTGAAAAACTTGCTAAAAGTTTTTGGGAGGTAAGATCAGAATTTGATTTTGTAGCTCCCACAGGTTCACTTAATGAATGTCTTGACAAAGCAATCAACAGTGACGAGCATCCATTTATAATAAGCGATATGGGAGATAATCCGACTGCTGGTGGTGCAGGTGATGTAACTTGGACATTAAAGGAAATACTTGAACGATCTGAATTTCAATCTGATAGTGGTCCATATCTTATTTATGCCTCAATTCCTGGACCAGAGCTTGTTAAAGATGCAATTGAAGTTGGAGTTGGTGGAAATGTAGATAATTATATTGGAGCCGCAGTTGATAATCG
>JABDPB010000099.1 GCA_013042995.1 Ignavibacteriaceae bacterium | reverse complement strand
CATTTGTACTTGCACAAACTGAGTTTGGGTATATAGGTGCTGAGGCTTGCGGAATGTGTCATAAATCGGATAAACAGGGGAACCAACTTTCTATTTGGCAGGAGAGCAAACATTCACAGGCTTATTTTACACTCCAAACTGAAGAAGCAGATCAGATAGCAGCTGAAAATGGTTTTGAAACACCTGCAGTTGAAACTCCTGAGTGTATAAAATGCCATGCCTCTGGCTATAATGTTGATGCATCTCTTATAGGTAAGAAGTTCAAAGTTGAAGATGGGGTGCAATGTGAAACTTGTCACGGTCCGGGTTCGGAATATAAAAGCAAAAAAGTGATGAAGAGTCGGGAAGAATCAATAAAAAACGGATTGATTGTTCACGAAAATCCTGAAGATTTTTGTATTGGTTGCCATAATGTAGAAAGTCCTACGTATGTCGAGTTTGTTTACAAAGAGATGTGGGAAAAAATTAAACATCCTGTTCCGGAGAGTTCCGAATAGTTAACTAGATTTTTAACAAAATATTTATTCTTGATGAATAGAATTTTACTGTTTCTTTTTTCAATTATTATCTATTCGTCCATTTCACTTTCGCAAAGTATGAACGGAAGATTTTCGAGTTCAATTTATACTTTCGAAAGAATAGATACTGCCGGTTCTTCTAAAACACACGCACGCACATTCCAAATGCTTAACTTCAATATTGGCAAAGATAATGTTTGGCTGCGCACTTATCTTAATCTTGAAGGAGATATTGCGGAAAAACTAGTATATGATCCAAGATTACGTTTTTACAACTTATATTTTGATGTAAAAGATCTCTGGAATGTTATATCATTAAAATTAGGAAGACAACCATTATTCAACAGCATTGCCGGTGGTTTGTTTGATGGTGGAACTTTAGGATTAAATTATGCAGGCTACCGACTTAAAGTTTATTACGGTGGAAATGTTCCTGCCTATCAAAAATTTGAATTAATTGATAACTGGAATGATAATTATATTTTAGGTGGGGAGTTTACGGTGCTTGCTCTACAGGACTGGCGTTTTGCATTAAAGTACATTGACAAAAATTTTTCTAACCAGAGTTACACTGCAAAACGATTTGATCCAAACTATAATACAATTGACGTACTGATTGAAAACAAATCCCATCAATACAAATTTGTTTCAGGCGAAGTTTCCTACGATATGCCTGACGTTTTTTATGTTAATAGTCGTTATGATTACGATCTTAACTTTAGTACTACCTCAAGATTTGAATTAAGCGGCAGATACGAAGAAGTTGATGATTTAGGTATTTCAGTCTACTATAATTACCGTGAACCAAAAATAAGATACAACTCTATCTTTGCAGTTTTTGATTATGGAAATACCTGGGAAATTGAAGGCGGATTAGATTACAGAATTGAAGATTTCTACACTGTGTTTGGAAAGTTTGCAAACGTTTCTTATAAAAATGAAACCAGTCAGCGTGTTTCATTGGGTATTTCCTCCCCCTGGGGTTCGGTTACCGGTAGAAAAAGTTTTGGGTATGCAGGCGAAATGGATGCAATATCAATTTATGGCGCTCAATCATTTTTGAATGGACTGATTACACCTTCATTTGGATTTTCGTTTACAAGATACCGTTTGTCAAAAGATGATCCGCACAATGAATTGATTTCACTCTTAGCCGGACTGAACTACAGACCAGTTCGTATTCTTTCGTTTGATGTTCAAGGGCAATACTTAAATAATAAAATTTATAAAAACGACTGGCGATTGTTCTTCAAATTAAATTTCTGGTTCAATACAATATTTGAATAAAAAGTAATGCTAAAAATATTTTATATAAATTTTACAGCAATCTTGATTCTCTTTTTTACATTCACTGCATTTTTTTCAATTGATGAAGATGATCCTGCACTGAACAACGATGAGTTAATAAACTTTTCACACTCACTTCATTATGATTTTGTCGGTTGTGATGAGTGTCATACAACTGTTACTGAAAGCACATCACTAAATGATAGACTGCTGCCAAATCATGATAATTGTGTTGATTGCCACGATGTGGATGATGATGAAGAATGTGAAACCTGCCATAAAAATGATAATTATGAACCATTAATTCAGAAAACATCATCACTTATTTTCAATCATAAATTCCATTACGAGAGTGGAATGGATTGTGAGAGCTGTCATCTCGGATTGAGTGAAGTCGATTACAGTTTTGAAAGTGCAATGCTGAATCCTCCAATGGAAAATTGTGCAGGCTGCCATAATGAAACGAAAATTGCTACTAACGCTTGTGAATCTTGTCATATTGCAACATTCGATTTACTGCCACAAAATCACCGAAATGTTGATTTTACTCGTTCACATAAATTTTTGGGATGGGAAAAAGATGCAAACTGCCTGATGTGTCATAACAACAGTACTTGCCAGGAATGTCACGTTGCAACAAATGTAATTACTGAAACAAATTTACCTGATAATTTTTATCAACCATATATGCCGAGCATGGGAATTGATGCAGCTAAACAACAGGTTATACTTAAAGTGCATGGCGACCTTAATTATCGGTATTCACACGGAATTGATGCAAAAGGAAAATCGTCAGAATGTCAAACGTGTCATCAGATTGAAACTTTTTGCGCAAATTGCCACGCTGCTGAAAATAGAGATTTTGCTTTAAGTGGAATTGTTCCTGCATCGCATCTTCTCCCAAACTTTAAAACAATTGGAGTTGGAACAGGCGGAGGCGAACATGCAACTTTAGCTAAACGTGATATAGAAAGATGCATATCCTGCCATGATATTCAGGGTGCAGATCCTACTTGTATCTTGTGTCATTTGGATAGCGATGGGATTAGAGGAACAAATCCAAAAACTCATGTTCGCAACTATATGAGAAATGAAAATGGTGATTGGCACAACAGCATAGGTTCAATATGTTATAATTGTCACACAAGTGCTTCACCTATGTCACAACCATCAGATGGTTTTTGTAATTATTGTCACGGTTTATTATAAAAAAAACAAGATGAAAAATACTTTCAAATATTTTCTTTTATTAATAATAATTTTATTATTTGGTGCATGTAGCAAGTTAAACGATAATGTACCTGCAGCTCCAGAGGTTAATCTTCATAAAGAAGGAATTTTAAATCCTGCATCGAAAAATTTTCATGGTACATTGATAAAGAATCTTATGTGGGATATGCGTGGCTGTCAGCAATGCCATGCTGCTGATTATAGTGGTGGAATTGTAGAATCGAGTTGTTTAACCTGTCACACGCAACCAGAAGGTCCTGAGGCGTGCAACACTTGCCACGGAGATTTTAGTGATCCCGCTAAAATTGCTCCTCCAAGAGATACAGAAAAAAATACAAGTACAGATTCAGTTGGAGTTGGTGCACACGTAAAACATCTCTATGACAATCAAATTGGTAAGGATATACCCTGCGAGACTTGCCATAAAGTTCCACAGCAAGTTTATGAGGCCGGACATGTTGATACCGAATTACCTGCTGAAATTATTTTTGGTGATAAGGCTATTATAAATTTAGGTATCAACTCATCATATGACGCAACTACAGCAACTTGTTCCAATACTTATTGTCATGGAAATTGGGAATTTTTCAGAGACTCATCTGCCAATCAATTTGCATATAATTCAGATAGAATGATTGGCAACAACCAATCTGTTGTATGGAATGTAGTTGATGGAACACAGGCAGGATGTGGCAGCTGTCATAATCTTCCTCCAGATGGGCATTCTAACGCTCAAATTTCGGCTTGCGGAGGTTGTCACAGCGGCATTGTAGATGTAAACGGAGAAATAGTTGATTCGCTTAGGTATAAGCACATTAATGGCGAGATAAACGTATTCGGCAATTAAGAATATTATAAACTAAACACTGTAGGAAAATTGAAAGCTGCTTTAAGCGGCTTTTTTTTAGAAGGTTTTCTGTATAGAGAGATGGTGCAATACATACTTAGTAATCTGTAACATAATACAACGCAAAGCTTTCGATGAACCTAAACAATTTAGCTCTCTGTATTTACACAATAAATTTAATTAAGTTAATTTTAATTCTGGTAAGAAAATGTTGATGATTGTTAACTATTAACAAATATAGGTGGTATTAGCAACTTTTATCATTTTACATTAACCAATCAATTTCACCATAAAAATTACTTATTACACTTCACTTTTCCTCAGATTTTCTTGATTTCCCAAAATTATCCCCAAAAAACAACTTTTAATATTATTTATGTGTGGTATTCAAATTGATGTTACACTCTTAGTGGTTGAAAATTTAAATCAATAAACAAACAATATGATGCAGAGTTTGTTCCGGACTGTTATAGTGCTTTCATTAATGTTTAACCTTCAAAGTATTGCTCACACAACGAACTACGTTTCAGTATTAAATGAAAGTAATTCGAGCAAAGTAGTTAATTCGGGATTAATATTTGAAAAAGAATTTGAGCTTCGGCAAAAAAATGAATCCTACACAGATATCATCCAACTAATTGGCCTAGATGAGAAAGCACAAGCACTCCAGTTCAGATTATTATTGAATCAAGCGGATGATGACAGCACGATATTAGTTTTTGAAAACTTAAGAAAAGGATCTAACGTAATAGATTCCAGCTGGTCGTTACACTTCAACGTAATAAAAGGTGATACGAATGCTATTGGTGCTTCAAAAGATATAGTATTTGTATTACTTTATAATTTAAATCAAAATGGAGGATTAGAACCTGGCAATTACGAAAATTTACTTGAGCTAGACTATAACGTAGCTGATCTACCAAACCTTGAGGATACTATAAAATCATCAATAAAAATTTCTCACGCTCAAGGCACAACGAACCAGGGATTTCCAATTGATATTACTCCATCGCGTGATGAATTTATAATTTATGTAACCAATGAAATTATAAATCCAAAGTTCGGATTGGTATTTGAAAAAGACACTGTATTCAGATTGGAAGATGATTGGTATACTGAAACAATGCAATTGCTCGATTTAACACATAAAGCTCAAGCACTCCAGTTTAGGCTTCTTGTTAACAAAGCTGTTGACGACAATGTAATTTTAACTTTTCAAAACATGCAAAAGGGTAGTAATATAAGTGATCCCACTTGGATTTTAGATTATAATGTTTTAAGAGGTAACTTAACTGGTAACGGTGCATCCGAAGATGAGATATTAGTACTTCTGTACAATTTAAATCAAAATAATGGATTAGAACCTGGTAACTACCATGATCTATTTAAAATAAATTATCGTGTTGCAGATCTTCCTGCTTTGCAGGATAGTGTTAAGTCATCAATTTTAATTTCGCAGGCAAAAGCAAGCACATTTCAAGGATTTCCGATTGATATCACTCCCTCACTTGATAAATTAACTGTTATTGCCAGAAACAGAGTAGGTTTTTTAGGTGATGTTAATGGTGACGGTTGTTTGGATATTTTAGATATTATCATGGTAGTTGATCACATTATTAGTAGAGATTCGCTGGAAAGCGATGAATTTGAAAGAGCAGATATTGCACCTTGGATTCCTGGAAATGAATTACCCGATCCTGATGGTTTTGTGAATGTTCAGGATTTAACTCTACTTCAAAACATTATACTTACAGGCGTTTACCCAAATGGTACACTAATAAATGCATGCAGTTTCCTTGTTCTTGATAAAAATAGTAGAAACACCTCTTCTTCAACTTTCTATATAAATCCAAGCGGAATTACAATGTATTTAAATACGGAGGTTGATATAAGAGGTGTTCAACTTGAATTTAGCGAAAGTGATTATGTACCAGATGGCATAGAAATAAATACAGACCTCGGTGGGGCTTACTATAATTATGATGATGAAATTTTAAGTATTCTTCTGTACGATCGTAAAGGTGAAAAGATAATAAAAGCAGGTAATAACTTTGTTGCTTACATTCCTTTTAGTATTACATATCCCGAGAATTTGGAACTCCAAAATCTTATTCTGATTGATGTAAACAGACAAAGGTTAAAAGATAGTCAATTTGAAATAATTTATGAATATCCTCCTTCATTACCTCTTGATTATGAATTATATCAAAATTACCCGAATCCTTTCAATACGCAAACAACTATTGAATTCTCAATTCCGGAAGCCGCTTACGTAACTCTTAATATCTATAATTTACTGGGTGAAAAAATATTTGAACTGGTAAGAACAAGCTTAAATGCCGGTAAATACAAGTACCAGTGGAATGCAGGCAGTGTTCCTACTGGTTTATATATTTATGAGTTAAGAACTGAAAGGTTTCGTTCTACAAAAAAGATGCTGCTTTTGAAGTAAAATAAAAATTCTAATTTTTAATTACTTAACGTAATAAGACCATCTTTTTAATTTTCATAAACGAACCTGCCTTAATAGAGTATAAATAAATTCCCGATGAAAGATCGGATGCATTGAATTCATATTCATAGTGGCCTGGTTTTTTTTGTTCATTAACCAATGTTGAGATTAACTCACCCAAAAGGTTATATATACTCAAATTAACATCAGATTCCTTGTGAACTGAAAAATTTATTGTTGTACTTGAATTGAATGGATTTGGATAATTTTGTGATAGTGAATAACTGTATATTTCAGTAGACCCTTTTACTTCGTTAATAATATTTGTTTCCCCTTGAACAAAAATTTGCTGAGCTATTAGTAATGTATCTGTTATATATCTGAAATTCATTTTATCGGTAAAATTTCCTTCTTCTAATGGTTCAAATACTATTGTAATTTCTATTGAATCGTGCGGAGCAATTTCTATTGGTAGTATTTCATCTAGATAAAATGAAGGTTCATTGTTAAATACTTCATTAATTATTACTGAGTCTTCTCCTCTGTTATAAATTATTACGTCAATACTTGAAGAATCACCAACAGTTAAGACTCCAAAATCAAGAGAATCATATTGAACAGAAAAAAGATTTGTTTGCCATGGAAATTTAAATGCACGGTATTGCTGAACATGGTTATCATACTTTACTTCATATACAGTGGAGTCTTCAGGATTTATCTCGGAAACAAAAGGATATAGTATTCCATCCCAGCTAATTAA
>JABDPB010000097.1 GCA_013042995.1 Ignavibacteriaceae bacterium | reverse complement strand
ATAATTGAATTTTTTATAGCCATTCCTTTACTAACTAACTGACTATAGTTTTTTTCATTCATTTCGATTCCTAAATTATCAGCATTTACAAATGCATAAAACGCACCACCAAAAGCAATATCAAATTTTACTCTTCCAACACCAACAACTTGAAATTCAAGATCAGTGGTTAATACAAATGAAGGCACATTGTGAAAATAAACTGTTTTTACATTTCCATTTTCAATTTTTGCGAATGATGTAACTAATCCTGCTGGTGTATCAATTTTAATTTCTGTTAGTGGTTCAATTGTTTTTATCATTCCAGTTTGAACAGCAACTTTTGTAAGAGCAATAATACCGTGCCCACACATTGTACTGTAACCTTCATTGTGCAAAAATAATACACCAAAATCCGAATCCTCTTTTTCTGGCTCAGTAATGATCGCGCCGTACATGTCTGCGTGTCCGCGTGGCTCAAACATAAGTGCAGTTCTCAGGTGATCAAGATTCTCCATCATATACTTTCTTTTTTCAAGAATCGTGTTACCCTTAATTTCAGGCAATCCATACGTAATTATTCTTAGTGGTTCGCCAGCCGTTTGTGCATCAACAGTCTTTATTTTTAACCAATGTTGAGGAATTTGCCAGTTTGCTAATTGTTTGTTCAATTTAAATTCTTTTAATCCATATAATTATGATTAAATAAAAAATACCCATTCTAATTTGTGAAGACTTATGTAATTATTATTCTTTAACTTATTATAAAAATATACTCAACTACCGTTTATAACAATTTGGAATATCAAGTCTTGCGTTTACTTTAACTTTCAGCTAATTTTCAAAGTATCGAAACAATATAGCAGGAGAATTCATGTCTAAATATACTCTCACAATAAACCAAAAGAAACAAACAGTTGATGTTGATTCAGGCACTCCACTCTTATGGGTTCTAAGGGATAGTCTAAATTTAACCGGAACAAAATACGGATGCGGAGAAGGAATCTGCGGCTCCTGTGTGGTGCATATTGATGGAAAAGCAGAGCGCTCTTGTATTTTAGATGTGGAAGATGTTGTAGGTAATTCAATTACAACAATTGAAGGTTTAGCTGATAAACCTGACCACCCAATATTTAAAACGTGGATTGAACTTGAGGTTATGCAATGCGGTTACTGCCAGCCAGGACAGATTATGACACTTGCAACATTGTTGGAACAAAATCCAAAACCGTCAAGAAAAGAAATTGATGATGCAATGAATGAGGTGCTTTGTCGGTGTGGAACTTATCAACGAATACGAAAAGCAGTTGCTAAACTTGTGGAGGAGAAGTAAAGATGAAAAAATTAAATGAAATAAAAAGACGTGAATTCATAAAAGTAGTCGGTTTAAGTGGCGGCGGATTATTTCTTGCTTCTTATGTGCCTTTACAAAATGTTTTAGCTAAGCCGGGTGATGATCCAAAAATATTTACACCCAGTGTTTTTCTAAAAATTGATTCAAACGGAGTTGTTACAATTATTGTTCACAGATCAGAAATGGGGCAGGGAGTTAAAACAGCACTTCCAATGTTAATAGCAGAAGAACTTGAAGTTGATTGGAAAAATATTTTACTCGAACAGGCAGATGCAGATAGAAAATATGGAAGTCAAACAACCGGCGGCAGTACAAGCATAAGAAGAAACTGGGAACCTTTACGTATTGCGGGTGCAACTGCACGCATTATGCTAATAACTGCAGCAGCTAATAAATGGAATGCTGCAATTGAAAACTGCGAAGCTGAAAAAGGTTTTGTTATCAATAAACTAAATAATGAAAAATTAAGTTATGGCGATTTGGTTGAAGATGCATCCAAGCTGCCTGTTCCAAAGGATGTAAAGCTTAAAGATCCAAAAGACTTTAAATTGATTGGAAAAAGAGTTCACAGAGTTGACACACCTGATAAAATATACGGCAAAGCAATATTTGGAATTGATGTTGTTATACCGGGAATGCTTTATGCGGCTGTTAAAAGATGCCCGACAATTAACGGAAAAGTATTAAACTTTGATGGAACCATTGCAAAATCAGTTACGGGTGTATCAGAAGTTGTTCAAATTTCAAGCGGTGTTGCAGTTGTTGCCAATTCAACCTGGCGAGCTTTTAATGGAAGAGATAAACTTACCATTGCATGTGTTGCTGGCCCCAATGTTGCAAAAAGTTCTGAGGATATACATAAAGAGCTGGTAAATAAATCAAAAACTGATGGCTTTGTGTTTGAGAAAAAAGGAGATGTTAGTAAGAGTATTGAAGATGAAGAGTTAGTTGAATCCATTTATGAAGTGCCTTTCCTGGCTCATGCTCCAATGGAACCAATGAACTGTGTGGCGAAGTTTGAAGAGGGTAAAGCAGAGCTTTGGGCACCAACACAAAACCCTCAAAACGCAAGAAGTGAAGTTGCAAAAGCGCTAGGTATTAGTGAAAATGATGTTACCGTTCACGTTACTTTAATGGGTGGCGGATTTGGAAGAAGACTAGTTAGTGATTTTGCAGTTGAAGCTGCCGAAATTTCAAGAGCCAGTGGAAAACCTGTTAAGCTTACGTGGACGCGTGAAGAAGATATGAAGTTTGGCTGGTATCGTCCACCAAGTATGCACGTTTTAAAGGGTTCAATTGATAAAAAAAATAATCCAATAAAATTTTCTCATCACGTAATAGCGCCTTCAATAACCCAAATGCGTTTTGCACCAAATCTTCCACCTCAAAATTATGATATTCAAGAGGGAACTGTTGGACTAGAATATCAGATTCCAAATATGAGAATTGCTGGTACAACAATTAAAACTAACGTTCCCATTTCATGGCTTCGCTCTGTTTACAATACACAGAATCCATTTGCAATTGAGTCATTTATTGATGAGATGGCTTATTCTGCAAATAAAGACCCCTATGGATTTAGAAGAGATTTACTTCCGGATGATTCACGACTTAAAAATGTTTTAAATGTCGCTGCTCAAAAATCAGGATGGAAAACAGAAAAAAATCTTCCAAAAGGAAAGGGAAGAGGGATTGCATTATTTAAAGGCTATGATAGTTTCTGTGCACAAGTTGCTGAAGTAACTGTTAAAAACAATAAAGTTAAAGTAGATAGAGTAGTTACGGTCATTGATTGTGGTATTGTTGTTAATCCCGATCTTGTTGAATCGCAAATGGAAGGTTCTATTGCGTTTGCATTATCGGCTGCATTAAAAGGTGAGATTACTATTGAAGGTGGTGCAGTAAAGCAAAGCAATTTTGATGATTATGAAATTCTTACATACAACGAAATGCCGGTTGTGGAATTTCACTATATTAAAAATACTTACAGTGTTGGAGGAGTTGGTGAAGTAGGTGTCCCACCATGTGCTCCAGCCGTCTGCAATGCAATTTTTGCAGCAACAGGAAAGAGAATCAGAAAATTACCGATTAGGTTGAGCTGATATTAAAAAGGATGTCACAGATTTACTATAACATCTTCAAAGTTTCTTACATTGGCCACAACCAACCAAATATCCCTCCGGTGAAAAGAGCATAAATCAGTCCATCAAACATTGATTTGAAAGTTGCAGACCAGCTTCTCTTATACCAGATGCTGCTTTGCAATAACGCTAAGCTGTAACCCACAAAGGCAGTTGCACCTGCAAATCTGAAAACTGCCAAATAGTGTGCACCCGGAGCCAATGCATTTCCTGCTATATAGGCAGCAAATAATCCAACAATAATTGAATAAATAAACCACAAGGTTAGCTCTTTACCCATGTTCGGTGGTCCACTTTTGGTTATTGTCATCATACCCACCGGTCCGTGTTTCATCTTTTCAATAAATTCTGTTGACTTCATATCTTTCATACTATTTGCACGCGGAAAACTATAATTTCCTTCCTGCAGTTTGTGCTTACCTAAATCATCCAAAACCTGTTTCTCATTCGGGAGAGCAGAAAAATCATTTTTATGATAACCTAATACCATGTGTATAATTGAGCTTAAAATAAAAGTTACAACCGCAGAAAGCAGTATGGGCAACCAGAGTTCAGGAATTGGAACCATTTTATCTCCAATAATTTTATAAATGACGATTTGAATTAACCCTCTACAGCTAAGATAACAAAAATGATAAGTGAATTGAAAGGTTTTTTAAAAGCTTTACTGAAGTAAAAAACCCCTGCTGATATTATACCAACAGGGGTAGGAGATTAGATGATATGATAGAATTATTTTACTAAAATCATTTTTTTTGTACTAGCGTAGTTATCAGTATTTATTGTATAAAAATAGGTGCCACTAGGAAAATCCTGAGCATTGAACTCGATGGTATGCACACCTGGCTCTTTAACATCATTCACAAGTTCTTCAATTTTTTCTCCAAGGGAGTTAAAAATTGATAAATTGATAAAACTACTTTCAGATACCGAAAATCTGATTGTAGTTGAAGGGTTAAAAGGATTAGGATAATTCTGGCTTAACTCATAGTTCATACTTGAACCAAGATCAACTTCAATTACTTTTGAATACTCAAACTTACCATCGGTATCTAATTGTTTTAAGCGATATGAATATTTTCCCGCTGTAACATTTTCATCAACAAAAGAGTAATCCTTTGGTGAGTTGGAGTTTCCGTCTCCTTCAACAAATCCTAAAAAATCCCATTCGTCATTCCGAGCAGAGCGAAGAATCTCAAATCCATAATTACTTACTTCTGTTTCAGTTCTTCAACAAAGTTTTACTCCGTTTTCTAAAGTAACTGCTGAGAAAGCTGATAGTTCTACGGGTAGAGGTCCTGTGTATTCTGATCCATCGACAAATAGAGTATTACCATTTAGGTCTAAATATCCCTGGGTAGGTGTAAATACATCATCAACGGCAATATCAGAAAGTAATGTAAGTGCACCAGATGGCTTATCTATAATAAGAGTACCAAATGTTGTTTCTTCGTAATCATCAGGAGTTGGAATCACCGCGCTATAGATTGTCTGGTCACCTGTAATATTAAAGATAAATGTCGCGTCTTCTATCTCATTCATATTTGCATTATTATTAGTAAAATTACCGGAAATTTTTATAGTAACATCATCACCATTATTATCAAATTTAGGATCTGCTCCGTCATTAATGAATACATTATGAAATTTAACATTACCTTTGAAGTAAGATCCGCCTCCAGCATTACCTGTGAAATGTACGGTTCCACCTGTACTATTAAAGGTAGTTCCTTCATTTACTTTCAGATCGTGACTGATTTGCAATTCACCATCAGATTGATTGTAAGTACCACTATTTTTTAATTCCATATCTTTTGAAGAGACAGTACCACCGGTTTGAGTAAATATGCCTCCATCAATTTCAATTTTTTTATCAATATTTGATCCATCAGCTTTCTTTAGAAATAATCCACCCGAGCTGATACTCATTGATGCTTTATTTTTGACATCGTGGCCAAGTGAAATAATTGTTGCACCCTCAATAGATAAGTCGCCATCAACAAAGTTTTCAACTGAACCTCTTAAAGTTACATCTCCACAGTTTAGAATTACGGTTGAATAATTCTTAAAGTTGCCAGAAACATCTAGTGTTGGGCCACTTGAAGTAGTAATTCCAATACTTAATAAGCCGCCTGTATTTACCGTGAGGTCATCAGTTTCCAGAATCCCCCCAATCTGATTTAAACTACCGCTAATGGATGTTTCACCACCATCTACTCTAATTAATCCACCATTTTGTGTAATTATTGCATTAGGATCAATTGTAAGCGATTTAATTATTTGGGTGTTATTGATGACTGGATAATTGGAACATCCTGCCAGGATTAAAATATCCTCATCTTCTGCAGGTATTAGTGCAGGCGACCAATTAGAAACAGTACTCCAATTTGTATTTGTATTGCCTGTCCAAATGGATTGAGCAAAATTAGTGGTTAGGCCTGACAGCAGTAATAATGTTATAGTTAAAAATGCTAATGTGTTTTTAGTTTTCATCTGCATCTCCTCATTTTGAGATTTATTTTATTTAATTCCTCACAGCATTAGTATCACTTGTTTAATTTAGACAACAGATGTGCCATTTAACAAACTAAATGGAAATATTGAATTAACGTTTAGGATAAAAGATTTTTGATAATTTATTGATTTTAATAACGTTAATGGAATGTTTTAAAATAGGATTGTGTTTTGAAAAAAACATTACACTGAATCTAGAGCTAATTAAATAAGTAATCGCTATTTAGTTAATTGCTGACTGTGCTATAGAAGGGAAACAGTAGGATCAGAAAAACGAAGGAGTAATATTTTTT
>JABDPB010000094.1 GCA_013042995.1 Ignavibacteriaceae bacterium | reverse complement strand
AAATGAAAGAAATATTTTATCGAAGTAAAGAAAGCTCAGCTTATAATCAATATCTCTCCAAAGCGGAAATCGATAGGTGAAGTTGAGCCAAGCCATTTCATTCCCGCTTAAAGAATAAAACGGATATGCTTTAAAACCAATTAATCCACCAAGATAAAAATCAAAAAAGTCCGGAACGGCGGGACCTAAAATTGAGCCGCCGACTAATCTTGTAGAAAGTGTATGATCATGCCAAAGAGGTACGTAAAAGTTGGCATCGAGCAATAAACGGTGAAAATTATAATCACCGTACTTGGGTTTTAGAAGTCCGTCTTCAATTTCGTATTCACCTTCGGCATTAAACCGGTTCCACTCGTAATCGTAAATAAAATCTATTTCCATTCCAACAGGATTTATATCTGTGTCGCGAGATCGTGCAAATGCACCAAAGTTATAAGTGAATCTAAAATTTCTTCCAATAAAATAGGTGTCATCAGTAGTCGGATAAAGAATCGGATCGCCACCGGTTTCAATTATAAAACTACCCAGTGTTGCGGTATAACGACTAAAGATAAATCTAAACTCTAAATTATTATAACGATTAAAAATTCTGTGCTTTGCTGCGATATCAAATTCAAACAGATTGTAAGTGACTTCTGTTGGGATTACCTGATCGTAATTCACATTTCCGTTTACCGTATCAGCACCAAAAAGTATATCAACATCTGCTTTTCGGCTTGTGCTGTAAAGTTCAAATGTAAGTTCCGGTCTTAAGCCAAGTGCAGTAATAAGTGGCAGCTTGTTTTTATATTCAAAAATGAAAAAGAGATCTCGTTCCAGCCGTGTGTTGATTGCAGCGCCTGCAAAAAATGCATAACGGTTCAGCATATCATTAGATGCAACATACAAACCGGGTTTAAGTTTTTGAAGAAAGCTGTTGCCTGTATTGTAATTATCTAAGCGAAGAAAAGGGAAAAAACTTAAACTTGAAAAAGCACCGCTGTAGGCCTCTTCTCTGTAATCGGGAGTTTCGTTATCATTAAAATTTTTGAGAGCATCAACATCAAATTGATTAATATCTCCATTTGGTTTGCTTATATCAAGCGGAGGATTTTCTCTCTGAACGTAATGGTTTCCCTCTTGCACAATTTTTTGCTCATTATTTTCAAGCAAGAATATTTTATACCCGCTTGAAGTGTACCCAGCATAAGAAATACTACCATTATCATTAACAGCAGGCATAAACGCTCCGCCGATAACATTAGTTAATTGCTTTTTTTCTTTTGTTGAGGGATTGAAAGAGTAAATATTAAAAATACCCGTTTCATCTGAAGCGTATATCAATTTTCCAGCTTCATCATAAACGGGATTTCTTTCATCGTATTTGGTTTGAATAACAAATTCGTGCTCACCACCCTCAACACTTATTTGAGCAATGTCCCTCGTTTGATGATATGAATAATCAAAAAGTATGTGTGAATCATCATTAGAAAATTTAGGATTGTAGACCTGCTCCCCGTTTTCAAATGAAGTTAATGTTTTAAAATTTGTCCCATCAATATCGACTAAGCCTAAATTTGTTGTGCCATCTTTTTGAAAAAGAAAAACTACTTTACTTCCATCATTAGAAACATTAGGCTGATTTGCGCGCAGGTTTTTTGTTAAACGAACTTCATCTTCTTCATCAATATCGTAAATGTATATATCGTGAACATTATACCAGTATGGATTATCTTCTGTAATTTTTGCATAAAGAATTTTATTCTGCCCGGGAATAAAACTGTAAGTTGAACGAACTCCACCAACTAGTAATTTATCTTTTCCTGTTTCAATATCGTACTCATAAATTCCTGATGGTGAAAAATAATCTCCTGATTTATTGGAAATGTAGTAAACCTTTTTTCCGGCACTGCTAAAGGTTGGATAAAAGTTTCCAAATCCTTTGTTTGCAATTTTTTCTCCCTCAACTAAATTATCTTCAACTTTTTGTATTCGTTTTGAATAATCATCTACAAGATGTCTCTTCCATTCGTTGTATATTTCTGTTCCATCTTTACCAAGTACATCATCAAATGCAGCATCAATCGTAAAGTTGCCGAAGCTGCCAAGCTTCTCTGTAACATTCCTCAACTTATCTTCACCATATTTTTGAGCAATGTAACGTGTTAAAGCAAAACCAGAATTATAGACAGACTCATTACCAAGACTCGTTTTTCCAAATACTCCCATTTGTTCCCAAGTAAGCATATTTCCATCGAGTGCGTAGCTGCGTAAGATCATATCACGGTGCGAATCCCAATTGTCATAATCGAATTCCTGCCGCATATACTGTGCTGTTCCCTCCGCAAACCACGCAGGAATATTTACTGTTGCTATTGGATAGGAGATAACAAAATTCGGATAGCCGTAAAGAATATCAGGTCTTCTTTCTTCCTGATAATTTAATACCTGTAGAAAAACTGCAGGGAGTGAACGAGAGAGTTTCATTCCAGCTTGAATTTGAACAAGATGTGTAAATTCGTGAGAAATTACATTACGCAGCCAGTTGTGCGTTCCGCGTAAATCGAAATCGAGAGCACTTGTCCATATTTCAATTTTGTTATCGAAGAAATAAGTGGCACCATTTGAGTAATCATCAATGTCTTTTATAACATAATGAGTTTTTGAGGGTTCATAACCATAAAGAGAACAAATCGGATCCCAGATTTCATCTGCAATTTTTGCAACAACTTTTGCAGTTCGCTCAGCCCCCTCGTGATAATGAACTTCAATGTGTTCACCTTTAATTGTATACCAATCCAATTCAGGATGGAAATCAGTGAATTGAGCAAACGAACTATTAGATATAATTAATATTATTACCGTAAAAAGAAAGTTCTTCATTAAGAATTGGTTTTGTTATCAAATTGTAGAAATTATGATAGGCAAATATAGAATAGTGAATGAATTAATTATTTAACCACTGCAATTTTAATTATGGCTTGTTCCGTCTTTCCACTTGTGCTGCTTGCTTCAATACGTGCAAAGTAAACACCACTTTGAATATCACCAACATTCCAGATTGTTTCGTTATCCATTCCGCCCTGCGCGTCATCGTTCAGCTCGGCAACAAAATCTCCTGCAAGATCAAAAATTTTAATACTAATTTTGGAATCCTCAGAAACATAATAACGAATATTTGTCGTACCCTCATAAACAGGATTTGGATAGTTGTACGCTCTATTTGTTGGGAAGAACTCATTTATCCTGTTTGTGTTTTCCGCAGCATCTACAAAAGATGTGTTTTGGGGATTACCATGTTCTTCACTCCAGTAAATCTTCCCTTCAACAGAACTGATGGACCAACCTGCAAAAATATTTCGATCATTCAATACAGCAAGATTTGTTTTTCCATCAGCATTATAAAAAACTGGAGTTACTGAACTACCTGCACCACTTGAAATTGGAAATCCGGTAACTACTTTTCCGGTTCCTCCATCTAATGCATAAATTCTGCCATCCTCCGTAATAGAAATGATTTCTGAATTACTATCACCTTCAAAATCTGTTGTTAGTGGAGTACCATAAAATCCAACTTCATTAGGATCTGAAAATGGGAAATTATCTGCTAGTGATCCCGCTAAGTTATATACCTCAATGTTGCTTCCATTGTTCAGAACAATATAATTTGTTCCATCCTGTTTCAAATCGACAAGAGCAAATGAAGCTATGTCATTTACACCTTTTAATGAAAATGAGTTCAATAAATTCCCATTTGAAATTATATATATAATCTTTGCATCCGTCAACACAATATTTACGTAATTACCTTCTGCATTTTTAGTTAAACCTAATGTAATAGGTATCTCACCATTAAACGAAAAACTATTTCCATCACTATCATAGAATAATGGATCAGACGCAGCCAATGAAGAATCAGCGATAAATGAAAAATACGATTTCGATGCAGCTATTTGTTTCACAACAATATTCGGATCAAACTCAAAAGAATTTTTCAATTGAGGATCGCTTGAAGGTAAACTCCCCAAATTATATACTAATATTTGCCCTTTGCTTGTTCCTAAAAGTACTTCATACTCACTATTAATATTTTCTCTAATTACTGGTGCGCAGAAAATATTTGATGTCAAATCATCTGCCCCAATAAATGTGCTCACCCCATCTGTAATGTACGCTCTGAATCGATTGTATTTTGTCCCATAAGTATATGAAATACCATTCAGTAGAATTGATGGTGTTTTGTAATTAGAAAAATTAGCAATGAATAAAATGAAACCTTCATAATTTACTAGTTCAGTAACCGCCGGCATTTCAAACCAAAATCTTATTTCCTGAGTTGAAGCTGCCAGAGAAATAGATTTAGTAAGCTGGAAAATTCCTTCAAATGAAAAAATAGGTTTCACCACAGAATCCCCAAACTCAACTTTAAAGCTCATCCGATTAGCAATCTCGGAAAAATCCTTAAGAGTTATTAAACTGTTTGCACCAGTGTTTGTGCGAGTATCAGGGCGGGTTTCTTTATTAAAGAGATTTTGATATAACTCAGCAGGATTGGAAGAGTACCAAAAATCTTCTTCAAATCCTTCACCAATTACTTCATCACCAAATATTGTAAAAAATCTTTCACCAATATCTTGCACTCCGTCGGCTTCTTCAATATCAACACCTC
>JABDPB010000093.1 GCA_013042995.1 Ignavibacteriaceae bacterium | reverse complement strand
GTACAAAAATTAAATTCGATATTCCTGCTAACCTTAAAGGCATAGAAGGATCTCCTGTTTCGCTTAGAGTATTTAATGCTTTAGGAAATGAAGTAGCCATACTTGTTCACGAGCAAAAATCACCTGGCACTTATGAAGTGGAATGGAATGCTGATGGATGGCCAAGCGGGGTTTATTTTTACCAGCTTAATTACGGTAGTTTGGTTGAAACTAAAAAGATGCTTCTGGTAAAGTAAATACTTTTATATTTAAACCTTTACTTGAAGATAAGAGTTAAATAATTCAAAATGCTTGTGCCAGAGAATTTAACAAAGAAATGGATTATAACTGGAATAGTTAGCGGGCTACTTGTTAGTTTTATTTACCCGGCGCTAATGTTTATTTCGTTTCCCCAAGCTGTTCAAACAGTACTAATTATGATTTTTGGACCCTTGCTTGCTTTTTCATCTGCAGGTTTATACTTTTTTATTTCTCTCCACAAAAAAACAATCTCTGCTTCTGCTGCTCTTGTATCAAACATCATTGCAGGAATATTAATTACCACAATGCTTCTTGTTCAGGTAGCAATCCGTTCTTCGCACCCGGAAGAAATAAGTGATACAAGCAATTGGATATGGACATCACTGAATCGTGTTCATCTTGGATTGGATGCCTCCTGGGATGTTTATATTGCTTTGGGCACGCTGCTTTTTGCATTAAGTATGTTTAATCATCCAAAACTTGGGAAAATTATTTCAATCTCAGGGTTACTTATTTCCGTTGCACTAATTATCCTAAACGCAATTTCGTTTCCCGTCCCTCCTTCAAATGCAGGATTATTCGACTTAGGACCGATCGTTGGTTTATGGTACTTCATTATTACTCTTATGATAATCTTTAGACTTAAGTGGGTTGATGAAAAACTAAAATCTTACAGGGACTGAAAAATGCTTAGAGGTTCAATAACTATTATAGCTTTTCTCTCAATTATACTTGCTTGCTCTGCTAATGAAAAGGTTACACTGGAATTCCGCATTGCCGAAGAAAAATCCGCTGCAGATTTAACAGGAATACTATTCGAACCAACCGGTGAAACTTTTTATCTTCACAACGAGGTTCTTGTCAATCAATACGATGTAAAATCAGCTGCAGTTGTAACTCAGCAAGGACGAGCTGCTGTAGAATTAATTTTAACATCAGAGGGCGCAATAAAATTTAAAGAGTTAACAGCACAAAATGTTGGCAAACGTTGTGCAATGGTATTGAACGGAAAACTTTTATCCGCACCGGTTATCAGAGACACTATCTCGGGTGGCCGCGCAATTATCTCAGGTATCTTTACCAAGGCAGAAGCAGAAAATATCGCTAAAGGTTTGAATGAAAAAAATTAAAGAATTATTAAAATCGCCTCACATACAAATTTCAATTGCAACTGGCATTAGCATACTTGCCATAGCTTACTTCTCTAAGTATGTTTTGCTAAAGCCCATTGGTTACCTGCCAACTGCTATACCACCATTTTTTATGGTAATCTATGAAGCAGTGCTTACCAAATATAAAGGGCATAAAATAACAACAACGTGGTACTGGATTACAGCAGTATTATTATCTACTGCAATAGTAATTGTTCTTCACGCAATTTAGGTTCATTAATGTTCTTACACAATTATTCTAATCTAGAATTCTCAATGGATAAAGAATATCAAACAGTATGAACTTCCAACCAGCGACTAAATATGATCTTAAAGCTGTAATTGGTTGGATACCTGATGCAAAGAGCTGTGCGGTTTGGGCAGGGCCTAAAGTTATGTTCCCTATTAAGTTAGAGCAGCTATGCAATGCAATAGAGTTCGATACAATTCATAATTCCTCTTTAGTCGATAAAAACGTTTTGCTTGCATTGGGACAAATAAGAATATTTGAAAACAAACGTGGACATCTCTCTAGAATTATTGTCAATCCTGAATACCGAGGAAAAGGCATTGGGGAAATTTTTTGTTCGGGGCTTATTAATAAAGCTAAGCAACTAAAATGTAAAACTATATCATTGAATGTTGATAAAGATAACCAAGCTGCAATTGGCCTTTATAAAAAACTTGGATTTATAGTGCCGTCCATTCAACAAGACAGATTAAGAAAAAATATTATTTATATGGAATTAAAACCGAATAAATAGTTAAAGCATTAACAAGGGAATTTATTAAATGATCGAACTAAAAGAAAAAAATGATGTAACACCCGAATGTCCTCACTGCGACCAAACTATATCAGAAGTATGGTTCAGAGAATTAAAATCGCTGTTTGGCAAAAGGTATGTTTACTTTTGCCCGCATTGTAAAAAGGTGCTCGGTGTATCACACCGTAAAGGTTTCTTTATGGGATAAATAAAACCCTGTTTAACAATAGGTAATACAGCCGCACCAATACTTGCTTGTTGTTAGTTGAAGTTTTTCCCAATTTAAAATTATTTAGTAATTGAGTTGTAAATTCGAGCAACTATATTTTTGTATTCATTAATAGGAAGATTGCTATGCATAATCAAAATATCAACTTGTTGTTTCAGCATATGGAATGGGCTGATGCAAAAGTCTGGGATTCGGTTTTAGAACAACCTTCCGCAAATAATGATTCCAAGATGAAAAAACTTCTATATCACATAAGTTCTGTACAACGGGCATTCTTTTATGTGCGGACGAAACAGCCTCTTGTGTTTCCCAAGGAAACTGATTTTCTTGAATTGCTTGATATAGCAAAATGGGGATATGAATGTTATACCCAGAATAATGAATATTTAAATTCACTCAATGAAAATGAATTAAAAAATATTATAGAAATTCCTTGGGCAAAGCGACTGGAAAATATTATTGGGCAAAAACCTGAAGAGGCATCATTAGAAGAAACTATGCTACAAGTTACAACACACAGTGCGTATCACAGGGGGCAGGTAAATGCTCGACTGCGTGAAACTGGAGGTGAGCCACCCATGGTTGATTTTATTGCGTGGGTATGGCTTGGTAAACCGAAAGCTGCTTGGGGCAAAGTTAATTCCTGAATTAATTCCTAACTGCTGTATATTTTACGACATCAATGACAATTTTCTCTGTTATATTTTAATAATTTGAAAAACTATCTAAATCATACCTTTAGTACTTCGGATAAGAAGCTGGTTTCAGTTATTGATGAGCTGCCGTTGTGGTCCGCACCATTTGGATTGAAGCTACTCGAAACGATAAAATTGAAAAGGGGAATAACTGTACTTGATGTTGGCTGCGGTCTTGGTTTTCCATTGATTGAAGTTGCACAAAGACTAGGTCTCTCTTCAAAAGTGATCGGTATAGATCCCTGGAAAGAAGCTATTGATAGGTGTGAGCAGAAAATTAAAAAATATAATATTACGAATGCACGTGTAATTGAGAGTGTTGCAGAAAGACTGCCGTTTGATGATAATTACTTCGATCTTATTGTATCAAATAACGGCATTAATAATGTTGAAGATATGGGTAAAACATTATCCGAATGTGGGCGTGTCAGCAAAACTGGTGCACAGTTTGTTTTAACCATGAATTTAGAAGATACTATGATTGAATTTTATAATGCATTTGAAGCTGTACTAAAAGCAAACGGAATGAACAATGAGATTGAAAAAATGAAAGGGCATATACATTCAAAAAGGAAACCGCTGAATGAAGTTAATTCTCTGTTGAAAGATTCTGGCTTCCATATTTCATCAGTCCAGAATGAAAGTTTTTCATTTAACTTTATTGATGCAGCAACAATGTTCAATCACTATTTAATAAAATACTGGTTTCTTGCAGAATGGAAAAAAATATTGGATGAAAAGGACTACGAAAAGATTTTTGACCAAACAGAAAACCATTTGAATAAAATTTCTAAAAAAAATGGGGAACTGCGATTTACAATTCCTTATGTGACCATAGACTGTACAAGGGAATAAATAGGAGAGGAATTGTGAACGCAGCCAAAGTTAATGAACCAAAAAAGCCGTAAAAAAATGCTGGAAATTATCCCGAAAAATATTTATTGGTTAGAAGATGCAAATCCTGAATATGATCTATGTGTTCACGGTGGCTTTACAATATCGTTCAATAAAAAAACAATAATTGATGCATCAAATGAAAACCTCACATTAAGTTCAGCAGTAATTTTCTTATTAAGGACTATCGAAGAAGAGCATTCTTTTGATAATAAAATTTGTGAAAACCTAATACCCGAATGTGGGCACGAAATGTTTACTAGTGATTCGGGAGGAGTAGAAATTTTAACTTGTCCATTTGGAATTGATTGGTGGGTAGAACACAACAAAGAAAAAGTTACTTTGGTCTTCCAGGATGGTAAAGAAATCACGACAACATTAGAAGATTACATTCATGCTATTCTAAAATTTGCTGAAAAAATAAAAGCATTTTACGATGAAAGCGAATCAAAAAAATTCTATGATGAGGAAGAGAAAAAAGCCTTTAAAGCATTTAATAGCGAGTGGAATATGAGGGTTGAAAGAGCAAGTAAGTTAATCTAAAATTGCTTAACCTAAGGTGAACTCCTATGAAGCAGTAAATAAATTCTAAACACTATTCAGCTAAGCCCTAGCTCGGGCAGCAAAAAAAATTATACACTATCTCTTAGGGAAGTAAACTAAATTTAAGTACAAACACTTTAAATGAGGCGCTTTTAAAAAAGCAAGGATTATAATATCTTCAAATAGAATAATGCTCCAAGTGCTACTATAAATATTATCGTGAACATTATTCCTAAAAAATTTATTTTAATTTCTTTGGACTGCTTGTCAAGCCGTACAAGAATTTTATTTTTATTGTCGTTTGTTTGAGATAAAAGATTTCTGGAAAGAGCTTTCATCTCCATCGTTACTGCTTTATCGCCGGCTTCAATAGTAGATTTAATATCCTGAACCTCAGTGCTGACTTTCACTAAATTAGAATCAATTCTGTCCAGTCGCGAGGGAAAATCTACTTTATTTAATTTGTCTATAATTGAATATGCTTTGCCTGAAAGTTCATCAAAATCTTTTTTAAGCTCTACAATTGTATTTATTATTTTGGATGCAGACTCTATAGAAATTTTCGCGGTCTCAATGTATTCAACTGCAGATTTTAGTTTATCAAGTTCTTCCTCAAGCTTAATGACTTCTTCTTGTAGTATATCTTCCATATTTTAATTCATAGTGAATATTGAAATGATTATTTATTTATATAACAATTTTAATACCGAAAGTTTTTCCGGAAATCATAAATAATTCATTTCAAAACGATGATTTTTACTTGTTATGGAGGAAATTTAATATGGAATTGTAAATTTTTATTGTAATTGATACGTAATTTTAATCTAAATTCAGGATTGCATTCCGCAATTATTCTGAGAGGTTTTTCAACCTCAATATCAAATCTTTGTCAGTGACCAACTTTCCAATAGCTTGGAGTTTCTAAAAATCTTTCCTTTTTACAAACTACATTTTTCAGAATATTCATTACTTTTTTTAAGTAGTTAACTATAAATTTTATCACATTACTTTCCTATAAAGCTGCTTTAGATAACAAATAAGCGTTTTCCGAGCAGGAATAATATTTGCGGTATTCAGATATACACAATTGCTTGTGTTAAGATTTACGCCTCTAGAACAGAAGAGTAAATTTATAAAATGAAAATTATTCAATATCATTTTACCGGATCCTGTTAAAATGAAAAAGTTACTTGTTGTTTCACCATTATTATTAATAATACTTGTTTATCTCTTTTGGCCTGAGAGAGTTGTCACCTATCCGCCGGGAATAACAGCACCAACTCCTCCGCAGCAGACAAATCTACCCAGCGAAAAGAAATGGACGGAAGGAGAATATACTATTGAGGCACTTGCTGAATATAAAATTAAAGCAAGAGTTTTAAGTCGTAATAATTTTTCATTTGGCAAAGAAAGTGATTTATCTCCTTTTGATTTGGCTCTTGGATGGGGACCAATGTCTGATCAAAATGTAATAGACCAAATAGATATTTCTCAGCGGAACAGATGGTATAATTGGCAAGCGGATGTGCTTCCTCTTCCAAGGAAAGAGATTAGTTTAAATAGCGCCAACGTTCACATCATTCCGAAAGATGAATCAGTTGAGGATAACTTCGACAAAGTTTATAAAGGAAGTCTGATTGAAATGAAAGGATATCTTGTAAAAGTAACCGCTCCCGGGGGATGGCGATGGGTAAGCTCACTCAGGAGAGATGACACGAGAGGTGGTTCGTGCGAATTGTTTTGGGTTGGAGAGATAATTGTATTCGATAATTAGATACTAAAAAGGCGAACAAGAGTCCGCCTTTTTACCTAAAAATTGTTTGCTGCACTTAGATTACTTTAGCAATATCATCTTCTTTGTTTGCTCAAAGTCTCCGGCCTGAATTTTGTAAAAGTAAATACCAGTAGTAAGGTTATCCGCATTAAAATCTATTTCATATTCACCTGCCGATTTAAATTCATTAATCAGGTTTCCTACTTCTTCTCCCATAGCGTTGAAGATTTTTAATGTTACATATCTATCTGCGGGAATTGAATATTTAATTGTAGTAGCTGGATTGAATGGATTCGGATAATTCTGTGAAACTTGAAAGTCTGTCGGTACTTTGCCTCTTTCTTCTTCAATAAAAGTTACACCTCCGTTGCTTGTATAAAGAATGGTGCCAAAGTCTCCTACTACCCAACCATTACCTGCATCGGAGAAAAATGTTGAATTAAACGATGAATTAGTCCCGCTACTTTGGACAGTCCAGTTCGAGCCGCTGTCGGTTGTATATAAAATTAATCCATCAAGTCCTACTATCCATCCAGTATTAGTATCTACAAAATGAATTGAATAAAGTCCTGCCGTTGTATCGCTGTTTTGCGGTTCCCAGTTTACTCCCCCATCTGTAGTTTTAAAGACTGTTCCTAAGTTTCCAGCTACCCAGCCGGTTGCATCGGAAATAAAAAATACTGTGCGCAAATAATTAGTTGTTGCCGCAGTTTGAGCTATCCAATTAGTTCCCCCATCTGTAGTTTTAAGAATTGTACTAAAGGTATTAGAGGGATCACCCCCCACTGCCCAACCGGTGTTTGCATTAACAAAAAATATTCCTCTATAATCTGAAACCTCAGCGGTTTGAGGCACCCAATTTAAACCACCATCGGTGGTCTTAAGTATCTGGCTCGATTCACCTGCAGCCCAGCCCGTTGTGGGAGAAACAAAGAACACCGAATTTAATTGATTGGGGAGGGTGTCAGTCTGAACCAACCAGGTAGTACCGCCATCAGTAGTATTATAGACCATACCAACCAAATTTGGTGTAAAATTCCCGCCAACTGCCCAACCTTCAGATGCAGAGATGAAAAATAGTGAAGTGAAATAGTTAGTTGTTCCACTTACTTGTCCGGTCCAGTTATTTCCACCATCATTAGTGTAAATTATTACACCATTATTACCAGCTGCCCAGCCTGTTTGAGCATTGTAAAAATGTACAGATTGTAGCTGTTCTGTAACACCACTTGACTGGGGCAGCCATTGCGTGAATGTTAGTTGTGAAAAAGAAAGAAAGAAAAAACAGAATAAAAGTAGATACTTCATGTTACCTCCTCTGAAGAGTAATGACTAAAAAGGAATACAGCGTGAGAAGTTACCTTAACTAGTCTCACAAGCTGATTCAAAAAATCAATCCCGCAACACAAACCTGTATGAGATAAGAAAAAGAATAATATAAGTTTGTAATATTATTTGATAGAAGCAACAAATGCTGAACGATTGGCAAGCAATAAGGTTTTTCTAATTGTACAATAATGCATCAATTAGACTGATTACTGTAAAGATTCACTTAGGTATTGAAATAAAAAGGCAAGCTAGGTGCTTGCCCATTAAAAAAGTATCTACCTATAAAAAAGGGATTTAATAAATTTGAATATTTTTCTGCACTCTCAGTCTTAGGGAATATTTAATTTATTTAACCCTATCCTGAATCTCCCATTTTACTATTTCCTTCGAACTTGGCGCCCTCCTCAACAACCAGAATTTTAGTAAAAATGTCTCCTTCAAGATTTCCAGTTGTATCAAGCAATATTTTCTTATTGGCTTTAACCGTGCCTGAAACTTTTCCGCCTATCGTAATGATGTCTGCATTAATTTGTCCATTCACATTTCCTTTTTCACCAATAATAACACTGCTTTTAGATAAAATATCACCCTTTATTTCGCCTTCTACCCTAATGTTGCCATCGCAATTAAGCTTACCATCTATCTTAACACCCCTGCCAATTATTGTGGTTTCGTCGGTTTTAGTTTCTTCTGTTGAAGTACTTTTTAGCATAATAAGTTTCTCCTTTTGATTATTACTATTTCGTATAAATCACTAGCTAATATATTGAAATTCATTTCACAATTACTACAAGTAAAATTATACTTTTTGTCTTCACTGAATTATTTGATGAAGTATAATGAAGTTGTTCCTGCTAAATTATATCGCAAATAGATTTATTACTAAATTAGTTTTATAACAATTTGTTTATAAACTATTGTGACAATTAAAATGAAAAGATATTTTTATGTTCTGCTTCTTTGTTTAATTTTTATTATTGCAGCAATTACGAAAGCGCAAGAAAAACCGATACAGCTTTCACTTTTTAATCCAATACAAATATTTCCTGAAAGTTCATCCATTGCCGGTCTTCGCTTTAATCTTATTTACGGAAAGAATGCCAATGTCACCGGGCTTGATCTTGGTTTGGTTAATCAAACAACTGGAACGCAAACTGGCGTTCAATGGGGGGGATTGAATCTTAATGATGGTGGCTTTAAAGGATGGCAGAGTGGTTTTGTAAATGTTACAAAGGGAAGCTCTTTAGGATTACAAACTGCAGCAGTTAATTATCACTTAGGACACTTCAACGGGTTACAATTTTCAATTGTAAATTATGCCGAAACATTGAAAGGCCTGCAGATCGGATTAATTAATGTAATTGGAAAAGGTGGCTTTCTTCCGGTCTTCATACTTTTCAATTTTGATTTTGATTAGGTTCAAAACAACTTCATTCGGGCAAACGATTGTTTGCCCTTTTTCATTTTACATCCCCCAATAATAGAAATTATGTGGGATCCTCAACTGCTATCAACAAGTCTTGCCGAAGTTAATAGTTACAAAATAGTGCAATTACGGCAAAATTTTTAAACTTTTTATTTGTTGATTAGCAAATAATTATTTAGCTTGAAATACTATTTAACTATCCTACCGTGTAGAGGGCATAAACAATTTTTAATTTCAATTTTTAAGGAATTTTAATGAAAAACTTAATCATTTCCTTTTCTGTACTATGTCTTTTTCTATCTTATTCAGCGAACACATTTGCTGGCGATAAAGAAGATGTTTTAGCGTTAGTTAGCAAAAATATAGATTCATTTAATAAACAAGATTACAAAACCTATATTTCAAACTTTGTGGATGACAACACTGAATTTCCATACGTGGTTTCTCCTTTACGACACGATGCCACTATGTGGAAAAATTTTATAGAAGGAACAGCATCACTTGCCTATGTAAACTATCATCAACAGGATGAGCAAGTTCAGCTGTATAACGGAAACACAGCGGTGGTTACTGCTTATTTCAAATTTACGTGGATGGAAAAAGGAGGAATGATGAATTATCAAACCGGAAGAGCAAGCATGGTATTAGTAAAGCAAAGTGGAAAATGGATGGTAGCTCACATGCATTTTTCAAAAATGTTTGATTAACAAAAACAAATTCATAAATAAAACAAAGGAGTAAAAAAATGAACCTAATAAAAAGTGTTCAATCCTTAACCCTTTTCTTAATATTAGCTGCAATAGTTTTTTTTACAGGTTGCCAGCAGCAATCGGATAATTCTAACGATCAGGTCGAAGCTAATATTAAAATGTACACAAATGTTTGGGATGAAATTTTGAATAAGGGTAACATTGATATGATTGATACGCACTTCGCTGAAGACTATGTAAATAAAACCGTTACATCAACAGTAAACGGAAAGGCAGATGCTAAAGAATACTTTGGTGCATTTCTAACAGGATTCTCAGACATCAATTTTGTTGTTGATGAAATATTCGGAGTAGATGATAGGGTAATCAAACTATGGACTTTTAATGGGACCCATTCTGGTGATTTTGCAGGCATACCAGCAACTGGCAATAAAATAACACTCAAAGGTGTTAGTGTATCAAGAATTGTAAATGGAAAGATTTCTGAAGAATTAGACTATATGGATGACTTGGGATTCATGCAGCAGCTTGGTGTAATTCCACTTATGGGTCAATAATATTAATTTACAGTAAATAATAAGACTACATTAATCGAAAGGAAAAAAAATGAAAAAACTAACATTCTCACTTGTAATAACCTTTTCTGTAATATTACTTTCTACGAACATCTTTGCACAGGATGCAACCGTAGTAGATCCGGAGCACTACAAGGTTGAATTTGAAAATGATAAAGTACGCGTATTGAGAATTGCGTACGCACCGGGGGATAAATCAGTTATGCACTCTCATCCTGAAGGTGTGGCTGTTTTCTTAACTGATGGGACTATAAGATTCACCCTCCCGGATGAGACAACGCAGGATATAAAGGTCGAAGCTGGTCAGGTTATTTGGTCACCTGAATCAACACATCAACCAGAAAATACAGGCAAAGAACTATTTGAGGTAATTCAGATAGAGATGAAAAACAACGATGAATAACAAACATTAAAGTTTTTAATCAACAAACAAAATCACTGACAAAATCCGAAAGGAACTAAAATGAAAAAACTAACATTCGCACTTGTTTTAACGTTTGCCGTAATGTTACTTTCTGCAAACATCATTGCACAGGATGGCAACTACTACGTAATGACAACCTGGAAATTTAGTGTGCCTGAAGATGGCAGTAATTCTGAGCTTAATGATTTAATGAAAGAATGGAATGAAAAGGTTGTAATGAAAAACGATAAGATAGTAAGTGAGAAAGCATTCGTTCACAGAAGCGGTGCAGACATGCGTGATTGGGTTTTTCTAAGCGAGTATGCTAGCTGGGGCGATATAGAAGCTGCAAACGATATGCAGAATAATTTGGTAGAAGAAGGCTGGCCTAACGAAGAAGATCGAGATAAATTCTTTGATACGTTCTGGAAATACGTCATAACACACTCAGATGAAATATTAATGGAAAAATCAGAACTAGCCAAGTAAATATTGCATCTATTTTATACTCTCTGGAGAATAAATTCTCCGGAGATTTTTTTACAACACATTTTAACACGAACAACGTAATCAATAAAAAAGGAGATGTTATGAAAAATTTAATCCAAACTTTATCAGTATTGCTTATCCTATTGCTTGCTACAAGTACTATACAAGCTCAGGAAGCTGATACTCCATTGCTGGTAGTTAGCTTTCAAAAGGTGAAAATGTCTGATATGAGTAAAGCCGAAGAACTATTTGAGAATAATTTTGCTCCAATTTTAAATGCTATGGTAGATGAAGGTTTTTTACTTAGCTGGGGCAGATTTGTTCATGCATGGGGTGATGAATGGAATTTAAATAACTGGTACACTGCAAAGGATATGAAATCATTTAGTGCTTTCTGGGATGAGTATATAAAACGTATTGGTGCTGAAAACGAAGCCTGGGAAATGTTACGCGAAATGATTCAAGAACATAAAGACAATATATATGTTATTACGAGCCAGTATCCAATGCCACCAACCGAATAGTTTATTGCATAAAATAAAGGGCGAGTTAAACTCGCCCTTAAAATTCTAGCAATAATTACTAGTCATCAATTTCACCGCCGTGGTCACCTACTAACATCCATTTTCCATCTTTCTTCATTAGAATATCTGTCCACCGACCTCTTTCTGCCATTGGTTTTCCTTCATTACTTTCATTAACCATATAGTAGTAGTAATGAACATAGGCAAAATTACCATTTACCCAAATTCTTGCGGGTGTTAAAGTGTATAATTTTGTTTTACCTTTCTTGTACCAATAAGTCATTGATTTAACAACATGACTTTGTGGTGCCGGCGCATCACTTTCATAATTCCACCCAAAATAGGACTCATCGAAAAAGGATAATATTCCTGATGGATCGTCAGACATTCCTGCTTCCCAGTAAGCATTAACACCAGCCCAAACATCTTTTTGTGTATCGTTCCATTGTTGTGCAGAAATGTTAGATACAAAAAAGAAAAGGACAAAAATTAAAAATGAAAAACTACATAGCTTTTGCATTAGTGTCTCCTTAAATAGTTTTTGTTTGTAATAATATGAGATGAATAGAATTTAATATGTGCATTTATTTGCTGATTAGCAAATATCTTGTTTTAGTGTTTGAAACATTGTAAATATTATACATAAGTTTAGTCTGATTAAGATTTTTTTAATGCAGAAATGATTACTATTATAGATTACGAAGATTCAAACTCAATTGAATTGGGGGAGTGCATAAAACAGCTTACCGATGATTTTGTTATCTCCAAAAGCGAAATAGATATTTGCAGGGCAAATAAAATTATCTTTCCCGGCAGCGGAACAGCCCAGCATGCAATGAAACGAATTCACATTCTTAATTTGTTTTCTGTTATACGAATCATTCGTAAACCAATTTTAGGTATTGGTTTGGGAATGCAGCTTATGGCCGATTACTCATTAGAAGGAAATATCTCATGTTTAGGAATTTTTTCCGGAACATCTCAAAAATTTAATAACGAAAAAATGGATACTGTAAATGAGGGAATGCAAGTTGTTTTATTTCAAAAAGAAAGTAAGTTGTTTGCGGGAATTGAAAATAAAGAAAAATTTTTCTTTCACCATACTTACTACTTACCCTTAAGTGAGCTTACAACTTCCACATCAAAACATAACGTTATTTTTTCCGCTTCTATTGAAAAAAATGGCTCTTTCGGAGTACAGTTTCACCCCGAAAAATCTGGAGATGCGGGGTTAAAACTGCTGGATAATTTTATTAAAATTTAGGGGGATTCTAGAATATTTGTTAGAATGATTGATATTCTTCTCTTAATCTTTCCAGAACTTTAAAGTGTTCAGATTCAATTCCTTTCATTTGCTGAATTCCCTGGTAAGCTCTTTCTCTTAAAGAACGTCTGTCAATCTTTCCGCTTTTAAGTCTAGGTAATTCATCTATAAAAATAAGATCATCCGGCTTGGCAATTGCACCGATGTTTTCGACTACAAAATTTCTCAGCTCTTCTTTTAAAAGCGGTGTGCCTTTCTTTTCTGCAAGTGAAACAAAGGCTACAATTGCATTTCCGATTATTTCATCCAATCGTTTAACTACTGCGGCTTCTTTTACATCAGTATGCTCTAAAAGTATTTTTTCTATTTCCGATCCGCCGACTCTATTTCCTGCCGCTTTGATTACATCATCAACTCTGCCGAGAATTCTCATAAAACCACTCTTCTCCTTAACTGCAGCATCACCAGTAAAGTAATTTCCTTTAAATTGTTTCCAGCAGTTAAGAGTAGCTTCTGCTTTTTCTTCCTTTTCGGTTGTAAACATGCTCGGCCAACTATCTTTAATTACCAAGTAACCACCTTCTCCAATTTTTACAGAATTTCCTTTTATATCCACAACATCAATTTCAACTCCAGGAAAAGGATAGCCGGTTATTGCTGGTTTCATGTCTGCAGGGCCTGGCAATTGTGTTATAAGAATGGAGCCGGTTTCAGTTTGAAGCCACGAATCGACAACCGGACAATTACTTCGGCCAACATTTTTAAAGTACCATTTCCAGGTTTCAGGTTTTATCGGTTCGCCGCGAGTGCCGAGCAATCTTAAACTCGAAATATCATGTTTGAACAGCCATTCATCACCCAATTTTAACAGTGCTCGAATTGTTGTGGGATTCAGGTAAAGTATATTTATTCTATATTTTGCGATAAGTTCCCAGTATTTATCCGGCTCCGGGTAGATAGGAACTCCCTCATAAAGAAATATGGTTACACCGTTAAGCAAAGGACCATAAACAGAATATGTGTGACCTGAAATCCACCCAACATCTGCAGCAGCCCAAAGTATGTCGCTGTTTTTTAAATCGAAAACCCATTTCGCCGATAAGTACGATTGTACCATATATCCGCCGGTTGAGTGTAGAATATTAATCAGATCACCCTTTGGTCCGTTTGTAAACATACTGAAAACAGGATGCTGTGCATTTAAACTAACCGCATCAATTTTGTCATTTGTGACATCTATTTCATCGTTCCACAAAATCTCTTTTTCGCTGTTGAGCTCTATTTCAAAGCTATTCGATCTTCTGAGCAAGATAATTTTTTCGATTGCATCATTATTTTTAACTGCTGCATCAACTTTACTTTTTATCGGAATTTTATTTCCTTTTTTATAAATATAATCTTGTGTGATTATAATCTTGGATTTCAGAACATCTATTCTTTCGGAAAGAGATTTGCTGCTGAGTTCGCATTGAACAACGGAATGAACGGCCCCTATTCGTGTGCATGCCAGCATTGCAATAATTGCTTCGGGAATCGTGCCCATGTAAATAATTATGTAGTCGCCTTTTTTCACTCCGTTCTTTTTAAGAACATTAGCAAACTTGCAAACCTGAGTAAAAAGTAGCTGGTATGTTATTATTTTACTTTCACCTGATTCGCTTTCCCAAATTAATGCGGCTTTATTTCTTTTGTCGGTTTTTACGTGTCTGTCTAGACAATTGAAACTGATATTAGTTTTTGAACCAACAAACCATTTAGAACTAAAGGCCTTCCCTTGTTTTACTACTTTCCATTTTTCAAACCAGGAAAGTTCTTTTGCTTCGCTTCCCCAAAATTTTTCACGGTTTTGAATCGAATATTCATAAATATTTTTGTATTGACTAAACGAAGAAAAGTATGCGTTCTTTTTAAATTCAGGCGGGGGTTTGAAGACTAGTTCTTCTTTGTTTTTGTTCCCCTTTTTATACTCAGCATTAGTTAACATACACTATTTAAAGTGGATTGTGGAACTTGAATTTATAAATTAGATATTGTACACTGCAAAAGCAATTAGCATTCTTTTAAAATGGTTTTTATAACAAATTACCTATCCATTTAGATGAATTATGAGCAATTCATATAAAAATATTTCTTTTCAAAAATTAGCTTGCTTTGTAATTAATATAGCCATAGTTTTTTTCTACAGTTGTAATTTAAAGAACAAACCAACGAGTGTTGTTTCTGCTGCAACTCCCGAAGCAGTAAAAGCCGGAATAGAAATTCTGGATGCGGGTGGGAATGCTGTTGATGCAGCAGTTGCAATTGCTTTTACGCTTGCTGTTACAGAACCTGCACTCAGCGGCATAGGTGGACAAATTCAAATTTTAGTTAGGGTCCCAAATAAAGAACCATTATTAATTAATGGGACATCATTTGCACCTTCAAATTTACCTGAAAGCATTGACAAAGAGGACTTAGTAAAACACAGAGCTACAACAGTTCCTACAATAGTAAAAACTCTTTATTATTCTTGGGAAAAGTACGGAAGCGGAAACATTGAGTGGAATGAATTATTACAACCTGCCATAGAATATGCTTATAACGGATACGAAAATGGTGAATTCAGGTATAAAGTGCTTCAATTTAAAAAAGATGAGTTAAGCAACGATTCAATTACAAGGAAATTATTTCTAGGCAGAGATGGTTCTGTTCCAGATACAAAGCACACTTTTAAACAGCCGATACTGGCAAATACCTTAGAGAAAATTTCTGAGTTTGGTACACACGATTTTTACTCTGGGAAAATTGCAAAACTGATTTCAAAAGATATCAAAGAAAACGGCGGTTGGATTACCATTGAAGATTTAAAAAACTTACCTGAGCCCAAAGAACAAAAACCGATAAAAGGCTATTACCGCGGTTACGAAATCTATACAATGCCTCCTCCTGGCGGTGGTTGGGTAATTATACAAGCATTAAATATTCTTGAACAATATGATCCAGAAAAATTGAAAGCAGACAGTGAAGAAAGACTAAAATTAATTGCACTGGCTCTTCAATTGGCTCATAAATCAAGAAGTGAAGATCCGGTAAAAGATTTGATCAATTATAAAAAATTTGTAAAGCAAAAAACAAGCGAGCAAGAGGCTAAAAGATTATTAAAGGGAGAGACAACTCACTTTTCAGCTGTGGATAAAAATGGAATAGTTGTTAGCGTAACATCGAGTATTAACAATTATTATGGCTCAAAAGCTGCTAATCCTGATCTTGGTTTTCTCTATAACGATTATATGAATGAATATAAGATTAACGAGCCTGATCATCCATATAATTTGCAACCAAAAGCGATGCCTTACTCATCAATGACTCCAACAATTTTGATGAAAGATGGAGAACCAGTATTGGCAATCGGGAGTCCTGGAAGTGAAAGAATAATCTCTGCAATCATACAGGTAATAAGTTTGTGGATAGATGCTAAGATATCTATTGAAGAAGCTGTTACGCATTCAAGAATTCACGTAACCCCCGATAGCATTGTTTATTTGGAATCGAATAAATTTTCAGAAGAAGAAATTAACGACATTAAATCATTAGGATTTATATTTGGAACTCCGTCCTCGGACATAATCATTAATAAATTAAATCCTTACTTTGGCGGTGTGCACGCAGTTGCTTATGAAAATAATCAATGGACCGGTGCTGCAGATCCACGAAGGGATGGGACCTCAGGATACAGCTATAATAACTAATTATTAAAACACGCCTCAACTTTTTACTTGTTGAAATTTAATGGGAAATAAAATAAAGGAGTATAACAATGAAAGAGATTTTAGCTCAGACTTATTTCGGGAATACTGTGCAAGCATATTTAATTGCACTTGGAATTTTTGTCGGTGGGGTTATATTGGTTAAAATTCTGCAAAAAATAGTTTTATTTCGGCTTAAAAAATGGGCTGAAAAAACCGAAACCACGCTTGACGATTTTCTTGTAGAGGCAATTGAAAAGTCGATTGTACCATTGTTTTACTATGGTGCGTTTTATGCTGGTGTTATGAGTTTAAAGCTCTCGCCGGATGTTGCGAATATTGTGCAAATAATCTCATTAGTATTGTTGACTTTTTTTGTAGTTCGGTTTTTGAGTTCAATTATAATGTTTACATTTCGTCATTATATACGCAAGCAAGAAAGAGGTGATGAAAAAGTAAGACAGCTCAGGGGAATGACTGTATTGATTAATATTCTTCTCTGGGTAATTGGCATTGTCTTTCTTATGGATAATCTTGGATTCGAAATATCGGCAGTAATAGCCGGACTTGGTATTGGTGGTATTGCAATCGCCCTTGCTGCGCAGGCTATATTAGGCGATTTGTTTAGTTACTTTGTTATATTTTTCGATCGTCCATTTGAAGTTGGAGATTTTATTACCGTGCAGGATAAAGTAGGAACAGTAGAATATACGGGAATAAAAACAACCCGGGTTCGAGCCTTAACCGGAGAGCAATTGGTTTTTTCTAACACAGATCTTACTAACTCCCGAGTACACAACTTTAAAAAGATGGAGGAGAGAAGAGTGGTCTTTAGACTTGGTGTTGTGTATCAAACTTCTGCAGCACAGCTTGAAGAAATTCCAA
>JABDPB010000089.1 GCA_013042995.1 Ignavibacteriaceae bacterium | reverse complement strand
CTGATTGGAATGAGAGAGAGGACATTTATAAAATGTCTGGTAAAATTGTAAAGACGTTCAACATAACCCAATCCGCACAGGGAGATAAAAACGGGTTGTGGACTACAGTTATTGCTGCAGCTATTTTACTTCCTTAATATAATTTTGATCATCCCTATCAAATGGACTAAAATTGCAAAAAACAATCCAACCAGCATTGGCTCAACTTCATTTAAGACGGGTGTGTGTGAAAATTCATCTCTAATAATCATCCAAACTGTGCTGGAAAGAAAAGCAGCAATCATTTCCATTAAAATAAATTTATTTGAGATTTTTAGTTTTGGATAGTATGCACTAATAACCGGTAAAATTATTCCGGGAATAAATAATGAACCTATTGTGTACCAAATCTCAATTACAGAAGGGATAAAGTAGGCAAGCAAAGCAGCTAATAGTCCGGAAATAATCAATCCAAATACAGTGAAGTTTTTTAGTTTGCTTTCATCTTCAAACTTGCTAAATCTGAACACGAAGTCTCTTCCAATTGTTGTTCCGCTTAAGAAAAGAAAACTGATTTGTGTCGATAGTATTGTAGCAAAAAGTGCTGCGTAAAAGATTCCTTTAATTCCTGACGGCAAAACTTTTTCTGCAAATAATGGAAACGCTAAAACAGGATTATCAATTTCTGGTAAAACGCCTTTAGCAAATAAACCGGTTGTAGTTGTAAGAAAATCAAACAATGCCCAAAACAGAATTGAAATTAGAATGCCTTTCATAGCAATATTGCCTGTTTTAGCAGCATAACATCGCTGGTGGAAACCGGGATCAGCAAAAGTCCATAGTGCAATTAAAAACCAAATAATTATAAAGGTTGGAGACATTCCCCCGGTAACTTTCAAATGATTTTCCGGAACAGATGAAGAAATAAAATCAGTTGTGCCGAATTGGATCCCGGAAAAAATTAAGATGAGAATGAATCCAGCAAACATCACAAAGAATTGAAAAACATCTACATAAACATTAGAACGGAATCCGCCTCTAATTAAATATGCGATTGAAACCAGAAGTGAAATGAGCAAAGCAGGAATAATATTTATTCCAAACAAAAGTGAAATAAGATTCGCGCTCATCAACAAATATGGTGCAGGTGAAACAAGGACAAACACAATAACAGCTGAAGCTAGTCCAACTTTTTTTCCGTAAATATCTGTTAGCTTATCAGGAATGGTAAAAAGCGAAGCTTGCCTTATTTTCTTTGCAAACAAGAAAGCGAAAAGAAAAGCAAAAATGTAATAAGGAAATCCCTGTGTAAACCAGCTAACCACACCGTATCTGTAAGTGAATTCCCCTACTCCTAAAATTCCGCCATACCAGGTTGAAACATTAACAGCAACAAACAGGAACAAACCTAATTTTCTACCAGAGAGCAGGTAATCACTTGCATCCGATTTAGTTTTTCTTCCGGTATAAAATCCAATGAATAGAATTGAGCAGAAAAAAAGAACGATGATTAAAATATCGAGAAAACTAAAAGAGATCATGCTTTATCATAAAATTTACATCTCGGATTACAAAAACAACACCATTTTGTATTTTCAGACTCACATTTTTTTTCTTTGCAACGTTGCTTGTGCTTTCTTTTTCACCAAAAGGAAGTGAAGCTTTTTTAAGTTCGTACTTTAATCCTTCAGAAGTAATTTTTGTTTTTTTATCGAATCCATAGATTGAAATTGTTTCTCCCTTAAATGTTTTTAGTTCAACATTTTCTTTATATAGCTTTAAAAATGAATCCTCTGCAACGAGTGAAATTTTAATTTTATCTAAAAACTTTATAACAATTCCCAAATTGCAAAATGTGTGGTCCAAACGGTTTCCTGTTACCCCTGTAAGTATTGTCTCATCAAAATTTTTATCGATAACATACTTTAAACACTTTTCTACATCAGTATCATTCTGTCTTTTAAGTTTGATTATCTTAGTTTTACTCCGATATTTTTTCAGCGCTTGCGAGGAAATTGAATCCAGGTCGCCGATTATTGCATCAGGAATTAAATTCATTTTCAGCGCTGAATTTGCACCGCCATCCGCACAAATAAATTTGTCAAATCCATTCCTCTGAAAGAAAGAAATGATGCTTTTCTTTGGTGGTTTTCCATTAGCGAGTATGATGCATTTTTTCAAATTTATATCCTGTCTATTTCATTCTGAGCGAAGCGAAGAATCTCAGAGATTTTTCGATTGTCGCACTCCCTCAGAATGAGAGTCTTATTTTATAATCCAACCTGAATGCCAGCAACCCAGTTTCTTTCCGCAGCTGGAAAAAATTCTTTGCCAATTGCATATGCGGAATAGAGTTCATCAAAAATATTATTTACCTGTACGAAAACTTTCCATGGTGTCTGGCTATTTAGCAAATTAAATTCATAGCTTGTAAAAATATCTGAAACAAAATAAGCTTCATTTAAGTTATCCGAATAATCAACAAAACCGGGAAATTGATTTAAATAGTTTTTCAATTTGTTATCATAGTTATCCGAAAAGAATTCGCCGACATATTTACCTGTTAAACTAAAATACCATCCCATATCTTTAAACGATATCCCAAAATTAGCTAGAAAATCGGGGAAACCACTTATTCTGTTACCGCTTAAATCAATTGAGTTTTGTACATCAATAAAAAACCTTCCTTCTTCAATTGTATTTTTACTTAAAGTTGCATTCCCGAAAACTTCAATTCTGTCATTCCATAATTTTAGAATTGTAGAAAGCTCGACACCTGTGTGAACTGATTTATCAACATTTCCTGTTATCGGCTGTCCGAAACGATCTACCTGCCCTTGTTTAACAATCTCATCATTGAATAACATATAAAAGAAATTCAGGGCAACCGAATAATTAATTCCCTCAAGTGCTGCACCTAGTTCAATATCGTTCATAGTTTCAGGTTTTACTAAAGGATTTTCAAAATTATAACTGCCGTCAGGATTTACTTGAAATTGAGGCACTTCTCCGGCACTCGATTCAGCGGCATCGTAATATTCTTTTAACCTAGGTTCACGCGATACTCGGGCAAATGATATATATATATTCAAAGGATTTACAGGTTTATAGTTCATCCCTATTCTAGGATTAATAAACAGATCATTTACAGTAAAATCTGTTCCTATATATTTTTCATCGTGCAGTCGGTAATTGTGATAGGCAACCTGCAATTCACCCAGTAAATTCCACTGTTCACTTAAATTGTATGATTCGTGAAGAAATATGCTCGCAATGTCCTTTCCTCCTTTATAAGAATAGTAACGATAATCTTTTGTAACTCCGGGTGGAAGATTTTCTGCAAAATTAATACTGCCCCAATGAAGTGATTTATGTTTTCGGAGTTCACCACCGAAAAAGAGAACACCATTATCGTGACTCAAACTAAATCTTGGAATCCAGCCGAATTGTGTGTTCTCGACCTTCGCACGGATTAACGCATTTTGCGGAACGAAGCTTGTATCAAATCCATTTTCTTTTAATCTGAAATAATCATCATAAAAAACAGACCATGAACCATCATAATCAAAAAAGCCTTTGCCCAAAACTAAAAATAAAGCCGAGTTCATTTTAATATTATGATTTATCTGCCATTCATTTAATAATTCAAAATGTGGCTGTGAAAAATTTTCTATTTCTTCAGGTCGTCTCGGTACAACAAATGTGTAACCATTTTCATCAGCTTCCCAATAAGAATAATTCTTTCTTCTCAGTTCTCTGTTCTTGACAGCAAATTTTGCTACGCCAGTGTAACCTAAACCATCTTCAATCGGTCCGCCATAAAAATTAAATTGAGTTGTAAAGTTCTTGTCGTAACGAACAGCAGAAAGAAAATAATTTTTGAAGTTAACCCAGGTTAAGTTTTTATAACCAGATGAAAGGATCTGTCCGAGTTTCGCATAGACAGAATACTGATCATCAATCAATCCACTTGAAAAAGAGGCAGAATACTTACGAGTGACATACGAGCCATAAGAAGCTGATAGTTCGAGTTTTGGTTTATTTGTAAAGGCAGAAGTAATTAAATTGATTGAACCACCTATTGCCGGATAACCAAACACTCCTGATCCAGCACCGCGTTGCACTTGAATGAGTTCTGTGCTTGCAAGTAAATCGGGAAAATCAAGCCAGTAAACATTATGATCTTCGGGATCATTTTGCGGAATGCCGTTAATTGAAACTGTAATTCTCCGTTGATCGAAACCGCGAATGCTTATATAATTATAACCAATTCCATTTCCGCTTTCAGAATAAAAAGTAGTTGATGGAAGATTACTTAAATATTTTGGAATATCATAAATAGTGTAGTTTTCTTCAATTTCTTTTCTTTTAATTTGATCAAAGGTGAGCGGCGTAATTCCTTTTTTGCCCACACTTGCCTCAACTAAAACAGTTTGCGAGGGAATTATTTTGTTATCCAAATAAAAATTATACACAATGCTGCCATCGGAAGCGAGAAATGATAGGACATCACTTAAATCAGATATTCTGATTTTTTTAGTATCATAACCGACATAGCTTATAACGAGTAAATCAGAAGTATCGGGACTTCCAACTAAGTTAAAAATTCCCTCTTCATTTGTGGTGGTTCCAATTCCTAAATCATTGGAAAGATAAACGTTTGCATTTACTAGAGGCTTTTTTGTTTCGGAATCTTTTACGATTCCGCTAATTGAAATTTGCTGAGCAAAGGAAATGAAATGTACAAAAAAAAGAATGATTAAGATTAACATTTTTTTTCTCCATAAAATAAAAAAGCCGTTTATAGTCCGAAGGACTTCTTCGGAGAAACGGCTAAAGTCTTAATCACTCCAGCCCGTTTCCCTACGCTGGCATTACCCAGATCAGGTTATAGGGTATTATCTCAGTCATCCCAATGGCTCGGGATAACACCCCTAACGGCTTAAGTTGTTCAAAAAATTTTAAGAACTAGTTATTGCTTCCTCAAAAATAAAAATTATGGAAAATTAAATCAACTAACTCTTAATTTTTGCCCGATTTTTATTTTACTACTATTAAGATTATTAAGTGATTTAAGTTTCTGAACGGAAGTGTTATATTTTTTTGATATCGAATATAGTGATTCTCCTTTCACTACAATATGGTAACCATTTTTTAACTTCCCGGATGTTAATCCCTTCTTAATTTTTAATGTTTTTCCAGCAACTATTTTGTTGCCTGAAATATCATTTAAACTTCGTATGCTTGCAATAGATACTTTATATTTCTCAGATATCTGGCTTAATGTTTCGCCTTTTTTAATTTTATGATAAGTATACTCTGTTTTATTCTTTGTTGGAATAGTTATAGTTTCGCCGTTTGGATAAATTGATAAAGTTTTTCCAGCAATAATTTTACTGCTGCTTAAATTATTCCATTTTTTAATATCCTCAATTGAAACGCCGTAAAGCTGCGCAATTCCAATTATAGTTTCGCCCTGTTTAATTTTATGAGTTGTTTTTTCCGAAACAGTTTTAGTTGTTGTGGTTTTAGGGTTGTAACCGTTTGAATATACCTTTATAGTTTTACCAGCAATAATTTTATTCCCGGAAATTCCATTCCACTTTCGCAATTCACTAACTTTGACATTATAAGCTTCTGCAATCTGTCCTATTGTCTCACCCTTTTTAATTTTGTGATAAGTTACATTTTCATTGCTACTTGTAGTGGTTGTAGTACTTTTGGTATTTTCAACAAGATTTTTATTTCTTTCAGATGAATATATCTTTAGTTTTTTCCCTGCAATTATTTTATTACTTCTTAAATTATTCCACTTACGAATTTCTCTGATTGATACTCTGTATTTCTCAGCAATTTGACCAATAGTATCACCTTTTCTTACTTTGTAGTAATAGAAGCTACCTTTAGTATTATCGAGAGAAGAATTTACTGAAACTATATCATAACTTTCTTCAGTAAATATCTTCAGCTTCTTTCCGGCAATTATTTTATTTCCTCTAAGGTTGTTCCACTCTTTTATTGAACCAATACTAACACCGTACTGTGCAGAAATCAATCCGAGACTTTCGCCTCTTCTTATAGTGTGATAAACGTAAGCCTCTTTCAAATCATTTACAGTATACTTGGGAGCTTTTTCTTCAATGGTGGTGCTCTTGTCTAGGCTTGTATAGTAATCTTTATTCTCTTCCCTAACGAAAATTGTTAAATTCTGCCCAATTTTTATTGATGTTGTATATGGGATGTTATTCCAATTTCGCACATCACTGACTCTTACGCTAAACAGATCCGCTATACCAAGTAAACTGTCATCTTTTTTAACTCTGTATGAAACAGGAACTAAATCATCAGGAATGATAGGAGTGATCTTGCCAATTAATTCTTTTTCGTCCTCTTCATTAAGTGTAAGCAACGATTCATCTGTTGTTTTTTCTTTTTCTGCAACAACACTATCATCCGTTTTTACAATTTCAGAACTTCCTTCATCAGTTTTTCCATTTAGCGTGGCGTAAGGAGAAATATAATCTTTATCAGTGTTGTTTCCGTTCTCTTCAGCAAGCGTAATATCGGTATTATAGGTATAAGTGTTTTCCTCAGGATTTACAAGAACAGGAATTCTTAAATTAACTCCAACATAAAGTTTAGATTTAGTTGAAATATTATTTGCATCGGCTAAATCATAAACAGTTACATCGTACTTTTTTGCAATCTTTGTTAAGTTTTCACCTTTTCTAACTGAGTGAACCAAATAAGTTCTTCTTGCCGATTCTGGAATATTTTTCAGTTGAGAAGCAAATTGTTCGATTGTTCCTTTTGGAATTTTGAGCGGATATCCTCCTTCAAAACCTGGTGGCGTACTAAGCTGAGTAAGCTCAGGATTCATATCTTGCAGTGTCGCTAAATCAGTATTGCAAATCGAAGCAAGAAAACCTAAATCAATTGCTCCGGGAACATTGTACGCATCATACTCGTAGGGTCTTTCATATTGAATGTTTGTAAAGCCGTACGCTTCGGGGTCCATTGCAATCATGCATACAGCAATATACTGTGGTACGTAGTTTCGTGTTTCCCGCGGCAGGTATCTTCTGATATCCCAAAAGTTATCACTGCCCGCTTTTCTTATTGCTCTCCTAACTCTGCCTTCACCTGAATTATAAGCAGCAAGTGCTAAATACCAATCACCGAGCGATTCGTATAAATCATTTAAATGCTTAACTGCTGCAGTTGTAGATTTTAACGGGTCTCTTCTTTCATCAACATAAAAACTTGTATTTAAATCATACAGCTTTCCAGTTGATTTAATAAACTGCCAAAGTCCAACAGCTCTTGCCCACGATCTTGCAGTAGGATTTAAACCGCTTTCCATCATACTTAGATACATTAGCTGTCTCGGCACACCTTGCTGCGAAAAAATACTGCTCATCATTGGAAAATATTTACCAGATCTTTCAAGCCATCTCCGCATAGAACCGCTGCCTTTGCCCGTAAAATAAACCAGATACTGCTCTACATAGGAATTAACTTCAAGGGGAATATCAGCCGGAATAATTTCTCTATCGGTAACTTCATCCTCCGCCATCTGAATTTCGGGAACAGATTCTTTCATCCATTCTTCCAGTGCAGCCATCGAAACACCAGATGGTAATACATCTAAACCATCAACATAGCTTTTGTAATCTTCAATTATTGATGTTTCTAATTCAATGTAGGCTTCGTTTTCATCAATGCCGGGGTAGTAACTTAAATTATTAATTATGTGAAGTGCTGATTCATAATTTTCTACTGCTTCTTCAATTTTATTGGTTTCCTGAATTTCTAGTGCAAGTACATAATGTTGTCTAGCCTGCTCGAGCATCTCTGCAACAATACCATTGCGTTTGTATGTAGGTTTTGTGGTAGTATCTTTCTTAGTTATTTCATCACTACCACTACAGGAATAAATAAGAAGTATAAATAATGCAGTGATTAAAATACGCAGTAGCTTTGTTATCATTGTCTCTCCAATATTAAAACTTACTATCAAATTTAAGACTTGTAACAGTCTTTATCAAGCAAAGAATTAAGCAATCAGTATAACTTATTAAAAAACAAGAAGTTGAATTACTTACAGAGGAATATTGCCGTGCTTCTTTTTTGGATTAGTATCAACTTTTGTGCGAAGTAAATTAAACGCATTTACTAATTTAATCCGTGTCTCGCTGGGCTGAATTACATCATCCACATAGCCGCGTTCGGCAGTAATGTATGGATTAGCAAATTTTTCTCTGTATTCGGAAAGTTTTTTCTCTATTTCTGCTTCGGGGTCTTCAGCTCTCGCAATTTCCTTTTTGAAAATAATTTCGACTGCACCTTTAGGACCCATCACAGCAATTTCTGCACTAGGCCAGGCATAGTTGAAGTCTCCCCGAATATGTTTTGAGTTCATCACATCGTAAGCACCACCGTAAGCCTTGCGAGTAATAACTGTTACTTTTGGAACTGTAGCTTCACTGAAAGCAAACAAAAGTTTTGCACCATGCCGGATAATTCCATTCCATTCCTGTTCTGTCCCAGGTAAAAATCCAGGCACATCTTCAAGCACAAGCATTGGAATATTGAATGAATCACAAAACCTTACAAAGCGTGCAGCTTTAACGGAAGCATTTATATCCAGCACTCCTGCAAGCACCGCAGGTTGATTTGCAATTATTCCAACTGACATTCCACCAATTCTACAAAATCCACAAATGATATTTTCTGCGTAAGTAGAATGAACTTCAAAAAAATCAGCGTCGTCCACAATCAGATTAATTACATCCTTCATATCATAAGGTTTATTTGGATTGTCGGGAATTAATTCTTCAAGCTTTGGTTCAGGTTTTAATATGCTGAAATCGAATTGCTTTTCAGGAGCTCTGTCTTTGTAGTTTAAGGGAATGAAGCTTAAAAGTTTTCTTACATTAAGCAGAGTTTCAATTTCATTTTCGAAAGCAAAATGTGCGACACCACTCTTGCTTGCGTGTGTTTCTGCACCGCCCAACTCCTCAAAGCTAACATCTTCGTGGGTAACAGTTTTCACAACGTTCGGTCCGGTAACAAACATATAACTTGTGTTCTTTACCATAAAAACAAAATCGGTAATTGCAGGAGAATAAACAGCACCTCCCGCACAAGGACCAAGCACAACAGATATTTGTGGTACTACACCTGAAGCTAATGTGTTAAGAAGAAAAATATCCGCATAACCGCCGAGACTCACAACACCTTCCTGAATTCTCGCACCACCGGAATCATTTAAACCAACTACAGGAATGCCGGCTTTCATTGCCATGTTCATTACTTTAACAATTTTTTCCGCGTGAGCTTCCGAAAGAGAGCCCCCAAACACTGTAAAATCCTGACTAAACAGCGCAATTGGTCTACCCTCAATTTTAGCAAAACCTGTTACAACACCATCACCTGGATAATTTTGTTTATCTAATCCAAAATCTTTTGCACGATGTTTAACAAACATATCAACTTCATCGAGGCTTCCTTCATCGACCAGCAGTTCAATTCTTTCACGAGCTGTTAGTTTTCCTTTTTCGTGCTGGCTTTTAATTCTTTCTTTTCCGCCACCAAGCTTGGCTTCTTCTTTAAGTTTGGCAAGCTGTTCTTGTTTGTCTTTCATATAAAGTGCCCTTTGTCTAAAAGATAAATTCAGAAATTGATTTAATGGAAATCGCTTTACAATCTAATTAAGAAAAGGATTATTTTGCTTCTCATGTCCAATCGTACTGGGATCCCCATGTCCCGGAAAGATTTTTACATCATCCGGAAGAGTGAATAATTTTTGTTTAATAGAGTTAATCAATGTGTTGTAATCACCGCCCCACAAATCAGTTCTTCCAATCCCTTCTTTAAAGAGTACATCTCCGGTAACACACATTTTTTCAGTTTTTATATAAATGCAAAACTCTCCAGGTGTATGTCCGGGTGTAAATAAGAATTTTAATTCTACATTTCCTAAGCTGAACTCAGTTTCTTCGGAAATGAGTTTATCAGGTTCAGGTGGAGTGTTCAAATTCAATCCAAACATTTCTGCTTGAGTAGCAGCATTCTTTAAAAGTAGCAGATCTTTTTCTGGCGCATAATAATCAACCTTGTATTTATTTTTAACATACCCGCAGCCCAAAATGTGATCAATATGGCAGTGAGTATTAATTAATGCTTTTAACTGCAAATTATTTTCCACTAAATAATCATCGAAAATTTTTTCTTCATCTTTTGTGTACATTCCAGGATCGACAACTGCTGCTTCTTTCGTTTCATCATCCCACAATAAAATGGTATTTTCTGCAAAATTATTAAATACAACACTTTTAATATTCATCATCAATTACTTTCGAAAATTCTGCTTGATTCGTTTATGAAGTTTCTTAGTGTATGAGTTAAAGTTGTCTCTCAGCTCTTCCATCGAATCACCACCAAATTTAACCAGAAAATGTTTTGCAATTACCCAAGCCATCATACTTTCAGCAATTACCGAACATGCAGGCACCGCAGTTATATCGCTTCTTTCGTATCGTGACGATATACTCTTCATATTTTTAAGATCAATGCTTTTAAGCGGTTTTGCGAGTGTAGAAATAGGTTTCATTGCTGCGCGAACAACTATTGGCTGCCCATTTGTTACGCCGCCTTCAATTCCTCCGGCATAATTAGTTGATCGAGATAATATTTCATTTTTAAATTTTATTTCATCACTAGTTTGGGAACCAAATTTTTCTGCACCTAATAATGCATCTCCAATTTCAACTCCTTTTATCGCATTAATAGACATCAAATGAAAAGCAATATCGGCGTCAATTTTTCGATCGAACTGCATAAAACTTCCTAAACCAATTGGCACACCTGTTACGAAAGTCAGAAAAGTTCCGCCAAGAGTATCACCTTTCTTTTTTGCAGTTTTTATTTTGCTAATAATATTTTTTTCCTGATTCGAATCAAGAACACGGACACTACTTGTGTCAGCCGACTGAGAAATTTGCCACCCAGTTTTTTTTGCAAATGCTCTGTTTTTACTAAAATCCTTTAGACTACTTTTATTCGAGTAAACGCCACCAATACTTTCAACATAACTTCCGATTGAAATTCCGAATTCCTCAAGTAATTTTCTTGCAAGTGTTCCTGCAGCAACACGTGCTGCTGTTTCCCTTGCACTAGAGCGTTCAATCGAATTTCTGATATCATCAAAATTATATTTTAAGGTTCCAACTAAATCTGCATGCCCAGGACGCGGGATAGTAATTTTATTAAGATTCTCCGGTTTTTTTTCTGAGTCAATTAACTCCTGCCAGTTAATCCAATCTTTATTTTCAATCAATAATGAAATGGGTGAGCCAATAGTTTTTCCGAATCTTATTCCACTTAAAATTTGAACTGTATCGTTTTCAATTTTCATTCTTACACTTCTGCCATAACCCATTTGCCTTCTTTTTAAGTGAGAGTTGATGTAATTTTTTGATATAGATAGATTGGAAGGAAATCCGTCAATTATAACAGAGAGAGCTTTTCCGTGCGACTCACCAGAAGTTAAAAATCTAATCATAAATATTAATTTTAAGTAAAGCTTAAATATAAAAAAACGTCCCGAAATTTATCGGGACGCTAATATAAACCTTAATTGCTTGATGTGAATTAATTTGGAATTTCTAACCCGACAAAACGCGCATTACCTTGTTTATCAATGACTTTCATCAGCAATGCAGAACCTTTTTTGTCTTCTAGGGCATTTTTTAAATCATCTACATTATGAACTTCCTCTTTATCAGCTTCAACTATAACAAGTCCGGCAAAAAGTCTTTGATCTTCAGCTTTACTAAAAGGTTTAACTTCAGTTATAAGTACACCGTGTTCAATATCAAATTCAGATTTTTCACCATCAGAAAGATTTTTTATGCTAAATCCAATATCATCAAAAGTAGCACGAGTTAATCCCGATTCTTTTTTATTTTCATCTTTTTCATCACTAGCCACAGGTTCTATTCTGACATCTTCATCTCTTGCTTTTAGTGTTACATTGCGTTCAATTGAATCGCCATCTCTATAAATTTTTAATTTAACAGTTGTGCCAGCAGTTTTCGATGCTATATAGCTTTGTAGTTGGTTTGGTCTGTTTACTTCACGTCCATCAACTTCCAAGATTACATCCCCGGCTTTTATATCGGACTCTGAAGCAGCTCCTCCATCTACTAAACCTTGAATGATAATTCCTTTTGGTTTATCCATTCCTAAAGATTTTGCAATAGCGTTATCTACTTCGCCAATGTTTATACCAATATATCCACGGCTGACTTTACCATGAGCGATTAAATCTTCTGCAACTGCTCTAGCAAGATTAACAGGAATCGCAAAACCGTAACCTATGTATGTTCCACCTCCTCCTGCTGCAATTGCAGAATTAACTCCTATTACGGCTCCGGAAAGATCAACCAAAGCTCCGCCGCTGTTGCCGGGATTGATAGCAGCATCAGTTTGAATAAAATTTTCTACTCCATAACTGTCCCGAATTAAACCAAGTTGTCCTCGTCCAATAGCACTTACAATTCCTGCAGTAACAGTTGATGCTAGTGAAAGTGGGTTTCCGATTGCCATAACCCACTGACCAACTTTAAGATTATCCGAATCACCTAAATATGCAACTGGTAAATTTTCTGATTCAATTTTGACCACGGCAAGATCAGTAAGTGGATCTGTGCCAACAACTACCGCATCGAATTGTCTTTTATCCCAAAGTCCAACCGTAACTTTATTCGAATTCTCCACAACGTGATTATTAGTGATTATGTAGCCGTCATCAGAAATTATAATTCCACTTCCTGAGCCTTTTTGTTCCCTTGGAAGATCTTTAAATGGAAAGAAAAACCAATCGCTGTGAGGATTTTCACGTTCAGAAACTACAGTGATTTGTACGATTGTAGGCGTTACTTTTTCAGCAACTTCAATAAATGATTGACTAAAAGATGAAGCATCTGCATCTAAATTTACTGGTGGTTCTGTTGCTCCAAGATTTAAATCAGCAAGCCCAGGACGTACAAGCCCGAAACCAGAAACTAAGATTGCTCCGAATATGATTCCGATGAGGAGCAAAACTCCAGCACCAATTAATCCTTTTAATTTCATTCTATACCTCCGTTACTTTTAAAATCGTTTACTTATTTACCCGGGAAGATTCAACCCGGGATAGTATCAAAAATTTCTCTAATGACCTCTAATTAAATGATTTAAGTGATTGAATACCCTTAAAACCCTGAACATGATACGTAACAAATTTTTCCATCAATTCAATAGCTCTTTGCGGTTCTGAACCTGAAAAGTTTTCAAGGGGTTCATTATTCTTTAGACATCTAAAATACTGCAAAAGTTCCATATTAATCCTATAAATATCAACCGCTTGTTCTTGGCATTTACCGCATATCAATCCTTTTTCAAAGTTAAAGTAGTAGCTGCTGTCTTTTTCCAGAGTTCTGCTACAGATTGCACATTTTTCAGTCTGAACTTCATATCCAACTTCCTTCAGGATAAACATAAAAAATCTTCCAAATAATACTTCTGGTTTTTCTTTTGATGAATTTAACTTGGATAAGATTCGTGTCAAACCCTTAAACAGTCGTGCATTCACTTCGTGCTCTGCCATAAGATTTTTTACTAACTCAATTATTGCGTATGCATATTTCAATATTTCCAAATCCGATTTTATAATTGAATAATGATTTATCAAATCGGCATCGGAAATCAATTGTACTTCACGCGATTCTTTTTTGTAAAATACTATGCTTAAATAATTTACAGGATCAATAATACGACTGTATTTTGATTTTGGGGAGCGTGCTCCTTTTGCAATGGCATTAAATTTTCCATCTTCTTTTGTAAAAAGTGATACGATGCTGCTTGTGTCCCCATAATTTAGCTTGCTGAGAACCACAGCTTCAGTTTTTATTATTTCACTCATAGAAATTTCTAATCCACGACAAGAAAATTATACGGAAAAGTATATACACCTTCCTCTGTAATTATTCCTGTAATTAAGTGCGCTGGCGTTACATCGAAAGCAGGAGTAGATGCATCATAATTTTGATGAGTAATTTGATTTTGATTGATGAACAGCACTTCATTTTTATTTCTGTATTCAATTTCAATTTCTTTTCCAGAAGGAGTTTGCTTTGCAACAGTAGTTGAAGGTGCGGCAATATAAAAAGGAATGTTATGATAATTTGCAAGTACAGCCAGCATGTAAGTTCCGATCTTATTAGCTGAATCACCGTTTAGAGCAACACGATCGGCCCCAGTTATAACAAGGTCAACTTTTCCCTGCTTCAGTAGTTCTGCAGCAGAAGAATCTGTTTGAATGGAAAACGGAATACCGCATTTATCCAATTCAAATGCAGTTAACCGCGAACCCTGAAGCAATGGTCTCGTTTCGTCTGCGTAAACATGATTGACTAACCCGTTTTCAAAGGCAGTTTTAATAACGCTGAAAGCAGTACCATCACCGCCTGTCGCAAGTTTACCAGTATTACAATGGGTTAATACATTTGATTTTATCTTAAAGATACTTAGACCATGGTAACCAATTTTTCTGCAATACCCTTCATCCTGATTGTGAATTTTTATTGCCCGATCTAAAAGTGTCTTATAAATATTTTCTGAATTCTTATTCACTTGAAAAGTATTTTTCATCTCCTCAATGGCCCAGAAGAGATTCACGGCGGTGGGTCTGGTGCTCTGTATTCTCTCGCATGCTTTGTTAAAATCGCTCTCAATATTTTGGGAATCATTTTTTACTGATAGTGCAATTGCGTACGCAGCACAAATTCCGATTAATGGTGCACCTCTTACTTCGAGCCGTTCTATCGCAAGTGCAATTCTTTCGTAATCATCTGTTTCAACATACTCTTCAACTAATGGCAGTTTTGTTTGGTCGAGATAAACCAATTTATCATCTTTAAATTTTACAGAGAAGTAATCACCATTTGTCATTTATCAATCTCCAATTGATCAAAGTGTGATAAGTCTTTAAACTTTCTGAATCTATCCTGGATCTGTAAATAAGAAAGTTTCTCCAATGCTTGTGTACTGAATTTTTCCACACAAAAAGAAGCCATAGAACTGCCGTAAATAACAGCACGCTTTAAATTATCAGGGGTCAAATCACGTGTCTTGTGCAGGTAACCAATAAATCCGCCCGCAAAAGTATCACCTGCACCGGTCGGATCAAAAATAGTCTCAAGCGGATACGCAGGAGCCGAAAAGATGGTTCCATCCATAAAAAGCATTGCACCGTGTTCACCTTTTTTGATAATTAGTATATCGGGTCCGAGATTTCTAATCATTTTGGCAGCTTTAATTAGATTTGGTTCATCTGTAAGTAACCGTGCTTCGGAATCATTAATGATTAAAACGTTCACTCGCTTTATCAGTTTTAACAAATCATCTTTCATCCCTTCGATCCAAAAATTCATTGTATCGCATACAACAAACTGCGGATCTCTCATCTGATCAAGCACACGCATTTGCAAAACAGGATCAATATTTCCTAAACAAACGTATTTTGATTTTTGAAACCGTTCCGGAATTATTGGATTAAAATTCTGAAATGCATTTAGTTCTGTAAAAAGTGTATCGCGCACATTTAAATCGTAATGGTATTTCCCTCCCCACCTAAAAGTTTTTTCACCTTCAATAATCTGCAATCCTTCAAGATCGATATTATTCTGTTGAAGAAGCTCTACATATTTTTTGGGGAAATCAGAGCCAACAACTCCAACTAATTCAACTGGACCAGAAAAGTAACTGGCAGCAAGTGAAATGTACGTTGCTGAACCACCGAGAGCGTCGTCCACTTTATCGAAAGGCGTTTCAACTGAATCTAATGCGAGAGAACCTACAACTAATAAGCCCAAAATATTTTCCTTAATTTTGAAAAATTGAATTCAAAAAATAGTTATTTAGCTTTTGAATGCATAATTAAACTACGTTCAAAACTTTATCTCAACAAAATGCAAAAAACTTTTTTTGTTAATAAAGTAATCTTCAATTATATCAACAGCTTCGCGCTGTCCGGGCCAGGCGAGCAGTTCTTTTGCGTCCTTACTTTTTAACCATTTAAATTCTGTGTGTTCATCACTGATTGTTATTTCAGATTTTGAGTCAACTTTTGCGGCAAACACGGGAAGAAGACAAATGTATTCATCTCTTGGTTCGTAAAATGAGTTTATTGTGGGTGCAACCCAAAGTTGTGCTGGTATTAATCCTGTTTCTTCTTTGATTTCACGAAGTGCTGCTTCATAAGCTTTTTCACCAGTTTTTATTTTACCAGTTACCATTTGCCACAAGTCGGGGTAAAATTGATTATTGGCTCGTTTCATTGACAGAAATTCAATTCCGATTTTTGTTTCTCGAAAAATATGAGCTTCAATCATTGTGGATATAATTTTCATAGTATTCACCTTTAAAAATAAGCTCTTGCTTCTGCACGTGCAGTATGAATTACTCTTCCCTCTCCCTGCCACCTGCCATCGTAACTGACTGTTGTTTGCAGAAATGATGCAACTCTGTAATCAAAATTTAAACGCCAGTAATAATTCTTTCCAAGCTGATTACCATTTAACATTTCAAATGGAATAAAATTTTCAGATGTATTTGCAAGGAGTTCATTTCTTTCCATCTCTAATCGAAGCCTGCCTGTTTGCGCAAATGATATATTCACCCGCAGCAGTTGTGAATTTAAATCTATTATAGTTGGATTTTCAGGAAAAGAATCCTCGCTTCTACCAAACTTAAATTTAAATCCAACTTCTAAAAAACGAATCGGTCTGTACGAAAAATCTGAAGTGATGTTGTTATCGGAGATTTTTCTGCTTCTCGATGAAAATTCAGATGCATCTACGTTGTCAGTAAAATTCACAATGTCTGTTTGAATACTGATTTCTTTTACAAGTCTAAACCTAATACGTATACTTCTTTCACGATTGTAACCTGTCTCAATGCCGGTATTGAAATCACTCATTGCAAAACGCTGTGAGTAACGAAAACGAAAAGAAAGATCCTGCCTGTTTTCATTTATAAAAATATCCTGAAGGAAAAAATTCGTACCACGAATAGTAATTCCGGGCACCTGAAAATAATTCAACTGCATCAAGTAAATTTTTGCCAGATCATCTTCGCGTGTAATTTCTTCAATTCGCCAAGATGTCTCGGTTGAAAGTGGTTCTAGCACTGTTCCGATGAAACTATTCTGCTCAAAAATATTACCGAATTTAATTTTCCAGCGAGTGTTTGTCTTTAAATTTATTACGGGAAAAAGTTCATCAGTAGGAATAGTAAGTAAAATGAAATCACCATCGAAAAGTGTTGGCTCAAATTCATTTTCATCGGCAATGCCGTTTCCGTTTAAGTCACCAAGATATCCATAGTTACCTGTTCCCTGCTCTACTCTTACAAAAACTTTCTCAAGACGTGCTTGCTTTTCGGTTGAAACTTCATAAAATAGATCACCATTTATCACTGGCTCCCAAAAATTAAATTTCGATTGCGATCGAATTAGAAGCTGCTCGGTATCCAGAAATCCTAACTGCTTGTAAGCATCAGTATACTTTCTATTTCTAATTGTCAGGTTGAGCAGGGTTGAAACTTCATCAATTCCCCGGTAAGTTAACTCATAAATTTGTGCCCGCGATTCCGATTCCTTTTTCATTTTTCCTTCTAAAGGAAAGTAATCATCCCGATAAGAATATTTTGCAGTAAATCCTAAACCTTCCAAATCAATTAATTGTAGATATGGATTGATCTCAATGTATTTCAAGCTGCCAGTCAGCAGAGAATCTTTCCCTTTATTTTTATCTTCTTTGTTTTCTGCCAGATAATTAATTCCAGGTTTAAACTTCCAAAAAATATAGTGAGCATCTCCAGCCTGCCGCAGCCATTTGCTTTTCCGATTTAAATTTCTTGTGTCTACGTAATCTATATTGTAAAAAACATTGTATTGCTGCTGATCTGATAGGCGGAATGTATTGTTGTACCTGTCTGATTTAAACGATTCTCCCCTCTTCAAAAATCCTGCTGAAGAAGTTATATTCAATTCATCAATCGGAATAAGATTTAGTTTTGCTTCGCGGAATTGCTCATCTTCCTGCGATGATGAGCCTGCTGTGTTATAAATCCTGTCAAATTCAACTTCGTTAAATCTATCGGTTGAAGTAAATTTTTTGTTTATGAATCTGTCTTTGTATGAAAAGCCTATCTTACCCAGACTTAAAGAACCGAGTGAAACCTGTGAAGGCAAAACATTTAGAAATACGTTTGTAGCAAAACCGAAATTATCTCCATCATCTGTATTTGAAAACCTGTTTTTATCCCACAGACTTCCAGCGTATTCTAAATTAAGAGTAACATTTTCGAATGGTGTAATTGAAGCCGTAATATTTCCAAGCCGTTTAAGCTGCGGTATCGGAAGAAAAATTATGGGCAAATATTCGCCTAAATCAATTCCAACAAATCTGAATTGCCCTAAAGCTTCTCTTACATAATCACCTTGCTTATTACCAACGTAACTGAAAGAAACATTGTACGATGAAAGTGAATCACCGGGTTTGTAAACGTAGTAAGTAAACAGCTCACTATTTATTAAAGTATCAACCGCCTGATAAATTCCTCTTCTGATTCCAAGTGAATCGGGTTCAACAAGAAATATTCCCGACTTAACGGCTTTGAGCGGATCGTCTCCTGCTTCGCTTAATATTTGTTTATCTTCATCAGAAAGCACGATATCAATTGGTGAATCCTGATCATCACCTTCCTGCAAATACTGAAAGGCGAGTTTAAATTTATTATCAAAAAAACTTGATGATGCACCGCCACCAAAAAAGTTACGCGAATATCTTCTGTCAGTATATTCAAAATCTACCGAAATTCGACTTGCGTTTGTAATTAATCTTTTAGGAGTAAAAGTGATTGTAGCATTTGCATACTCTATTATGTAATCGTTGTTTTCCCCGCGAAGCATTTCTATTCCATCCAGAAAAACTTTTTCAGTACCTGCAAGAACTATAATATCCCTTTCACCATTTAAACCGGTCAATTGATATGGACCCTGCACCTGGTCGGTTCCGTTAAAATTATTTGTATTAAACTTACCGCGCTGTCCGGCAATTGCAACGTATCCTTCGTGCGGATCAAAATTTACAGTGCCCATTAAGCCCTGCAATTTCCTGTTGATTACCCCGAATTCGCCATTGCGGTTATTTAGAATATAATCACCAAAAACTCCTGTAGCATTGGGATGTTTAATCTGAATAAAAACTTTATCAATCTCTTCTAACCGTTCAGTATTTCCTTCCGGCTGTATTGGTGTATTCTGATCTGTAAGCGCGGCAACAACTTCGATGTCTTCTGTTAGTTTGCCCGAAAGCTGCAATCTTAATCCGCTGCTAAGTGAAAAATCTTTTGTTGTTCCGACCGTAAAACCTCTGATCAACGTTCCACTTTTTTGAATCCCCGGACCAAAAATTGCTTCTGGAGTAAAACCGGCACCTTCAGTTTGCACTACCCGAATTGTATCTCCGCGATCTTCATCAAAACGAACAACGAGACTTCGCTTTTTATATTCTTTTTGCAATCCAAGACGAACAGTTTGATATGTAACAATTAATGTATCGAAAATTGAATACGGCAGTGTATCTGAAAGTGTAAAGGTTGTTGTGGAGTATGAAAATTGGTATTCACTGTCTCTTTCCAAAACCGAGCCTCTTAAAACAATGCTTTCGCTGAAAGGAATAATTGAAACGTTATTGATTTCGTACTGGTTATTTAAGTTGATCGGAATTGAATCGGTAACAGTAACAGTGCTGTATTTATTTTGTGCAAATATTCCCGAAAGAGCAGGAATTAATAAGAGAACTATAATTAACGTTTGATGGCGTAATTTCAAATGTGGAAAAAGGTTTTTGATACAGCAATCTAAATTTACGAAGGGCTTTATTCAAGTCCATAAAGCATATATGAGCCAAAATTGAACAAATTAAATTATTGATTATGTGGTGTGTAAAAATTAAGTTTGTTTTAAGTATTTAATACCTCGGGGAAAATAAATGCCTGAGCTGAAGCTGCTGGACAAAGTTCGAACAGAACTTCGTTCAAAACATTACAGCAAAAGAACAGAAGCTGTTTACACAAACTGGATAAAGCGTTTTATCCTATTCAACAATAAACGTCATCCAAGAGATATGGGTGCTGATGAGATAAAAGCATTCATAAATAACCTTGCAACAAATCATCACGTTTCTTCATCCACACAGAACCAGGCATTACAATCAATTTTATTTTTATATAAACATATTGTTAAGAAAGATATCGCTTTTATAGATTCAATAAGCAGGGCAAAGAGAATTAAACATCTTCCTGTAGTATTTTCGAGAAACGAGGTATTAATTATCTTAAATAACTTATCAGGTATTAATAAATTATTTGTAAGTCTGCTATACGGAACAGGGATGAGGTTATCAGAGGGGTTAAGATTGCGAATTAAAGATATTGATTTTGAGATGAACCAAATAAATGTAAGAGATGGCAAAGGTGAAAAAGACAGGATAACAGTCTTACCCACAAAGCTTGTAAGTGAATTTAAAGCTCATATAAGAAAATTGAATGATCTACATAATATAGACTTGAAGAAAGGTCTAGGAGAAACAGTACTTCCTTATGCTTTGAAGAAAAAGTATCCTAATGCTGCTAAAGAATTCGGATGGCAGTATTTGTTTCCTGCTAAAAGTTATTATTATAATGAAAAAAGTAAAAAGAAATACAGATATCATATTCATGAGAGTGTAATTCAAAAGGAAGTTAAGAAGGCTATAAAGATTGCTGGAATTATTAAGCATGGTTCAACACATACATTCAGACACAGTTTTGCAACACATCTGCTGGACTCAGGACAGGATATAAGAACAGTTCAGGAATTGTTAGGACATAAAAGTATAAAGACCACAATGATTTATACGCACGTATTAAAAACAGTTATGGGTGTTAGAAGTCCGCTGGATAACATTCTTTAATATACGGAATGATATGCCGCAAGAAGTTTTGAAAATATTGAATATTAAAAGATTGAACTGTAATATAACATTCCTGCTGCCGGAATGTTATACGGAAATTTGGCAGTATAAGTAATAGTTAGGCAAACAAATATGATGAGAATATCAGTAATATTATTTCTGATGTTAACAGTTGATTGTTTATTTGCCCAAAATCAATTTTGGGAAAATATTGAGGGACCATATGGAGGATTAATAAACTCCATAAGCTTATTTAACAATGATATTTATTGTGCTGGTATTGGTGGTGTTTATATGAGTAATGACAACGGTGAAAGATGGATTTCGATAGGATTAAAAGATAAAGTAATTAAAAAGATACGTATATCTAATAATTACTTATTTGCTATTTCAAATTCTGGCTGCTTTCGTATGAATTTATCAGATACTTCTTGGATAAATGTTAAGCAAGGGCAATGGCAGTCTATGTACACTAAAGATTCAACCATTTTTATAGGTTCGGAATATGCGGGAATTTTTAGATCTACCGATTTAGGTTTTACTTGGCTAGAAGTAAACAATGGAATCGATAATAGGGATATTGAGGAAATTCTCATTACTTCCAACAATATTGTTTTAGCATCAGCTGCGGGTACATCTGGTTCTGGTGTTTTTAGAAGCACAAATAATGGAGATAGCTGGGAAAGAATAGACCCTTATCAGTTTGCTTGGAATTTTGAAGGAATAGCAGAGTACAACGGTGTTTTGTATGCATTTGATTTTACTAATTCTGCTAAGGTTTATAAGAGTACCGACTTCGGACTAACTTGGTTTTTACCTGTAAATACATCAGCCCCTTCCGATATAATTCAAACAATTTACGTTGATGAAAGTGGAATATATGTCGGAGTATACCACTATGGCATTTTTAAATCTACAAATGAAGGAGCAAGTTGGACAAATGGCAATTCTGGTCTTAATAATAAAAATGTACTTGCTATAAGTGCGAATGTCTCAAATCTTTTTTGTGCGTCATATGACGGAATTTATAATTCATCAAAATCAAACTTATCCTGGCTTAAGAAAAGCGAAGGTATTAATAATATTTGGATTTCTTCTCTTGGAGCAAATAACAACCAGTTAATTTTCGGCACCTATGGTTCTGGTCTTTTCACCTATAAAAATAATATCTTTAAGAGAAAAAGTTTGGGCTCGGATTTAATGTTTATAATTGATTTAAAAGTTTTTAATAATCAGATTTATGTTTTATCCTCTAGCTGGAGTTCATCTTCTTACGCAAATTTTCAATATTCAAACGATTACGGGAATAGCTGGATACTCGCAAATAATGGTTTCGACACGGGCGGTTTGAAATGTATAGATGTCAATAATAAATATATATATGTTGGTAGTTGGTATGGATTATTCCGAAAGCAGATTACTGGAAATTATTGGGAAAAATTAACTAATGGAATTCCAAATAATGTAAATATTTCTAGTGTTGCATCTTCGGATTCGATTGTCATAGTTACTAATGGAACCTCAGAAATTTATAGGAGTACTGACTACGGCAGTAGTTGGCAATCAATGTATGTACAAAATCTTTTTTCTGGTACCAGAGTTTATTCTAAAAATAAAGGTGAGTTTTATTTAGGCAGTGCTCAAG
>JABDPB010000085.1 GCA_013042995.1 Ignavibacteriaceae bacterium | reverse complement strand
CCGAAACTTGCACTTGGAGGGGTGGCAATTCTGCTTATAGGATTCATTTTAGGCGGAATGTTTTTTAGCGAAAAAGATGTAATTGATAAAACTAAAAATCAACAATTTACTAAAATATCTCTCTCGCAGGATGATACGCGAATAACAAATCTGCAATTTGTTGATTCAGACTTAAGTGATGGTAGTGTAGAATTTACATTCGACGCAGTTAAACGTATAAATCTGAGTGGAAAAGTAAACGATCCCGAAATTCAAAACATACTTACTTATGCTATGTTGAACGAGCAAAATCCGGGGTCACGTTTAAATTCAATTAACGTGATGGATACTTACGGAAATCTTATACCCGATAAAGATATTAAAGATGCATTAATAACAGTTGTAATGACTGATGAAAATCCCGGTGTTCGAATGGAAGCTCTAAAACTCATCAGCAAATTTAATTACGATGAATCCTTTAAGCAGGCTTATCTTTTTGTCTTGCTGAATGACTCTTCATCCGCACTACGAATTGCTTCGCTTAATGCTCTCATTAAAGCAGCAAAAAGTGGTTATCAATTAAAACAAAATGATGTTGAACTTGTTATGCAAAAAGCAAAACAGGATGATAACAATTACATTCGATTAAAATCCAAAACACTTTTAAAGGAGTATAATTAAAATGAAAACAAAAACTATTCAACAGTTTTCAGCCACATTATTTTTACTGCTGAGTTTCGTACTCACTATTTCGGCTCAAACAAGTAAAGAAGCAACATTTAATGTTAGTGCAGGTGATTTACTTGATGTTTCTCTAACTCAAGGGGGAATAGAAATTGTAACCGGCAACGTAAGTGAAGTTAATGTTATCGCTAGAAACATTTTGGAAGAAGAACTTGATTTTCTTACCATGGAAAAAGTCGGGAGTAAGATCGAAATAAAATTTGAAGGTGAAGACTCAGATGAATTCCAGCTTATGCTAAATATTCCATCATCTCTAAATCTCGATTTATCAACCGGAGGGGGTGGAATTGATATAGAAGGTGATATAAATGGTAAAGTTGATGCGAGTACGGGTGGCGGCGATATTAATGTACAAACCATCGGCGGTATTGCTGATCTTTCAACTGGCGGAGGAAATATCAGAACCGGTGATATAAATGGCGGTGCAGACATTTCAAACGGCGGAGGTGAAATAGAAGTTGGGATAATTAATGGTACTGCGGATTTAAGCACTGGCGGCGGCGGAATAACTATTACTTCAGTTATGAATTCGGCTGATGTATCAACGGGCGGAGGAAATATAAACGTGGGTGATATAGGTGGTGAAGCAGACGTATCAACAGGTGGAGGCAATATCAAAATAGGAAGTGTTTCCGGCAGTGTGGATGTATCAACGGGAGGTGGAAATATTACACTTGAAAGTGCAAAAGGTAAACTTGATGTAAGCACAGGTGCCGGAAATATCACACTTAAAAACATTACAGGCTTTGTTGATGCTAGCACGGGAGCAGGAGATATCTATGCTGAATTTATTCCAGATGGGAAAAATGAGAGTGAATTAACTACAGGCATAGGTGATATCGAGCTTCGTGTTCCCAGTTCTGCAAAGGCAACAATAATTGCTTCTACTAAAGTAATTATGTGGAGTGGTGATGATTCTGATCTTGATAAAATTCAATCCGATTTTAAGCCATCAAATGTAAAAAGAAACAAAGAAAGTAAAACAATTGAAGTTACATATATACTTAACGGCGGCGGAAGTACTATTGAACTAAGTACTGGAATGGGCGAGATTAATATTAAGAAAAAGTAGTTGAATAAATATTTATCACTTGTTGTAACCGTTTATATAATAAAAAGTACTTGTTCTTAAAATAATTTTGATTTTTTGAACGTTGATCTAGATAAAGAACCGCAATTGAAGCGGTTCTTTTATTGAACTTGAGTTGCTTATGAAACATGTATAGCTTTTCTACGTCAATAAAATAGTTCATCTAATTTTATGAGCTAGGACTATGACAAGATTTTTACTTTTAGCCTTCACAACTTTTCTTATAACACTATCTGTAAAAGGAGCAGATTCTCTCACCGTAAAAAATAATGATGTTGTCATTCTCGCCTTAAAGGTAATTAAACCTATAACTATTGATGGCAAACTAGATGAAGAAGTGTGGCAAAATGGTGGCGGATTTGAAAACTTTATTCAGCGAGATCCAATTGAAGGTGCAGTTGCTTCCGAAAAAACAAGTTTAAAATTAGCTTTTGATGAAGATGCTCTTTATTTGGGTGTAAAAATGTATGATTCATCTCCAGATTCAATTTTAGCAAGGTTGTCGCGTAGAGATGAATGGGTTAATTCAGATCACATCACGCTTTACCTCGATCCATATAACGATAAAAGAAGCGGTTACTTTTTTACGTTAAATGCCGCTGGCACTTTAATAGATGGCGTTCTTTTTAATGATAGCTGGGATGATGAATCATGGGATGGTGTTTGGGAAGGTAAAATTTCAGTTGATGACGAGGGCTGGTGTGCCGAAATGCGTATACCCTTTTCGCAAATGCGTTTCAATCAAACAGATACAATGGTTTGGGGGGTAAATTTCAGAAGAAAAATTGCACGAAAAAACGAATGGGATTTTTTAGTATTCATTCCCAAAACGGAAAGTGGATTTGTTTCTCATTTCGCAAGCTTAACAGGATTTGACAACATTTCTTCTTCTTCACAGTTTGAAATAATTCCATATGTAACTACCAGAGCAGAGTACATTCAATTTGATGATGGTGATCCGTTTAACGACGGATCAAAATATACTCCTGGCGCCGGTGCAGATTTTAGAATGGGCGTTGGATCGAATCTTACTTTAAATGCAACTGTTAATCCTGATTTCGGACAGGTAGAGATTGATCCTGCTGTAATAAATTTAAGTGATGTTGAAACTTTCTTTAATGAAAAGAGACCATTTTTTATTGAAGGTTTTTCAACTTTTAATTTTGGTTACGGTGGTGCACGCAGCTATTGGGGCTTTAATTGGGGCTCGCCAGATTTTTTGTATAGTAGAAGAATTGGTCGCCCGCCGCAGGGCAGTGCACCAGACGCAGATTATGTTGATTATCCTAATGGAACTCACATTCTAGCTGCAGGAAAATTAACCGGCAAGCTAGATGACAATTGGAACATTGGAACAATTCATAATGTAACTAAAAGAGAGTATGCACGCATTTCAAAAGATGACATTCAATCTGATGCTGAAGTGGAACCGCTTGCTTACTATGGTGTGCTTAGATTTCAAAAAGAATTTAATGAAGGACGAAATGGAATTGGCGGTATTTCAACTGCAACTCTCAGAAACTTTAAAGATGGCAGACTACGTGATGAAATAAATAAAGAAGCTTTTTCTTTTGGTATGGATGGTTGGACTTTTTTCGATGAATCAAAAACTTGGGTTTTAGCTGGATGGGCCGGTGTAAGTCATCTAACAGGAAACCAGAAGCGAATTACTGATCTTCAGCAAGATTCAAGACACTATTTTCAGAGACCGGATGCGTCGCATGTTAGTGTTGATTCGAACAAAACATCGCTCACGGGATATGCTGGCAGGTTTCATATCAACAAACAAAAGGGGAATTTTTTCGTAAACACAGCTTTCGGTTTCATTACTCCTGCATTCGATGTAAACGATCTAGGTTTTATGTGGCGTGCGGATAAATTAAACTGGCACGCTGGTGCTGGTTACGAATGGACTGATCCGACTGATGTTTACAGGTATTCAAATTTAGGTGCAGCAATTTTTCAAAATTATGATTTTGGCGGACACAAAACCTGGGAAGGTATTTTTCATTTTGGATTTATGGAATTCGCAAACTATTATATAGCTGATTGGAACGCTGCTTACTATACAGAAACTTTTAACAACACACGAACAAGAGGCGGTCCGCTTACTATAAATCCGCCGGGTTATCAAACATCTATTTGGCTTGCTTCGGACAGTAGAAAAGACTGGGAAATTGGTGTGGGTGCAGGAACTTTTCAAACCAGTCCTTCATACGATTGGTTTGTTGAGCTTGGATTTGACTGGCGTCCTTTTCCGAATCTTTTATTTTCAATTAATCCAAAGTTTTCAAGAGTTTTTGAGTATGCACAGTATATAGATACTTTTGATGATCCATTAGCTGCAAATACTTACGGTAAGCGATATGTTTTTGGCGAACTCGATCAAAAAACTCTTTCTGCAAGTATAAGGCTTAACTGGACGTTTACTCCGCAATTAAGTTTACAGTTATATCTTCAGCCATTAATTTCCTCTGGCAATTACAATAATTTTAAAGAGCTTGAATCTCCAGGAACTTATGATTTTATTAAATACGGAGAAAACGGTTCAACTTTCGACCCGGAAACAAATACTGCAGATCCAGATGGGAATGGACCTGCTGAAGAAATTGAAATTTCCAATCCTGATTTTAATTTTAGATCGCTTAGGGGAAATGCTGTTTTACGATGGGAATACTTACCCGGTAGCGTAATTTATTTTGTTTGGACTCAAACAAGATCTGAAGAGGAAGAAATAGGTGAATTTCAATTCAATAAATCAATGTCTCGTTTATTTGCTGCAGAGCCGGATAATATTTTTATGGTAAAAGTAACTTACTGGATTAACTTTTAAATCCTACCGCTACTCATTCAAATTAAATTTAAAGTTAGTTACCTTTGCAAAGAAGGAATTACTCGTTCTTTTTGTTTTTTTAGTTAAAGGAAATAACTAATGGATATTTACAAAACCGCAGCTGAACTTAGAAGTAAAAATGAAGCATTTGTAATTGCATTTGTTGTCAATGCAGTTGGTTCTTCGCCTGGGAAAGCTGGCTTTAAAATGATTGTTAAATGCAACGGTTCATCATCTGGTACTGTTGGCGGCGGTGCAATTGAAGCTGAAGCTATTAATGAAGCAAAAGAATGTTTGTTAAAAGGTGAAAATAAACTGCAGGAATATTATTTATCAAACAAATCACCCAAAGTAAATGAAAATATTAAAATTGTTCCAATGTCCTGCAATGGAGCTATAACTATCTTTTATGAAGTTCATGGTAGTCAGCCAACAGTTCATATCTTTGGTGGAGGGCATGTCGGCAACTCACTTTTATATTTTCTTAAGCCTCTAAAATTTTATTCTGTACTGGTTGATAACAGACCTGAGTACATTTCAAAAGAGAAAAATCCGAATGCTTCGGAGTATATTTTAAGCGATTACAACGAATACACAAAAAAGTTTGCTCCTCCCGAAGATGCATATTTTGTAATAGTTACTCATGGACACAATTACGATGAAATAATTTTGAAGAATATTTATGCAAAAAAGAAAAAATACAAATACATTGGTGTAATTGCATCAAAATCTAAAGCTGCAAGTTTGATGAATTCACTAAAAAGCGAATTTGGAAGTAAAGTAGATTTGTCAAATTTTCACTCACCAATTGGATTAAAAATTGGCGGCAGTTCTGCGGAGGAAATTGCACTTGGTGTTGCTGCTGAAATTCAATCAATTTGCTACAAAAAACTTAAACAGTAGTAAAAAACCAAAAAGTATTGGGGAAAGTAGAAAAAAATAGTATTCAAGTTCTGTAGTGTTCTATTTTAAAATAAAGAGCTACCTGCATGTAGTTATGAAGTGGAGTCCACCGCACCAGATTAGCTATCTGGAATTAACATTTCTATACTTAAACAAGGAATAAATTACTTATTCAATTAAATAATTTTGCTTAAACCGATAGAAGCTCTCCTATATCTTATTCCTTTATGGCATTAAAAATGTGCGATCTCAGTTTAAGATGATTGCTTTTTATCAACAAATAAAACAGGAATAACAAAATGAAAAAAATGTTAATACTGTTTTTTTGTGTATTCCCTTTTTCAAATTCTATAGCACAAAATATTTGGCAAGAGCTACTTCCACCAGTTGTGAATCCATTTTCTATTGCAGTAAGTAGTGCTGGTAACCAATTCGTTGAGTTTGAGACTAATTTAATACGATCTACAGACAATGGGCAGTCTTGGGAACTCGTATTTCCCCTAGCAAACAGATGTGCTTTCAGTACATCCCCAACAGGTGTTCTCTATTTAATTGATGTTCCGTTAAGGAAATCTACTGATGAAGGAAACACCTGGACCACTTTAAGTATGCCCATTCCTGCTAGTTATTGTGTCTTTGAACCCAATCCAATAGTTACAAATAATAATGGAGATGTATTTATTCAAATGGAAAATTATCCAAGTCGAGATCTTTACCGTTCAACTGATGAAGGACAAACTTGGATAGAAGTTGGTATTGACTCTTGTAAAATGATTGATATGATTTTCAAAGAGAATATATGCCTTGCACTCTTTGTAAAACCTAATGTCGGAATGTATCTGTATAAATCTACCGACAATGGAAATAGTTGGGAAATGATGCCACCGGTACCGTCAGATTTATATTCTTTACTTTGGGCAAAGAATGGAACTATATATGGTGGAGCATACCAGTGTGGTTCAGGTTGTTTATTTGTGTCATCTGACAGTGGAATGACTTGGCAGGAAATTTGTGGTTTTAATCCTGATGGAATATTTGATATTGTGGAAAATCAATTGGGTCACATATTTCTTGCCACAGGATATGGCGTTTATAGATCAACGGATGATGGAGATTCGTGGAATCATTATAACGCAGGTCTTTTTCATATTCCAACCCACAAACTAGCAGTGGACTCATTAGGATATATGTTTGCTACTACTGGTGTACCCGAAATGTTCTATGGCACAATTAATATTACTATCCCCGTAGAGATACTTTCATTTTCAGCAAAACAAAATGATAATAGAGTTCATCTCAATTGGGAAACAGCAACGGAGTTAAACAATCTTGGCTTTGAAATAGAAAGAAGAATGGATAACAGTGAGTGGCGAATAATAGGATTTAAAGAAGGTAAAGGAACAACAACAGATAGACAATACTACTCATTTGTTGATGAAAATATTTCAAATGGAAAATATCATTACAGGTTAAAACAACTAGATTATGATGGAACGTTTGAATATTCGAATACAATTGAATTAGAAATACTCAACATTAACAATTTTTCGCTTGAACAAAACTATCCAAACCCATTTAATCCACTAACAACAATCAAATATAAAATACCAGAAAATAGTTTTGTTACAATTAAAGTTTATGATGTTCTTGGAAATGAAGTTACAACACTTGTTAACGTAGAGAAATCCGCAGATAGTTATGAAGTAGAAATCGATGGAACTGGATTTCCAAGTGGAATTTATTTCTATAAGCTGCAAGCGGGTTCATTTGTTGAGACTAAGAAGATGGTGATTATTAAATAGTTAATGTTACTATTCTGTTACCCCTATTTATCTAAGTTATTTTTTATAAACTAGTTATATCACTTTTTAATGCTATAAAATAAAAATTATCCGCTATTCTTACATTTATAATCATTTCAAAGTTCGTTACTTTTGTTTAGAAAATTTCAACTACTAATTTGTAGTTAATATTATGCCCACGTAGCTCAGTTGGATAGAGCAACGGTTTCCTAAACCGTAGGCCACAGGTTCGAATCCTGTCGTGGGTACAAAGCCCGACGAAAGTTCGAGATTTCGTCCAAAGTTAATTCTTTGCCCAGATTAGCCCATTTCTCCAGGATCTCTCCATCGGCATGGAGTTTTATGGTGATATGACCACTCTCATCCCCGGCTTTAATATGTGAAGTAATTCTTTCAAAGAATGTTGAAAACATATCTCTCTGTAAATCGATGGGGGCCTTTTCAATACATTGGGTGAACCTTTCATAAGCTCTTTTAAAGACTACTTCATCAATCTGAGTTCTTTTAATAGCTTCTATTTTTTTCTTATTATCATCGATACTTTTTTGAATCGCATTTTGTGATATCTCTAGGTTTGTAATTTCATCAAGTATTGATTTAGGTGCTTTGTCAATTCCCCTAAGTTTTATCACCTCATTCATATGTTTAATTTCGCCTTTAACCTTTGCGAGGTTTGCAAGCAATACTTTCTCTTCTTTTAATAATTTTTCCAGAGATGAACATGAACGCTCTGAATATTTTTTAAATTCTTCGTTAAATGCCCTTTGATCTTCAATAATTATCTTGGTTATTTTGAAAATAAAATTTTCCAGATAATCCATTTTTATAGTTTTGGAAGGACAAGATTTACTGGACCCATGAATCTTTGAAGTACATTTGTAATAGTAATAAGGTTTTTTGTTTTTCGTCCCATAACTGCCGGTCATTTTATTTCCGCAGAAACCACAATAAAGTATGTTGTTCAGTTTTGTAGGTATTTCACGTTTCTTAGTTCGATGCTTGTTTGTTTTAGATTCTTGCAATTGCTCGTGAACCAGGTTGAAAATTTCTTCTTTTATTATTGGTTCATGCTTCCCTGGATACAATTCTCCCTTATAGGGTATTTTACCGATATATTTTACGTTGGTTAAGATTCGATGAACTGTATCTCTTGAGTATGCCCCACCTCCACGCACAGATTCTTTACCTGTTTTTCTATCCTTAATCAAATGTACTTTGGTTCTATAGCCCTGTGAATTAAGCTTTTCAATCACTTTTCCTGTTGAAGGATTTTCAAGGTATAAGTTAAATATGTATCTAACGAGATCAGCTTCTTCTTCGTGAACAACTAATAATTTATCTACTCGATCATAGCCCAGTGGTGTTAAACCTCCACCAGGATTTCCTTCTTTTGCCAAATACTCAGAAGCTTCTGCAGTTCTCTCTGAGATCATATCGCGTTCGAATTCTGCAAAAGCTATGAGCATCATCCTCAACATTCTACCCGAAGGGGTTGTAGTATCGAAATTTTGTGATTGGGTTTTTATGTCGATGTGATATTGCTGTAATTCATAATCCAGATCCAGGAAGTTTTTTACATTTCTTGACAGACGATCAAGTTTGGTAGCAACTATGATTTGGAATCTGTTCTTTGAGGCATCTTCTCTTAAACGATTAAGCTCAATTCTATCTATAGATTTGCCGCTTTTCGTATCAGCATAAACATCATAAACTTCAAAATCTTCCTTTTCACAGAAAATTCTTAAAACACTTTCCTGAATCTCCAAAGAATTATCTTCGTTTGATGCTTGCTCGTCTGTTGATACTCTACAATAAA
>JABDPB010000081.1 GCA_013042995.1 Ignavibacteriaceae bacterium | reverse complement strand
CCAATCCATAAAAATTGTTGAGAAATTATTTATAAGAATGAGCAATCCTAATCCAATAAATAGTAAGCCCCAAAAAATGTGTGATGTTTTCATTTTATTATCTCTGCAAATTTGTTTTTAATTTTTTGCCTTTAAAAGTAAACTAACACCAATTACAATGAGTATTGCAGGCCAGTAATCTGAAAAATCAAACCGTGGGAAAAAATTATCTGCAAGCAACAAACCACCCAGAGCAATCAAAATTACTGCAAGCCATATTGATTTTGTTGGTTTATCTGGAGCTAATGCTGCAGCATTCATTTCAAAATTTCCTGAAGTTGAATCTTCTTCATTTGAAGCAGAATTAAAATTATTTTCATCGTTATTATCATTGCTAGAATCATTGCCGGTCATATTAGGAATTTGATATGGCTTTTCAGGAACAACAATCCATAAAATAATATATGCTAGAATTCCACCTCCTCCGACCAGCGTTAAAACAACAAACAAAACTCTAACTATTGTGGAATCAATATCGAAATATTCTGCTAATCCACCTGAAACTCCCCCCAACATTTTATCAGACGTTGATCGATATAATTTATTTGCCATTACTAGCTCCGGTTTAAATTTATTTCTTTTTCCTTATACCAATAAATAATAATTACTCTGATTTTCAATCGATATGTTATAAATGGTGCTCAGAAATCGGTGAATTCAGAATTCCGTCGGTTAATTGTACCTGAAAATGTAAATATGCTTGAAGGCAAGCTTGTTTGTTAGAACAATGATATAAATTTATTAACTTTCTTAAACATCAATATAATAATCTCATTTTCAATTTTGGTGAATTTTTAAGTAATATTATACTTCTGAATAAATTTTTTAAAAGCGATGAAGATTGCACTTTGCCAGATGAATCCAATCATCGGCAGATTAGATTATAATAAAGAAAAAATAATTAGCGGCTACAAAAAGGGAGTTAAATCTGACGCAGATCTAGTAATTTTTCCGGAGCTTGCTCTCGTTGGCTACCCACCATTGGATTTAGTTGAAAAAGAAGAATTCAGAACAGCTGTTCAAAAAAGAATTGATGAACTAGCTTCAATTTCTGGAGAAACAGGAATGCTTTTCGGTGCAATAACAGAGGATGATGATTTAATTGGAACAAATATTCATAATTCTGCTGTACTTTGCTACAATGGTAAAGTCCAATTTGTCCAGCCAAAATCGTTAATTCCAAACTACGATGTTTTCGATGAAATGCGCTACTTTGAGCCTGCGGATAAAGTAAATGTACACAAGTTTAAAGGTGAAACTTTAGGCATTTCAGTCTGTGAAGATATTTGGAACGATGCAGATTATTGGTATCGACGAAGATACCATAACGATCCTGTTGAAGAACAAATGAAAAAAGGTGCTACAGTTTTAATAAATATATCTGCTAGTCCTTACTCATTCGGTAAAAGGGAAGAACGCCGAGAAATGCTATCAATTTTGTGCGAAAAAGATAAAAGACCCTTAGCATATGTGTGTACTGTTGGTGTACAAACAGATTTAATTTTTGATGGCGCAAGTATGTGCTTAGATCGAAATGGAAAATTAGTTGCTTTGGGAAAAGCTTACGAAGAGGATTTCTTTTTGTTTGATACTGAAAAGGGAAACGAGATTTCAAAATCAACCGAAAAATCATTTGAAGAAGAAACTTTAACCGGATTGATTTACGGTGTAAAAGAATATTTTGACAAAATGAATTTCAAAAAAGCCGTTGTCGGCCTCAGCGGCGGACTTGATTCGGCAATAGTAACTTATATTGCAGTTGAGGCTTTAGGTAGAGAAAATGTGCATGTTGTTTTAATGCCATCAAAATACTCAAGTAAGGGAAGTGTTACAGATTCAGAGCTTCTTATAAAAAATTTAAAAATCAATTCGAACAATGTTTCTATTCAACCAGTTGTTGATCAAACACTTGAGCAGCTAGCTCCAACATTTAAGGGTAAAACATCTAAAATAACAGGAGAAAATATTCAGGCACGTGTTCGCGGACTGTATTTAATGGCTTTTTCAAATAATGATAATTATTTAGTTTTAACAACCGGAAATAAATCAGAATTAGCTGTTGGTTACTGTACTTTGTATGGCGATATGAGCGGAAGTCTTGCGGTGATTGCCGATGTTTATAAAACTGATGTTTATAGAATTGTGAAATTTATAAATCGGGAAAAAGAAATAATTCCTAAGACAATAATTAATAAACCACCTTCTGCAGAACTAAGTCCCAATCAAACAGATCAGGATGTGTTGCCACCATACGAGCTGCTTGATAAAATTCTAAAAATGTATCTTGAAGAAAACAAAGAAATCAATGAAATATCATCTGTAATTAAAGATGAAAAAATCGTGAAAAAAATTTTACGGATGGTAGATATCAATGAATTTAAAAGAAAGCAGGCTGCACCTGCATTACGTGTTTCCAAAAAAGCATTTGGTTACGGCAGGCGGTATCCAATAGTTCAGGGATGGAGAATTTAGCATGAAAAAACTCAACTCAATGATATTTACTGTTTCCTTATTCGTAATTCTTTCAAGCAAATCTTTTGCTCAATTTGGAATGAATGAAGATTTGCTAAATGTGAAAGCGTACCAATCGTTTGATAAAGTATTTCCCGGAAGCGAATTTAAAATTGCTCTTGCAATTGATGTCTTGGAAAGCTGGCACATAAATTCTCACAAACCATACGAAGATTATTTGATCCCAACTGAATTGTCAGTATTAGAAAATCCCAATTTCAAATTAGAAAATGTGGCATATCCTGAACCGCACGATTATAAATTGGCTTTCTCTGAAACTCCTCTTTCAGTGTGGGAAGGTAAAATATTTATTGGTGGTATGGTCAACGTTGCAGAAGATGTTGAGCCAGGCAATTACTCTATTGTTGTTGAACTTTATTACCAGGCTTGCAATGATATGAGCTGTATTGCCCCAACTGCCGTATCTGATACGTTGGAAATAATTGTAGCAGACAAAAGAGAAACGGTAAATAAAATTAATGATGATGTTTTTTCGCAGATAGATTTAAGTTTTACAAAAACTACAAAAGAAAGTGAAGACTCTGATCCAATATCAAATGCACTCGAAAGCAATGGATTAATCATTGGTTTATTTTTTGTTTTTATCGGTGGACTCGCACTTAACCTAACACCTTGTGTTTATCCACTTATCCCAATTACAATAGGGTACTTTGGTGGCCAGAGTGAAGGACACACCGCAAAATTATTTTTAATGGGTTTGCTCTTTATGCTCGGCTTAGCTGCTACTTATTCAATCATCGGGGTAGTAACATCCTTAACAGGTGCAGTATTTGGTGCGCTATTGCAAAATCCAATTGTAATTTTAGCTGTTGTTGCAATATTAATAGCTCTTTCACTTTCAATGTTCGGTTTATATGAATTTAAAATGCCAGATACCTGGGTTAATAAAGCCGGCGGTGCAAAAGCCGGATACTTTGGTGCGTTTTTTATGGGCTTAACAATGGGAATTGTTGCCGCACCTTGCATCGGCCCTTTTGTATTAGGATTGGTAACTTATGTTGCAACAAAACAAGATCCTTATTTTGGATTTTTGCTTTTCTTTGTTCTCGCACTTGGATTAGGTTTTCCGTATTTGTTCCTCGCTATGTTCTCAGGTAAGATTAAAAATCTGCCGCGTGCAGGCGAATGGATGGATGCCGTTAAACATATCTTCGGTTTTATTTTAATAGGAATGGCACTTTACTTTTTGCTTCCGCTTTTACCAGATAGCATTACAGGATACGTACTCCCCGTATTTATGATTGGCACAGCAATTTATTTGATATTCTTTGAAAAACTTGCAAATAAAATTCTGGGTTTTAAAATATTTAAAATTGTTTTTTCATTAATCATACTTACTATTGGTATATATTCACTTATTCCTTCCGATAAAAATTCGGTTGATTGGAAAGCTTACAATGAAGATGCACTTACTGAAATTGATGGAAGGGGAGTAATAATAGATTTTTATGCAGATTGGTGTATTCCGTGTAAAGAATTAGATGCACTAACTTTTTCTGATCCAAAAGTAATTGAACTTTCAAAAGAGTTCGAAACTTACAAGGCAGATATGACTGAATCACTCTCACCTGAGGTGGAATCACTTCGTGAACAATATAAAATTGTAGGCGTTCCAACGGTGTTAATCATAGATTCAAATGGAGAGGAAAAAGAAAGGATAACCGGCTTTGTAGATGCAGATGAATTCTATGAGATTATATCTGAAATAAATTAGTAGAGAATTGTCAATACTTTGCTAAATCTATTTGTTGTTATTAGTTTAGTATTTTATTTATTATAAAAAACCAAGAGATTCCAAAAATGACTCATGTTAAAGAAAAAGATTTTCAACAGCTATCCGATGTAACCGTGAGATTTGCAGGGGATTCGGGTGATGGTATGCAGTTAACAGGAACTCAATTCAGCGATACGACTGCGTGGATTGGGAATGATTTAAATACACTACCTGATTATCCTGCAGAAATAAGAGCTCCTGCCGGAACATTGTATGGAGTAAGCGGTTTTCAACTTCACTTCAGCAGTACAGATATTCACACACCCGGCGATACTGCAGATGTACTTGTTGCAATGAATCCCGCAGCACTTAAAAAGAATTTGCCCGACATCAAAAATGATGGGACAATCATAGTTAATTCAGATGCTTTTGACGTAAAAAATCTAAAGTTAGCAAATTACGATAATAATCCACTCGATGATGATAGCTTAAGCGGATACCATGTTTTTGAGGTACCGATAACTTCATTAACTGCAAATGCATTGGAAGGATTACCACTAAGTCCAAAAGAGGTTTCCAGGTGTAAAAACTTTTTTGCTCTTGGACTAATGTACTGGCTATACGACAGACCGTTGCAAAATACTGAGGAATGGATAAAATCAAAATTTAAAAAGAAACCTGAATATGTCGAAGCAAACTCAAAAGCATTGCAAGCTGGGCATAAGTTTGGTGAAATGACAGAGATTTTTACCACTCGCTATAAAGTTGAACCAGCAAAACTTCCGAAAGGAATTTATAAAAATATTTCAGGCAATGAAGCGACGGCACTTGGATTTTTAGCGGCATCTGTTAAAAGTGGACTCCCCTTATTTTTAGGTTCTTATCCAATTACCCCTGCCTCTGAAATCCTTCAATTTATAAGCAATTATAAAAATTTTGGTGCGAAAACCTTCCAGGCTGAAGATGAAATTGCCGGAATCACTTCTGCAATTGGTGCTTCTTTTGCAGGACATCTTGCTATCACAACTACTAGCGGACCTGGACTTGCCCTTAAAACTGAAGCTATAGGGCTTGCTGTAATGACTGAACTTCCGATTGTTGTTATTAATGTGCAGCGGGGTGGTCCAAGTACTGGTTTGCCCACTAAAACAGAGCAAGCTGATTTGTTGCAAGCTGTGTATGGCAGAAATGGTGAGGCACCTGTATGTGTCTTAGCAGCACGAACACCTCGTGATTGCTTTAATATGGCTATTGAAGCATCGCGAATTGCACTTAAATATATGACACCTGTAATTTTATTAACAGATGGTTATTTAGCTAATGGCTCAGAACCATGGAGAATACCACACGTGGATGAAATTACTGAAATAAAAGTGGATTTTAGAAAAGATCCTGAGGGATTCTATCCTTATTCGCGCGATGAAAACCTTGCCAGACCGTGGGCAATTCCAGGAACTCCTAACTTGGAGCACAGAATCGGCGGACTTGAAAAATCCAATATTTATGGAAACGTAAGTTATGATCCAGATAACCATGATAAAATGGTTAAGCTTAGAACTCAGAAAGTAAAAAATATTCGAAATGATATTCCTGATCTAAAAATTGACGGTGAGCAATCGGGTGAATTGTTAGTTTTAGGATGGGGAGGCACTTACGGTACAATTAAAGAAGCAGTTGCAAAAGCTAATAATGCTGGATTAAATGTTTCGCAGGCTCATCTTCACTATATAAATCCATTGCCAAAAAACACTGAAGCTGTTCTGAATAACTATAAAAAAGTTTTAATTCCTGAAATTAATTTAGGTCAACTGGCGAGACTTATTAGGGGTGAGTTTCTTATTCGTGTGGAACAATTAAATATTGTAAGGGGACTTCCATTAAAAGTAAATGATATTCTAGAAAAGATAACCGAACTCTTAGGAGGTGGAAATGGCAAATAATACTGAGACTACTACTCCAAAATATAAAGCTAAGGATTTTTCTTCTGATCAGGATGTAAGATGGTGTCCCGGATGTGGTGACTATTCAATTTTAGCACAAGTTCAAAGAACGTTTCCTGAAGTAATTGAAACAAGAAAAGAAAATGTAGTATGGATTTCAGGTATTGGCTGCTCGAGCCGTTTTCCTTATTACATGGATACTTATGGATTTCATGGCATTCATGGCAGAGCTCCGATTTTAGCCTCGGGGGTAAAAATTGCAAATCCCGATTTATCTGTATGGGTTGCAACTGGCGATGGAGATTTGCTCAGCATAGGTGGAAATCATTTTATACACGCTTGCAGGAAGAATGTTGATATTAAAGTTGTTCTTTTCAACAACAGAATTTATGGATTAACCAAAGGACAATACTCTCCAACTTCTGAAAAAGGCAAAGTAACTAAAACAACTCCATTCGGAAGTGTTGATTATCCATTCAATCCAATTTCACTCTCATTAGGCTCCGATGCAACTTTTGTTGCAAGATCAATTGACAGGAATCCGAAGCATATGCAGGAAATGATAAAACGAACTGGAGCACATAAAGGTTTAGCGTTTTTAGAAATATTTCAGAACTGTAACATTTTTAACGATGGAGCATTTTCTGTACTTACTGAAAAAGATACAAAAGATGATCATACATTATTTTTGGAAAACGATAAACCAATGGTATTTGGAAAAAATCAGGATAAAGGAATAAAACTTGATGGTTTAAAACCCATTGTTGTTGATATTTCAAACGGAAAATATTCTAAAGATGATTTATGGGTGCACAATGAATTTTCTGTTAGTCCAACTCACGCAATAATTCTTGCACATCTGGATGACAACAAAGACTTACCTACACCTGTGGGAGTATTCCGACAGTACTTCAAAGAAACTTACGACGGCGGCATTGCCAATCAAATTAAATACGTTAAGGAGAAAAAAGGTGAAGGTGATTTAGAGAAAGTGTTGTTCGGTGGGAACACTTGGGAAGTAGATTAATTTACATCTTCTACATTCAGATATTATCACATCTTTTCATATCTTAGGGCTTAATTTTCTTAAGCCCTTTTCTTTTTAAATGATAAACTTCAATGAACTAACTGAAATCATCGAAAGCAATAATTCGTTTCTTTTAACGACTCATGTGAATCCTGATGCAGATGCAATTGGTTCCGAGATTGCTTTTTATCAAATTTTAAAAAAACTAAAAAAAGAGATAAAAATAATTAATCACAGTGCAATGCCTTACAATCTGCAGTTTCTGGATGCAGAGCATCAGATTGAAAAATATGAAGAAGCAAAGCATAAAAAATTTTTATTTGAGTACGATGTACTTGTTGCATTGGATTTTAATAGGGCAGACAGATTAGTTAGTATGCAAGACTCTTTCACAGAATCAAATAAATTAAAAATATGTATTGATCATCATCAGGATGCGGAACTTTTTGCAGATCATTTTTTTACAGGATCTGATTATGCTGCAACCGGGCATATCATTTACGATTTTATTTTAAAAACCAGCATCGTAAAAATGAACAGGGAAATTGCTTATCCAATTTATGCAGCGATTATGACAGATACAGGTTCATTCAGATTTGAAAGAACGACTCCTGAGTTGCACGGAATTGTTGCAGATTTGTTGAATTATGACATTCAACCAAGTGAAGTTTTTAATAAACTTTATGATGAAAGCAAGCTGAGTAAAATTAAATTATTGGGCAGATGTTTAAACTCGCTTCAAATTATTGATGGTAAAATTGGGTATATGACTATAACACAAATAGATTTTAATGAGTTGGATGCAATTGAAAGTGATACTGAAAATTTTGTCAATCATATTCTTTCAATTGAAGGAGTAAAGCTGGGGCTTCTTTTTATAGAACTGAAAAACGGGTTTAAAGTCAGTTTCCGATCGAAAGGTACTTTACCTGTAAATAAACTTGCGGCAGAATTCGGGGGTGGTGGTCATTTGAATGCATCAGGTGCACGTTTTAGAGATAAGCAAATGAAGGAAATGACGCCGGAGATTTTAAATAAAGCAAAAACGTATTCAGAAAAACATTTAAAGGAAGAGAATGTATAATCTTAAAATTAATTCGGGCGGAAAGAAAGCAGAATTCAAACCACTTTCAGCTGCTATTACGTACGTTGTTGATGATAAGAACTTAAAAAGTAATCTGTCAAAAATAGAAGATCAGTTTGAGATAAAACTTTCCGCACTTCAAATAAAAAATATGATCTCAAAAGAGGGAAGTGAAATTACCTTTTCAAATTCAATTGGTTCCCCCGATTCGATTATAATATCTAAAGTAAAATTAGATAAAAAATTTAGTTCAGACTATTTTAGAAATCACCTTGCAGGTGCAATTAAAAAGTTAGAGAAAGTAGAAAGTTTGTATTTGTTTATTCCTGAATTCAAAAACTTTTCAAAATATTTTATGAAAGAGGAATATTACTACAGAACATTTATCGAAGGGTTGTATTTGGGAAATTATTCGTTTGATAAATTCAAAAAGGATAAAAAAGAACCGCGGGTTTTAAATGTTTTGCTCTTCGCACAAAAAGAAAAATTTCTTAAATCTGCACTTGAAAAAACAGCTGCACTTGCTGATGGAATTTATTTTACTAAAAATCTACAAAACGAACCTGCTTCAACACTAAGGCCTTTTGAACTTGCAAATAGTGTTAAATCAGTTTTAACAAAAGCAGGAATTAAAGTTACTGTGTTCGATGAAAAAGAAGCTAAGAAAAGAAAAATGGGCGGACTGCTTGCTGTTGGAATGGGCAGCACAAATAAACCTAGATTTATTATTGCACACTACAAACCAAAAGCAGCAAAGAAAAAAATGAAAAAGATTGCATTGGTTGGGAAGGGAGTAACATTCGATACCGGCGGTTACTGTGTTAAACCAGCGCAGGGAATGACTGAAATGAAAGCAGATATGTCCGGCGCAGCATTGGTTGCAGGAACATTGCTTGCGGCTGCAAAGGCAAACCTGTCAGTAGAAATTTTGGGAATTATTCCTGCCGCAGAAAATATGATTTCTGGAGATGCAATGAGACCGGGGGATGTAGTTAAAACTGCATCCGGAAAAACAATTGAAGTAGGGCACACAGATGCTGAAGGAAGAATGATACTTGCAGATGCGCTCGATTATGCTTCTAAAGAAAAACCGGATGAGATAATTGATTTTGCAACTCTTACGGGAGCTTGTGTTGTTGCGCTAGGACAAAATGCAGCAGGCTTGTTTACAAAATACGATAAACTAGCTGAAAAACTTTATGATACAGGAATGAAAACTTTCGATAGAGTCTGGCGATTGCCGATGTGGGATGAATATGCAAAAGCAAATGAAAGTAAAATTGCAGATGTTAACAATGATGGTGGCAGATATGCCGGTGCAACAACTGCAGCTAAATTTTTAGAAAACTTTGTTGATGAAAAAATTCCCTGGGCGCATATTGATATTGCAGGACCAGCAATTGCGCACGACTTAAATAACTACACTAAAACATTTATGACAGGTTTTGGCGTTAGGCTGATGTTTGAGTATTTAGCTGGAAAGTAATATCGAGTTTACATTTCTTTACTAAATATCTTCCCATCTTTTATCTCAAAGATTTTATCTGCAAGGTTCACAAGACTTGAATTGTGAGTAACAATAACGAAGGTTTTCTTAAATTTTTCTTTTAGCTCAATAATTAGTTTGTGTATGTCTCCACTGTTTTTAGAATCCAGATTTCCGGTAGGTTCGTCAGCAAAAATTATTTCAGGATCATTTGCGAGGGAACGTGCAACTGCAACTCTCTGCTGTTCACCTCCGGATAATTCAGCAGGTTTGTGATTAATTCTTTCAGTAAGTCCAACTGTCTCTAATAAATCTTTACTTCTTTCTTTTGCTTTATCGAATGATGTTCCGTTAATCATTTGCGGAATAATTACATTCTCCAAGGCAGTAAATTCTGGCAGCAAATGATGAAACTGAAAAATAAATCCTATGTGTTTATTACGAAATTTTGCAAGACGATCATCGTTGTATTTAAATATATTCTCTTCGTTAAAAATTACACTTCCGTCATCCGGTCTGTCGAGCGCACCTAGAATATGCAATAAAGTACTTTTACCTGCACCTGAAGCTCCGATTATTACGGTAATTTTGTTTGTTTCCAGTTCAAGTGAAATACTTTTTAAAACTTCTAACTTTATTTTTTTAGTTGTCTGAAATGACTTTTCAATATTTTCTGCTTTAAGGATTAGTTCGTTCATAATTTAATTCATTATAAATTTATCATTCAAAATTAACTCACTCCCACTTAATTGCACTAATCGGATTTACTTTTGCAGCTTTCTTTGCCGGATATAATGATGCAAGAAAAGCAAGGATCATCGAAGCACCACTTATAAAAAAGAAATCTGAGAACCTTAGCTCGATTGGTAAAGCATCAATTTTATACTGTGCAGGATTTAAAGGATAAATATTGAATTCAATTTGAATGTAACAGATAAGATAACCTAAAATAACACCAATTAAAGTTCCAATAATGCCAATCAATATTCCTTCAAACATAAATATTTTTAAAATTGAATTTTCCCGCACACCCATCGAACGAAGAATTCCGATATCTCTTTGCTTTTCAATTACAGACATTGAAAGCGATCCTAAAATATTAAATGTAGCAACTGCAATAATTAATGAAAGAATTATGTAAGCTGTCCATCTTTCGATCTGCATAACAGAATAAAGTTCCTGATGAAAATCGTACCAAGTGCTTATGCTAAAATCATTTTCGTTCAATTTCTCTTCAAGAATATTTTTTACAGAAGATGAATGATCTGTGTCGGTCAACTTTGCTTCAAAACCCTGCACAGATTTTTTGTAACCTAATAAATGTTGTGCAGGTTCAATTGCAGAAAAAATATAGCCGGCATCATAATCGTTATTGTTTGAATTAAATATGCCGCGGACAACAACTTTTTTTGAAAGTGGAAGGGAAAATTGAGTGATTGCTCTTTCTATTCCTACCGGAGAAATTAAAAGTAATGTATCGCCTGTAATTACCTGCAATCGATCAGCAAGCTGCAAACCTAATACAACATTTGCCACGTTTTTTTCTGTAGAAAAATTTGCTTTGCCATATAAAACATTTTCATCAATATTGTATAGTTTGTCAGATGACTCTGCTTCAATTCCTTTTAGGTTTACTACCTGTGTAATTCCTTGGTTGTATGCTAATACTTTTCCATCAACAAAAGGAGACAAGAATTGCACATCATCAATTTCATTCAACAATCCTGGAATTTCTTCCAATTTCTTCTCGCCTTCAATTGTTGTGGCGGTTATTTTAATATCAGGATCCAGATTCATTAAATATTGCGAGACCAAACTTCCGAATCCGTTAAAAACTGAGAGTACAACAATTAAAGCTGCAACACCAACTGTAATTCCTAAAATTGAAATAATAGAAATGATAGTGATAAAATTAACTTTGTGCTTTGAAACCAGGTATCGTTTAGCAATGAATGATTCGAATCCCATCAGCTAAACCTCAGTGCAGTAATTGGTTTAATTCGTGAGGCAATTACACTTGGAATCACAGAAGCAGCAATACACAAGACAAAAGTAATTGCAGAAATTAAAACAAAAGTTTCGTAAGAAATTAAGAAAGGCACTTTTGTCATAAAATATACGGAAGAGGGAATCTTTATAATGTTCAATTCAATTTGGATTTTCATTAAAACATAACCTAACAGGTTTCCTAATATTATTCCACCCAATCCAAGCAGAACCCCTTTAATGAGAAAAACGAAAATAATCTGTTTTCTTTTTGCACCGATTGATTTTAAAACCCCAACAGCGTTTGTTTTTTCGAGTACTATCATCAATAATGTGCCTACAATATTAAAAACAGCAACTAAAATTATTAATGCTATAATAAGCGGTATTGGTTCTTTCTGTAGTTCAATCCATGTGAAAATATTTCTATGAATTTGAAAAATTGAACGAACTGCATGCGGATATCTTAACGTTTTACCAAGATGACGTGTCAGACTGTCAATTTTAGAAATATCACCAAGCTTAATGTTGTAACCAGTGATGTTATCACCAATTTCAAAAATATTTTGAGCCGATTTAAGTGATACATAAGCGTAGTTGTCATCGTAATTAGCCATACCGCTTTCAAAAATTCCAGCAACTTTATACTTTTTAATGTTAGGTATGTTTTCGGGTGAAGGAATTTGATCTTGCTTAAGTGCAAATACTGTAATTTGATCATTTTTTCTTAAAAATAATTTATCGGCCAATTTTTTTCCGATTACAATACTGCTTTCGCTTAAATCAAATTTTCCTTCTACAATATTTTTAGTTAGTGATGGCTGCGAGTCATCAGGAATTCCGATTAAGTTTAAACCTTCCTTTGTTTTTTTGCTGCTTACAATCACAAGTTTGGATGCAAAGGGTGTAATCTTTGGATCGTAATTTTTAAGTTCAGTTTCAATTGTTGGCAATGTTTTTTGATAATCAGGGAGGGTGGATCTAAATGAGGTAACTTTAATATGTGAATCGAAATCAACTATTTTATCTGTAATAGTTTTTTCAAATCCTCTTAAAACACTCACAGCAATAACCAGAGTCGCAACGCCTAGAGCAATTCCTACAATCGAGATACCAGTAATTAGATTAATAAAACGTGAATCTTTTCGGGAAAGGATGAATCTTTTAGCAATAAACCAGGGGAAATACATTTTATTGAAATCAAAATTGATAATAACGTGTTAAATTAGTTAAGATTGAGAACACATAAAAACGAGTTAGTGATACGCTTTTTGTGATAAAGTTAGAATATCCACTTATTTCGCAATTTTTTTTTTAGAATTCAGAATAATATATTTATATTTCTTTTTTGTAGAAATACTTATCATCCGCCGGGTGGTAAGTATTATTTTTGTTCTTAAATAAATTGATACGGGGCGTAGCGTAGTCCGGTTAGCGCGCCTGCTTTGGGAGCAGGAGGTCGCAGGTTCGAATCCTGCCGCCCCGACATAATCACTTGTGTTCTTTTGAATTCTGAATGAGCGCCCGTAGCTCAACCGGATAGAGCATCAGCCTTCTAAGCTGAGGGTTAGTGGTTCGAGTCCACTCGGGCGTACAATAAATGGTGGGCGTAGCTCAGTTGGTTA
>JABDPB010000080.1 GCA_013042995.1 Ignavibacteriaceae bacterium | reverse complement strand
TGCAAAACTGGTACCCCGGTGATAAAGAAGGAAAAGGTGGAATCTATAATTTTGTTACAAAACGCGGTGCCTGCAGAGGTGTAAATTCAAAAATTTCCTGGACTCAGGTTGAAACTGGTTCATCTATTACCTGGAAATACCCCAGTTGTATCCTGCAAGGTGATAATTCTGTTGGAGAATTTTATTCTGTTGCTATGACAAACAATCTTCAGCAGGCAGATACGGGTACAAAAATGATTCACCTGGGAAAGAACACAAGAAGCACGATAATATCAAAAGGAATTTCTGCGGGTAAAAGCCAAAACAGCTACCGTGGATTAGTTAAAATTGCAAAGAAAGCAGAAAACGCACGTAACTTTTCACAGTGTGACTCGCTATTGCTTGGAGATAAATGCGGTGCACATACTTTTCCATATTTAGAAATAAATAATCCAGGGGCAAAAGTTGAGCATGAAGCAACAACTTCAAAAATTGGTGAAGATCAAATCTTCTATTTAAATCAAAGAGGAATTCCTACAGAAGATGCAATAGGATTAATTGTTAACGGTTATTGTAAAGAAGTTCTTTCAGAACTTCCAATGGAGTTTGCTGTTGAGGCAACAAAACTGTTAAGTGTGAGTTTAGAAGGTAGTGTTGGTTAATAATTCAAAAAAAACAAATTTCAAAGGAAAATATAAAAAATGTTAGAGGTTAAAAATTTACACGCTAGTATTGAAGGAAACGAAATTCTCAAAGGGATCGATTTAAAAGTAAATGCTGGCGAAGTTCACGCAATTATGGGTCCAAATGGATCTGGTAAAAGCACACTCGCGCAGGTTCTCGCAGGCAGAGAAGAATATGAAGTTACAAAAGGAGAAATAATTTACAGCGGTAAAGATTTACTTGATTTAACTCCGGAAGACAGAGCAAGAGAAGGTGTATTTCTTGCATTTCAGTATCCGGTTGAAATCCCCGGTGTAAGTAATACTAATCTTTTAAAGACTGCTTTAAATGAAATAAGAAAATATCATGACGAAAATGAACTCGATGCCATGGAATTTTTATCACTTGTAAAAGAAAAAATGAAATTAGTTGAGCTTGATAAAAAGTTTTTAAGCAGAGCCGTTAACGAAGGATTTTCTGGCGGTGAAAAGAAAAGAAATGAAATTTTTCAAATGGCGGTTCTTCAGCCAAAGCTTGCTGTGCTGGATGAAACAGATTCAGGACTTGATATTGATGCATTAAAAATAGTTGCAAACGGAGTAAACAAACTTCGTTCAAAGGATAATGCAACAATTGTTGTAACTCACTATCAACGGCTGCTTAACTACATCGTCCCTGATTTTGTTCACGTACTTTACAATGGTCAAATTGTAAAATCGGGAGGCAAAGAATTAGCACTTGAATTGGAAGAAAAAGGGTACGATTGGGTAAAAAATGATTCAACTACAACGGTTACAGGATAACTAAAAGAGAAATTCAAAATGGAAAAAACTATAGACATAAAAGACTGGTATATTTCAAATTTTGGTGAGTTTGAAAAAAGATTAAATGGTGGAAAAGAAGAATTTATCCACGAAAAGAGAAAAGCAGCTCTTTCAAATTTTAGCAAGCTGCGGTTTCCTTCCACCAAAGATGAAGAATGGAAATACACAAGTATTGCACCTCTTTTAAAACATAATTTTGTTCCTTCCATAGAAAAACAAAGTGTTTCCAATGATCTTATCAAATCAAAATTATTTGATGAGATGGAACACAGCCTAATTGTATTTATAAATGGAAGATACTCTTCTGAGCATAGCGATCTGTTAAATCTGCCAGAAGGAGTTGTGGTTGGAAGCATTGCAAATGAAATTAAAAACATCAACAAAACAGTGCAAAAGCACTTCGGCAAATATGCTGATCATCAAAGCCACATATTTACAGCATTAAGCACGGCATACACTGAAGATGGTGCTTTTATTTGTGTTCCTGAAGGAAAAAATGTTGAAGATCCAATTCATATCATTTTTATTACTACAGCCGGGGACAAAAAAATATTAACACAACCAAGAAATCTATTTGTTGCTGAAAAAAATTCGCAGGTAACTATCATCGAACATTATGTGAGTGATGAAGAGGGTGTCCACTTCACAAATGCTGTTACAGAGATAGTAGCTGAGGAAAACGCAGTTGTTGATCACATCAAATTGCAGGAAGAAAGTAAAAAGTCTTTTCATATAGCAAGAATGGAAGTTGATCAGGAAAGAAACAGCAACTTTAGTTCGCACTCTATTTCTACCGGAGGTGATTTAACTCGGAACGAATTTAACGCAAGGTTTAACGATGAAGGTGGCGAATGCACCTTAAACGGGTTGTTTATGATTGACGGCACTCAGCTTTTTGATGCACATACATTAATGGATCACGCAAAGCCTCACTGCAACAGCCATGAGCACTACAAAGGAATTTTAGATGAAAAATCGCGTGGAGTGTTTAACGGAAAAGTAATAGTAAGACAGGATGCTCAAAAAACAAATGCATTTCAGCAAAACAATAATATTTTGCTTTCAAATGAGGCGCTTGTAAATACAAAACCACAGCTTGAAATTTTTGCCGATGATGTTAAGTGTTCGCATGGTGCAACAATTGGGCAGATGGATGACGACGCAAAATTCTATTTAAAATCGAGAGGTATTGGTGAGGAAGCAAGCAAAGGAATTCTTCTGCATGCATTTGCAAGTGATGTAGTAACTTCAATTAAAATAGACTCTGTAAGAAATTACATCGAAAAAATCATAACAGATAAATTCAATCAATAGAGTATTTGATGAACACAGAAGTCGAAACAGCGGTTGCTGTAAACAAGAAAAAATATGATCTAAAGAAAATCCGTGGTGATTTTCCTATTCTCAACAAAAAAGTTCACGGAAAAAATCTTGTTTATTTGGA
>JABDPB010000079.1 GCA_013042995.1 Ignavibacteriaceae bacterium | reverse complement strand
TCATTTTTATTCCCTTTCGGATAATTATTCAACATAACTCTTGTTATTTCATTAAAACCATCTTTTTTGTTTCAATAAAATTTCCAGCTTTAATTTGATAGAAATAAATTCCACTTGTTAAGCCATTACTGTTAAAATCAATTTCATATTCTCCTGCAGATTTTTCTTCATTTATTAATGTTGCAACTTCGTTTCCTAAAACATCATAAACTTTAAGTGAAGTAAAACCAGTTTGTGGAATTGTGAAGATTATTCTAGTATTAGGATTAAAAGGATTTGGATAATTCTGTGATAATTGGAAGTTTTTTACAATAGAAGGATGTATTTCAAAAACAGAAGTTACAAACCCGCTGTATAGATAAGCAGCTCCACAATAAAGTCCTCCTGCATACTGTATTGGAGCACCGACAGCAAATATCTCTTCATCTAAATCTACTTGATAGCCAAACTGATCGCTTTCTCCCCCATCGCTAGCAAGAATTTTAGACAACTTAGTCCAGTTTGAATTTACTCTCTTAAAAATATACGCAGCACCTGAGTTATTACCATTTTGATTATCGTGACGGACTCCAACAAGTGCATAATTATTCAATAAAGATACGCTGAATCCAAAAGCTATAGTTGTAACCGCACTACTATCCACCAATTTAACTTCTTCAACCCATAGAGTATCTTGTCGCTGGAAAACGTAGGCAGCACCAGTCATATGAGTTTGGTGAAACGAACTGACCGCCCCAACAATGACATAATCACCGGATAGGGAGACAGAAAAACCAAATTTATCACCAGAACTTATATCACTAGATAATATTTTAGCCTGCTGGGTCCATTCATTCCCATCATAATAGAAAATATAAGCTGCGCCGCTTTCATTGCCACCGCTATCATCATTATGCGCACCTACGATTGCATAGTCTCCATCGATCGATACAGAATTTCCAATATATGGTTCAGCACCAACATAACCTGATGGAGTTAGCTTTTGCTCCTCAACCCATAAAGTGTCTTGCAACCGGAACACATATGCAGCACCAACATTGCTATTCGCGTCTCTTGCTCCAATTAAAATTTTATTTCCGCTTATTGATATTGAACTGCCGAATTTATACCATGCTTGAATATCACCCGGAACAATTTTCTGGAATTCATACCACAATCCTGTTAACGTATCGCGTTTATATATGTATACTGCGCCGGCCCAAGTTCCAATTTCGGGATCCTGATCTGCTCCAATAAAGACATAATTATCTTTAACACCAACAGCCCATCCAAAATGAGCTGCTGTAGTACCATCATCTGCCAATAAAAGGGTATCTTCTACCCAGTTCCCATTTACTTTTTCGAATACAACTGCAGCTCCTGAATTCACACCTTGAATATCTGATTCGGGTCCACCTACAATTAATATGTTATTATCAATAGCAACCGAAGAACCAAAGGAAACAACGTTTTGCGGGTCGCTTGGAATTAGTTTAAGCTCTGAAATTTGTGCCTGAATACTAATTGTAAATAAAATAACTATAAAAATGCCACCACTTTTCATTTTAGCCTCCTATTTAATTAATACCATCTTTTTAGTTTCAATATAATTTCCAGTTTTCAATTGATAAAAATATATTCCACTCGTTAAATCAGAACCGTTAAAATCAAATTCATATTCTCCTGCTGGTTTTTCTTCGCTAATGAGATTTGCAACTTCATTTCCCAAAACATCATAAACTTTAAGTGAAGTGAAGCCTGATTCTGCAATTGTAAAACTAATTTTTGTTGTTGGGTTAAAAGGGTTTGGATAATTTTGTGATAGTGAAAAATTTGTTACAGTATGTTTTTCATTTATACTTGTAGGGTCGGGTGCCAGTTTAACTAGCCACACATCTGCTCCACCAGCACCAAAAGATTTTGTTGATCCAGAGAGAATATACCCCCCGTCGGATGTAGGGATTACAGAATGACATTCATCATCAGTAACTCCTCCTAATGTTTTTGTCCAGATACTGTCGCCATTAGCATCAGTTCTAACTATATACCAGTCCCGGTTACCCGAACCAAATGAATTGGTTGAGCCTGCTGCAATGAAGCCTCCGTCATTTGATTGCCGGATTGATTTGCATTCGTCCCTTTCAGTTCCTCCGTAAACTTTTACCCAAAGACTGTCGCCTATTGAATTTAACCTGAAAATTAAAAATGAAAAATCTCCAGGTCCAAAGGAAGATGTCCTCCCAGCTCCAATAAAATCATTATTTGTCGTTTGCTGGATTGAATAACCATCATCTGATTGATCACCTCCTATGGTTTGTGACCAAAGGATATTATAGTCCCAATCAATACTAACAATCCAGGCATCAAAACTTCCGGCACCAAAGTTGGCTGATGATCCTATAAAAACATAACCATCATTTGTTTCTATAATCTCCTGCCCATAATCATTTGCATTTCCCCCAAAATAGTCCTCCCAAACTGAATCAGCCGCAGGACTTACTTCTAGAAAATAAATAGAAGAATTCCCGGGACCAAAGGACCTTGTGTTGCCAAGCATAATATAATAATCATCGCCTTCAGTCTGAATTATCGAATTTATTTCATCAGTATTTCCGTTTCCATACGTTCTAGTCCAGAGCGTATCACCTGACGAATTAGTTTTAATAATATAAGCATCAGAATATGATTGACCCGCTTCAGTTTTTTTACCTGCAATTACATAACCTCCATCGGATGTTTCAAATACAGAATATGCTGATTCATTTCCTGGGCTGCCATATGTCCTTGTCCAGATGGTATCACCATTCGCATTGGTTTTAATAAGGTAAATATCGTTTGCTCCTGCACCGAATGAATTGGTTAGTCCGGCAATGATATATCCTCCATCACTTGTTTCCAGCACCTCATATCCTATTTCCCAGTCTATTCCGCCATATGTTTTAGTCCATAGTGTATCCGGTGATTGCGCAGATAAAAATGTAAATGATAAAAGAGTAATAATTAATGATAACTTTTTCATAATTGCCCCTTCCATACTTTTTCATTGAAAAAATTATTTTAAGAGAATCATCTTTTTTGTTTGGATAAAATTTCCAGCTTTCAGTTGATAGAAATATATACCGCTACTTAATCCTGATCCATCAAATTCAACTTCATATTCTCCGGCGGATAATTCTTCATTAACGAGTGTTACAACTTCGTTTCCTACAACATCAAAAACTTTCAGTGTAATAAAACTTATTTCAGGAATTTGGTATTTTATTATTGTATTTGGGTTGAATGGGTTAGGGAAATTTTGAGAAAGACTAAATTCAGAAGGAATGAATTTTTCATCTACACTTGGCAATAGATCAGATTCAATTTTCATAAGTAAAAAATTAGTCCAACTTAGGAATGACTCTTCGGTACCAGCCACAACATAACCACCATCAGAGGATTGAATAATCGAGTTCCCCACATCATAGGAGGAATCTCCATATGCAATTGTCCAGAGAGTATCACCAAGTTCATCAGTTCTTATGATTAAAATGTCTTCACTAAAACCTGAAATATTTGTTCCCAGTCCACATATTGCAAATCCTCCATCCGAAGTCTGTACAACTGAATTTCCCTCTTCATTATCACCAACACCATAATCATATGTTTTTTCCCACAACATCTCCCCGGAAGAATTAGTTTTTATCAACCACATATCATCATATGTTACTGAAGATTCCTTCACTCCAGCAATAACAAATCCTCCATCTGAAGTTTGTATTACTGAGTGACCCTCGTCAGATTCAGCACCACCAAAAGACTTTGTCCAGAGTGTATCACCGATTGAATTTGTTCTCACTAACCATGCATCATCGTTCCCATTACCGAATGATGTTGTTTCTCCAACAATGATGTATCCATCATCTGAAGTTTGCATAACAGAATAAGCCCTTTCGTCATTAGATCCACCATAAGTTTTTGTCCAAGTTGTGTCTCCGGAAGAATCAGTCTTTATCAGAAAAAAATCAAAGCCTCCAGATCCAAAGCTTCTCGTAGTTCCAACAATTATAAATCCGCCATCTGATGTATTTTGAACTGCATAACCTAAATCAGCATCTCCGCCATCGTATGTTTTAGTCCACAAGGTGTCACCTGAATTATCTGTTTTAAGCAGCCATACGTCGGCATTTTTATACCCCGCAATTACAAATCCCCCATCCTGTGTTTGTAAAATTGAACGACCGACATCATCTTCAGAGCTTCCATAAAATTTAGACCATAAAGAATCTCCATTTGAATCAGTTCTTATTATTAAAAGATCTGCATCTTGAACATTTGGACGCGTTAATCCTGTCATTACAAATCCATCATCATCTGTTTGCCAAACAGAATATGCAATTTCTTGATCAACGGTTCCATAGTTTTCTGTCCAGAGTAAATCTGGTGATTGGGAAAAAGACGTAGTAGCAAATATAAGTGCAACAATTGTCATCAATAATAAATTTTTCATTATTAGCCCCTTCCATACTTTTTCATTGAAAAAATTATTTTAAGAGAATCATCTTTTTTGTTTGGATAAAACTTTCAGCTTTAATTTGATAGAAATAAATACCACTCGTTAATCCTTCTCCATAAAAATCAACCTCATATTCGCCAACAGTTATTTCTCCATTTACTAAAGTTGCAACTTCGTTTCCTAATACATCATATACTTTAAGTGAAGTAAATCCTCCTTCTGCAATTTGAAAACTAATTTTTGTAGATGGATTAAATGGATTTGGATAGTTCTGTGAAAGTGAAAATTCTTCAGGAGCATTGTCATCAATTATTTCTACATTGGTAACACCATTCCAATTCCAGGTAACTAGTTTTCCATATGTATCGAAACGACCAAGAGTGCGACGATTATCAGTCCAAGCAAATGCCATTTGTGTTGAATTGGCTGCCACGCAAGGCAACGATTCTATATGATTTGGACCATCTGCAACTACTAAATAATTACCACCATTTGGTGTTCCGTTTGCAAAATATCTTTGTCCTTCCACATCATCGGGAATCAAAGTTGTATAGCTTCTCCAGGTGACCACAAAATCTCCGTTTGCTATCATAGCCACGTTTGGAAAACTATGCGTAATGTTTCCAATATCGTCACTGACTTTTACATTCGATCCTATTGCATTGCCACCATTATCATACATTTGAAAATATATATTATAACCACTACGTTGATCTACCCAAACGACTACAAAGTTACCTACTGCATCAATAGCAATAGAAGTTCCTCCGCTGTTACTCGGATCATCATCAACTCTAACATTTGAACCAAGTGGACTACCATTTGAATTATATCTTTGCATATAAACGTGCAGTACATTTCCATCACGAAAATCCTCCCAGGCAATAATAAAATTACCACTGCCATTCATTGCTATTGAGGGGATTTCTTGATGAGCACTTCCAACATCATCATTTGCTTTGACATTTACTCCGATTTTGTTCCCATTCGAATCAAATAATTGGAAATAAATATCTCGATCGCCTGCATTACGATAGTCTCTCCAGGCGATTACAAAGTTACCTGCATCATCAATTGCTACTGCAGGATCATTTGCTACTGCAGCAAAATCATTTGCTTTTTGGTTAGTTCCAATTGGGTTTCCATTAGAATCGAATAATTGATAATAAATGACATCGTATCCTACTCTGTCGTCTTCCCAAGCAATTACAAAGTTACCTGCATCATTCATTGCAATAGCTGGGTCTTTTTGAACCCAATAAATGGATACATCATCATTTACTAAAACATTTGCTCCAATTGGGTTACCATTGGAATCGTATCTTTGAAAAAATATGTCCCAACGGTCCCATCCACTTCGTTCATCATTCCAGACAATAATAAGATTACCAGAGTTATTCATCGTTACATCAGGATTGTGATGATCTACAGTAACCGTATCATCATTAACAAGGAAATCATCTTTAATTATTCCCTGCGCATTAATGATTTGAAGAGAGAAGAAAAAGACCAATAATGCAGTAATAAAGAGATTTTGTTTCATTGTTATCCCCTTTCGGATAATTAATGAAATATTTAATTGTTATTTCATTAGAATCATTTTTTTAGTATCAACAAAACTACCAGCTTTAATTTGATAGAAATAAATTCCACTTGTTAATTCCGCACCACTAAATTCAACTTCATATCTTCCCGCTGGTTTTTCTTCATTTACGAGTGTTGCAACTTCGTTTCCCAAAACATCATAAACTTTAATTGCAACATTTGATGATTGAGGAACTGAATATTTTATTTTTGTTGTTGGGTTAAAGGGATTAGGATAATTTCGTGACAGTGTAAATTTTTTTAGTTGAATGTTATTATAATCAAGCTCTATCCCTGCAATAGCCCCCGAAATATCAAGGGTTGCATCACCGACTAAGTCACCGTGACTTCCATATATTGAGTAATCTCTTACATCGTCAGCACCATCACCATTAATTCCCAAATCCTCAAGCTCATCAAAACGCCAATAAGCTATCAAACCACTATCTGCAGATGAATAATAGACGGGTCCAAGAGTATCCCCCATAGTATTATGAATTTGTGTTTGAGAACGCATAAAATTCCATATACGTAATTCGTCTATAAGACCATCAAAATACTCAAGATTATGACCACCTATACCAACTGCTCCAAGCGGAAGTGTTCCCCCAAAATAACTTGACATAGTATCTAAAATACTGTCCAAGTATCCAAAAAAATTAGTGTCATTATATGCTAAAGCAATATGATGCCATTCAAACGATGGGATGGTATCGCCTCCTAAAAACCGATCACCACCCTGCCACCAATTTATCAATTTGTCTTTAAGAAAGAAGCCACGGGAACTTCCACTGTAAATTGTCCTCCAGCTTGAATAGTTTGTATCAATAAATACCCAAGCCTCAATTGTAAAAGAATTGGACCCTTGAACAGATGGAAGTGATACCTGATCTCCGTCTCCATCTAAACTGAGAGCCATACTAAAAGGATTCTGAGCGAAAAGGAGTCCATTTAGTGAAATTAAAATTGTCATTAACAGTATCAGCTGTTTCATATTTATCCCCTTCCCGGATAATTAATGAAATTGTTATTTATTATTTCACTACATCATAAAGTAGGACTTAGTAATCACTGTTCAGGAAACTCAGGCGGCGTTAATGTAAAACCAAGCTGAGAAACCCACATCAAATCACTGAAGGCTATCCATTCACCTGTAATTAAATTGTCAGAAAAGAATATTACACTGAAGCCCGATATATTCACTTTGCTTCCAGTCGCAGGCATGCTACTTTCTCCGGTGTTTGTTCCTGTTAAATTCCACTTTATTACAACCGCCGAATCTCCAACAAAAAGTTTTTCAGTTACGTCAAGATTAAAATCAGGAAATGCTTTTCTCATATTTGTAATTTCTTCTTTAAGCAACTCTTGACCAATTTTTGGTTTAAAATCAGGTGTCATTCTCAACACGAATTCGGTACTTGTTATTGCATCAAGCTCTTTTAGATTTCCAGTATTCCACGCTTCCACGTACTTATCAATAAACGGATTTAGCTGTTGCTTGTAATCAGATTTTTGGCAGGATGTAGTGAGTTGAACAATGATCATTAAAAATGCAATGTTCAACAAAAGAAACAGTAATTGTTTCATTTTATTTGCCTCCTTATAATGAAATTTCACCCTTCTTGTCCCTGCGAATTTTTTTTATTTAATTAAAAGCATCTTTTTTGTCTTAATATAATTTTTTACTTTAATCTGATAGAAATAAATTCCGCTACTAAAACGTGATGCATCAAAAGTAGTTTCGTGTTTGCCAGCAATGAGTTCTTCGTTTATTAATGTAGTTAATTCTCGACCCAATAAATCATAAATTTTTAATGTTACATTGCCCGTCTCTGGTTGTTGCCACTTTATTGTTGTACTTGGGTTAAAAGGATTGGGATAATTCTGAGATAATGAATAACTATTTACTCGAGTGTTATCATCCTCAATTACAGGGCTTACATCACCTGGTGAAAACGCATATACCTTTGTTGTCCGGATAACAATTGCTGTCTTTCCGCCTGCCATAGAAAATGGACTTACAATACTACCCTCGGGTTCTAATTCGTAATAGGAGTCATCATAAGCAGAATATGCCCAATATTTTGCGAAATTTACACTAGCTCCAACAGCAATTTCATCACCAACGTGCATAGCATTTATAACCTGGTTAGTTTGCTGCGTTGTCCAGTTCTTTGTTATTCCGCTATAAGCAGTAAGTTCCATATTCCCAGATCGAACAAACACTAATGAACCCCCAATGGCATTTGAGGAACCAATTGGAAAGTTCTTTTCAAAAATTTGGCAGGTACTTGCATCAAAAAGTGTAAAAGAAGATGAAAGAGTATGTGCAATTAAGAAATTATTTGCACTAAGTCCGCCATATGCTTCAGTTGCTTGATATATAAAAAGTGAATCCTTTTGTTCTGAGTAAAAAATTACTTCATTGTTTGGTCCACCAGTAACATAACCATATACTCGTGGTGTGGCAGTTGCGCTAGAATTAGGCAGTTTATATGTTTCAACCGATTGCAAATTATCGGTATTACCGTTAAAGAAGAATACTCTCATAGTGTCGGAAGTTGTATTCACGCGGAAAACAGAACAGTAATTTTCTGCTCCAAGTTGTGGTAAATTATAAATATCGTCATTTGGTGCGAAGTACTTATGTTTTGTATAACCCGTTTCAAAATTATGAAACCACAAATTATGATCACCTGTGCCAACTGCAACCTTACCACCGCAGATAAACAATCCATTTCCAAAAATATCTGGTATTTCACCAATATAAGTGTTGGTAGTACTGTAAAATTTCCATAAACCATATATAGGGGCACCAGTACTAGCATAAATGCCTAAACTGAAACTACCGCCCGCTCTCCATCCAGGGAGGCCGTAATCCTGGGGATCAAAACTGTATTGATACGAATACCAATTACCAGTTTTTGTTGAATAAGTTTCTACAAATACATCCCTGTTTTGAGTATCGCCAACTGCATAACCGACAGTGAAAATGAAAATATCTTCAACAATTTCAAAAGAGGTATAAGGAAGCTGACTACCGAACTGATATACACTAAAATTATTAGGAAAGGTGATTGACTTAAATTCATTTGTTGCAGCACAATATCCAAAAAACTTTGATGTGGTGGCAGCATCGCTCCACGATGCAACATATCCACCATGCATTATGTGATCAGGGTAGTAATACCATCCGCCCTGGTCTAAATCAGCAAATGAATGAGTTACTAAACTGTAAGTAATATTTTTTGCGTAGTCATAACCGTTCCTTTGTATTATTGCGCC
>JABDPB010000070.1 GCA_013042995.1 Ignavibacteriaceae bacterium | reverse complement strand
TTATACAACTATCCATACCGGCACCAATCAATTTTAAACCGGGTATCATATCAACTAGTTCTTTGTAAACACCATTTGCAACATAAATGGTATCACCAAAAACACAAATGTTAATGCATTCCATAATGCTGTCTGCTGCTGTTGCCCAGCTTGTGTATGGTGGTGTGCTGTTTCCGGTTTTGCTTACGTAACGAACTGTAGCAGTTGAGAATGTGGAAAGTATAATTAAAATTGAAAGGGTGAGGAGAAGAGTTTTGAAATATTTATTCTTTCTCTTGCTCATAAAGATTGCTTGTTTAGTTTGGCATTTAAAATTAACAAAATAAGCGAAGAGAAGCGAGGTTTATATTCTAGTTTTTGGAATCCAAAGGTGTTTATCCAGTTTTACGCAGCCATCTTTATCAAACTCAACACCTTCACTGCGAAGTAAATCTTCCATCAAATCAGGATCGCCAAAATGTAATTTACCGGTTAATGCACCGTAACGGTTTACAACTCTGTGTGCAGGAATATCGGGTCCGCATCCATTTAAAGCCCAGCCAACAGTCCGTGCAGCTGATTTAATTCCACAGGCTTCTGCAATGTGTCCATAAGTTGAAACTTTTCCATAGGGAATTTTTTTTGCAACTGCGTAGACTTTGTTAAAGAAATCTTTCTTTTCACGGTCAGCAGTTTCTTTTCTTTTATCTAATCTCTTCTTCATTTGTAATTGAAAGTAAACTCGGATAATTTCTATTGTAAGATTACAATTAACTTTAATTATGGCAAGCTTAAAAAGAAAAATTAAGTATTACATTATCTGGATTAAAGAACTGTTTCGTTTTTGTCCATATCGAAAAGTAAACATAGATAGAGAACACCTATTTCTAAATATTGGGCATCGCGGCTCACCTGTAAATGAACCTGAAAATACGATTCCTTCACTGGAGCGAGCTTTATGGGAAGGAGCAAATGCTTTAGAAGTTGATCTTTGCGTTACAAAAGATAAAGAGGTAATACTATGGCACGATTGGAATCCTGATGAGCTGGTAGCATTAATTAGAGAAGGCAGCTTAGAACCAGAAATGGCTTATAAACCGGATTTCCCTGCCCCATTTAGCGGCTACAGAAAGAAAACATGTGAACTCACTCTTGAGGAGTTCCGAAACAATTTCAATTATATTAAAAAAGGTGAAGATGAACCTGTTGGAGCATACATTCCTACTTTAAAAGATTTTATTGAATGGGCAGCAGACAAGGATAAAGTAAAGTATGTATTTCTGGATTTAAAGGTTCCATCAAACGAAAAAGAGTTGGTGCTTGTAATACTTGATCAGTTGAATGAACTAACTAAAAAATACAATCTGAGTTGTAAGTTCATTTTAGAAACTTTTTCAAGAGAAGTAATTGAAACAGGAAAAAGTAAATATCCTGACTTTACTTATTGTCTTGATGTTGAACTTCCTCCGGGATTTATATTTTTTCCCTGGCTTCACAGTAGTATAAAATTAGCAGCTGAATATAAAAATCGGATTGCATTGGTTCTACGCCCAAGACAAATTACAATTGGTAACTGGATGACATATAGACGAGTAATTCGTTTAGATGTAAGAAAGAAAAAACAGTACAACAGAAAACATCACGACAATAAAATTGATTTTCTCATCGGTTGCACAATAAATGATAAACGCGAAATGAAATGTTTGATTAAAAAAGGCATCAACGGCATGCAAACAGATTACCCGAGGAGATTAACAAATCTTGTTAAACAGTATGGACTGAAAAGAGAATAATTAATTCTGGCTGAACTTTGATAAATACGCTTTAATGAAATTATTTAATTTCCCATCCATAACACCCTGAGTATCAGAAGTTTCTTCGTTAGTTCTATGATCCTTTACCATATTGTATGGATGAAAAACATAAGATCGAATCTGGCTCCCCCATTCAATCTTCATTTTATTTTTTTCAACTTCATCAATTTCGGCTTGCTGCTTTTCAAGCTCAAGCTGGTAAAGTTTCGACTTTAACATTTTCATTGCGTTGTTCCGGTTTTGAAGCTGGGAGCGTTCACTTTGGCAGGCAGCAACAGTTTTCGTCGGTTCATGAGTTATTCTAACAGCAGTTTCCACCTTATTTACATTCTGACCACCTTTCCCTCCAGCACGAAAAGTGTCAACTCTTAGATCAGCAGGATTTATCTCTATATCAATTGTATCATCGACTTCGGGGATGACAAATACAGATGCAAAAGAAGTATGTCTTCTTTTATTTGAATCGAATGGAGATATTCTTACAAGACGATGCACACCATTTTCTGCTTTCAAATATCCGTAAGCAAATTCACCAATAATTTCAATTTCTGCACTTTTAATTCCTGCTCCATCCCCTTCAAGTATATTAAGAATTGTCATTGCGTACCCATTTTGTTCACCATAACGTAAATACATTCGCAAAAGCATGTCTGCCCAATCCTGTGCTTCAGTCCCACCGGCACCAGAATGAATAGTGATCAAGCAGTTTTTATCATCATCTTTTCCGCTGAGCATATTTTTAAACTCAGCATCTTCTATAGAATCTTTAAGTGAATCAAGATCCTTTCTAATTTCATCATAAAATGATTCGTCGCCTTCTGAAGATGCAAGTTCGATGATATCACTAATATCATTTGTTTGCTTATCTACCTTTTTCCAAAGATCAATCCAATGCTCAAGACTTTTAATTTCCTGAAGAGTTTTTTGAGCTGCAATTTGATCATTCCAAAATGAAGGGTCTGATGAAGAGGTGCGGAGTTCTTCTACTTTTGATAACTTTGAGTCAACATCAAAGATACCCCCGAAGTTTATCTACTCTAAGCTGGTAAGTTTTAAGTTCTTTTAATTCTTCCTCGTACATTTATATCTCTTTAAGATTTAATTTCAAAATTAAGATACGTCTATTTCTATTACCATTCTTAACAGTGCAGCAGCAAGTGTTTTTCCCTGTGCATCATGCTTTAATGAGACTGTTCCTCCTCCACCTAAAGTATTATGCAGCAGAAAATTTAAAGCTCTTATATTTGGCAATTCGAATCTTTCTACTTTACCGTGGCAAATTCCCTCAAAATGTTTCTTTACTTTTTCTGCAGTAAGATGTTTATCGATAATTGCATACCCTTTATCATCAAAAGCTATAATGCCAATGTTTGCTGCATCGCCTTTATCACCGCTTCGACCGTGTGCAATGTCTATTAGCCTGATCTTGCTCATTTCAACTCCAAAATTTTAACTTTAGGTGTTACTAGATTTTTGGGAATCAAAGCAGGCCAATACGCAATTACATCTTTTGGTTTGGGTCTTCCGCTTGCAAAACCTGTTACACTTGGTGGACCTGTTAGAATTAAAGGAGCAATTTCTTGTCCGAACCTGTTTACTGTTTTTCTATCTTTTGCTCGAACAGAGAATCTTAAAACAATTTCATTTATTTTATCTTCATCTAATTCAGGAGCCAAGGTTTCATGTGTAGCATTGTAACCAATATATTCAGATCGAATCTCATCGAACTGAAGGTTCAGGTATTCTAATCTTTTTCTTAGAATTCTATCCGCTTTTTTTGCTTTTGTCAATGCTTGTGGCCATGAATATGTAAGTGTTCCTGTGGCACTGTAACCATTATGATATGAGCACGAAACCTTATAAAATTCAGTCTCAGGCTTACCTTTAACGTTATAGACCTTAACTCTATCTTTTTCCAAATCTTTCAACTTAATTGAAGTAAAATCAGCAACGCAATCAGGTGTAATGTACTCAGCAGGATTACCAATTTCATAAACAAGCTGTTCAGCAATAGTATCGAAAGAGACTTTACCACCCGTATTATCGTGTTTTGTAATTATAACTTCACCGTTTGGGTATGCTTCTGCAATCGGAAATCCAATTTCTGTAAAATTCTCAATTGATTCCCAATCACCCAAAAAATTTCCACCTGTTGATTGTGCCCCGCATTCTAAGATGTGTCCTGCAACAGTTCCCGCAGCCATTAAATCAAAATTTTTATTATCCCATCCGAATTCATAAATCATGGGCGCAAGAGTTAAGCCTGTATCAGTGGTTCTGCCGGTGATCACGATATCAGCACCTCTATTAAGGGCCTCAACAATCGGCATCGCACCAAAATAAACATTTGCACTTAATAATTTATCTTTAACTGTTGCAATTGGCTCATTAGTCTCCATATTTTCAAGTAAACAACCTTTCTCAATTATATCATCGATGCAATTAAGTATGTTGTCTCCAAGAACTACAGCAACATCAAGTTTGCCGATATCCAGATCCATCGCCGCCTCTAAAATTGCATCTGCACATGCAACTGGATTAACACCACCACCGTTTGTTATAACCTTGATATCTTTCTTTTTTGTAATAGGTAGAATCTTTTTCATCAAATCAACAAGATCAATTGCATAACCTAAATTTGGATTTCGATTTTTCTGTTTTTGCATAATGGACATTGTAACTTCAGCAAGATAATCCATGACGAGATAGTCTATATCCCCTTTTGTTACCTGATGATAAGGAGCATCAACTAAATCACCCCAAAACCCTTGTCCGGATGCTATTCTAATTTTTTCTTTCAAAAGTCTTTTTTCTTTTTATTAAAGATTGATGTGTAATTTATTAAAGATATACGATAAGGAAAAATTGAAAGCAGAAATAAAGATAAGTTGTAGCACAGATTACTAATCTGTGCTACTAAAAAAGTCAAATCAATATAGCTTTATATCCATAACAATGAAGCCCCGATTTACCTTCATCCTGAATTTTGCGGAAAACGAGTTTTACTTGTTGCCCAATTTTTAATTCATCAAGGTTTACATCCGCAATTTGAGTAGTTAATTTAACACCGTCTTTTAATTCCACAATACCAACTGCAAAGGGCGTTTTGCCAACAAATTTATCTGAACCAACTCTGATGATTGTATAAGTTAAAAGTTTTCCTTCATTATCTAATTTGAATAAATCAAAATCATTTTTTCCACATTCTGGACAAACTAATCTTGGAGGGAAACTAACATATCCGCATCCTTTGCATTTTCCCGCCTCTAAACGGTAACGCTGAGGAATTTCCCTGTGATATCTTGGACTTATCATTTTGCCTCCAGAATATTTATTACACAACTTGCACCAGAACCACCCATATTTTGTGCAAGACCAATGTTTGCATTTTTAACCTGTCTTTTACCAGCTTGTCCGGTCAGCTGTTCGTGAAGTTCAATTATTTGTGCTATTCCGGTTGCACCAACTGGATGCCCCTTTGATTTTAAGCCGCCGCTTGTATTTAAAGGTGTTTCACCCTCGAGTGCAGTTCTTCCTTCCTCCGCAGCAGGTCCACCACAACCTTTTTCACAAAATCCTAAATCTTCATAAACTACTGCCTCAGCAATTGTAAAACAATCGTGCACTTCCGCAAAATTTATATCTTTTGGAGTTACATCAGCCATTTTATAAGCTTTCTCAGCTGCAGTAGTTACAGAGTTTAAAGTTGTGAAACTTTTTCTAGTGTGAAGTGCAATCGTATCCGATGCTTGTGCTGTTGCCTTTACTTTCACAATTGTATCAGTAAACTTCTTTGCAACATCCATCGAACACAAGATAACTGCTGCACCACCATCGCTAACAGGTGAACAATCTAATAATCTAAGTGGATCAGCAACTAATGTAGAATTCATTACCTGTTCCAGTGAAACAGGTTTTCTGAATTGTGCATTAGGATTGTTTGCACCGTTCTTATGATTTTTAACCGCTATTGCTGCAAGTTGCTCACGTGTTGTTCCATATTCGTGCATGTGAGAGTTTGCAATCATTGCATACAAACCAGGGAAAGTGACTCCTTGATAAACTTCATATTCCTGATCGGCTGCAGTTGCTAAAGAATCTGTAACGTCTGCACCATCCGTCATTTTCTCAACGCCACCTGCAAGAACAATATCGCTTGCACCTGAAGCAACTTCAAAATACGCAGCACGAAATGCTGCTCCGCCGGATGCACAGGCAGATTCGACTCTTGTTGAAGGAATTGGATTTTGTCCCAAATAATCTGCAAGTATTGCACCTAAATGTTCCTGACCAACAAATAATCCACTGCTCATTGAACCTACATACATAGAATCAATATGTTCCACACCAGCATTTTTAATTGCACCCGAAGCGGCTTCAACAAAAATATCTTTTATTGATTTGCCCCACAGTTCACCGAACTGTGTCATTCCCGTTCCAATTACTGCTACTTCTCTCATTTATATTTCCTTTCTACTCGTTCAGAATAATTTTGCCACGGAATTTGGCATACTGTCCGTAGTCGAGATAGATCTTTCCATTATCTAACATATCTCTCAATTTCACTGCTTTGTCTTGTATATCTTTAATTTTATCTGTTACCTTAAATATAAATCCATCACTTCCAGCACCAGACCCAAATGAGACCATAAAAATTTTGTCTCCTGGTTCTGCTACATCCAAAATAGCTGAAAGTCCTGTAGGAGATGAACCCGAATAAGTATTTCCCATCCAAGGAACTATCCATCCTACTTCCAGTTGTTCCTTTGTAAAACCTAACTTCTTACCAGCCATTTGAGGAAACTTTCCATTTGGCATGTGGAAAACTGCATATTTAAAGTCTTCAGGTTTCATTTTTGATTTTTCAAGTAATGCATTACTTGCATTAACAACGTGCTTGAAGTAAGCAGGTTCTCCTGTAAAACGTGCTGCATGTCTCGGATAAAATTCATGTTCCCTTCTCCAAAAATCCGGTGTATCGGATGTGTACGAATTTGTGAATAGAATCTCTGCAACAACATTATCTTTACCCATTATAAATGCTGCACCACCAGCAGAAGCAGAATATTCAAGGGCATCTCCGGGTGCTCCCTGCGATGTATCTGCACCAATGCCAAGAGCATATTTCATCTCACCGGCTTTTACAAGACTGTAGGCAACGTACATCGCTTCTGATCCTGCTTTACAAGCAAACTCATAACTAGCAACGTGTACATCGGGACCAATACCGAGTGCATCTATTAAAATTGTTCCGCTAGGTTTGACTGCGTACGGGTGTGATTCTGATCCAATATAAACAGCACCGATATCTTTTGGATTTATACCTGCTCTCTTTAAGGCATTTCTAGCAGCTTCAACCGAAATTGTAATTGTGTCCTCATCTAAACCGGGAACAGTTTTCTCGTAGAGTTGTAAGCCCCTTTTGATCGTTTCAGGATCTGCGCCCCATTCTTTAGCAATACTTTCAACCTTAATGCGGTATCGCGGAAGGTATGAACCATATCCTACTATTCCGACCATTTGCACCTCCATGTTTAATTTTGGAATTAATGGTTCTGCATGATATAAAAAATTCTATTTCAAATATATTGAAATTTGAAATGAGGTAAAAAGAAATTTAGCTTTCAGTTTAACTTTGAAATTATTTTTCGTGAAATATTATGAAGTTCAGATGGTTCATTTAATTCAAACCACTCAATTCGTTTATCTTTTCTAAACCAAGTCAGTTGTCTTTTTGCGTAACGGCGAGTGTTTCGTTTAATTAATTCAACAGCTCGCACTAAAGAAATATCTCCCTCTAAGTGTTGAATAATTTCTTTATAGCCGACTGTGTTTAGAGCATTCAAATTTTTCTTGTAACTTGATTGTAAAATATCTTCAACTTCTGCAACTAATCCTTTTTCTATCATTTTATCCACTCTTGCATTAATATTTTTATAAAGAGTATCACGATTCCATAGCAAGCCAAATTGGTAAAATTTAAAGTCGGATTTTTCTTTTTGTTTTTGATGATGTTTCCAAATCGGTTTACCTGTTAGATGATAAACTTCTAATGCACGTATTACCCTTTTCCAATTTTGCGGAAGCATTTTTTTCGCAGTTTCAGGATCAACTTTTTCCAATTCTTTGTAAAGATATTCGTTTCCAAATTCTTTTCTTTTTCGATTTAACTCTATGCGATAGTCATCATCTCTATCTGCAGCGTCAACAATTCCATCAATTAAAGCTTTTATATAAAGACCGCTACCGCCTGCTACAATTGGAGTTTTATTTTTATTTAGTATCGAATTAATGATTTTTTCTGCATCAACTTCAAACTTGCTTACATTATAATCTTCATTCGGTTCTAAAAAATTTACAAAGTGATGTTTAACTTTTTTTTGTTCTTCTTCAGTTGGTTTTGCAGTTCCAATATTTAAATATTTATAGAATTGTCTGCTATCAGCAGAAATTATTTCAGATTTAAAATATTCTGCTAGTTTTAATGAAAGATGTGTCTTCCCGGAACAAGTTGGTCCAACGATTACAATTACTGATCTTTCCAACCTTCTCTTCCAATTAACGGAACAAATGCGAATTCAGGAATGTCTTCAATTTCAAATTCATCATCTTTTATCTTTGTCAGAACCTGTAATGTCTGTGAAAATTTATCACCGACAGGTATAACCATTTTACCACTTAACGCTAGTTGCTTTTTCAACTGATCCGGGACACGCGGTGAACCTGCAGTTACAATTATTTTATCAAATGGTGCATACTCTTCCCATCCTATGGTTCCATCACCATGTTTGCAGTGAACTCTTAGTCCAAGTTTATCAAATCTATTGAGGGCATCATTATAAATATCAAAATGTCTTTCTATGCTGTAAACCTTGGCTCCCATTTTTTCTAGAAGTGCAGCCTGATAACCTGAGCCTGTACCAATTTCTAAAACTTTATTACCCTCTTTTACATCTAGTGCTTGTGTCATAATTCCGATTGTATACGGCTGCGAAATTGTCTGACCATATCCTATAGGTAAAGCAATATCTTTATAAGAATGCTGCCTGACTCCCGATGGAATGAATTTTTCTCTTTGAACTTCCTTTAAAGCTTTAAGCAGAGCTATGTCTGTAATTCCTTTTTTTTCAAGGTTTTCAACAAGTTCCAATCTCTGAAGTTTGTACATCATAATTTATTTATTTACTGTTTCATACGAAATAATTTAATGATACTATCTCATTATAATGCAATACCATTAATTTATTCAAAAAAAAATAAAAATATATTTTTCACAAAATTATACTTCAATTGTTTTTTTTGAAAAAAAAAATATGTATGTTTCATCAGTAAAAGTGATTTTAGCAAATAATTTGATATATTAACAATTATTTTTTAACATTAAATTTTTATTCGTTTTTCGACTATTACAATAATATCAGGAGGTAGCTATTCTGCAAAGAAATTGTTACAACTGCAGTCAAATTAAATTTTGTACCGAAATGCTTCCCGGCGTACTAAAGCCACAATCAACTGGTTCACGGATTTTTCTTACCTCTCCTTCGT
>JABDPB010000068.1 GCA_013042995.1 Ignavibacteriaceae bacterium | reverse complement strand
TCTCATACTCATAACCAATTTTTCTTAGATCGTGGTTTACAATTTCAGCAAGAGTTTTAGCATTTTGCTGCATCTGTAATTCAGAGTCAGATGAAAACCGTGTGTTGGTTTGAAAAATGTTGAAGTTAATCATCATCAACATTATCATACCACCAATTATGGTGGAGCCGAGAATGTCTAGTAGTAAATTCATAATTTTATTTCAATGTGAAGATGAATGAAAGAGATACAGGCTCACTGATGTAAGGGCTTGTTACAGTAACTTTAACCTTTTTATGAAATGTTTGTGTCATCACTTTTGTGTTAGGATCTGACTCTGATACGTAATGAACTTTACTTGAAACATTATAGTTTTCAGCATGGGGAACTGATATGGTTCGAGTGTATCCATTAAAATCATCTATGTCATTATAGTTTGGGTAAACCTCCCAACTAGCGTGTCCTAAACTATATGCGGAGGTCAGATCAGCCCGATTTGTTGTAGGAAAATCAACTGTTGCTGCATCGAATGCCTTTTGCTTAATCTCTTCAATTAAATCATCCGCAAGTGAAAATGCTGTTAGATAAATTTTATTCTCTACTTCGACTGTTGCATTTTCTAGTGCGCTTGTATTAAATCTTAATGAGATTAGGGAAAGAAAAAGCAGGGCCCCGATACTTAATATTGATTGTGAATTTGACATTTAACTCTCCTGAATTATTCTTGCCAATTTCAGCAAGCTTAATACCGGAAGTTAACGACAAAAATGGCATGACAGGATTAGTTATTTAATTAAAAATGGAAATTATTAAAAATATTGGATTTTAATTGGTAAATATTACCTAACACAATTACAAATTGAATCTTTTTGATTCAGCCATAAAAGTCGCAGCGACAAGTTTAGCTATTTTTTTCTCGGAGGGTTTTTAGCTTACGTTGGAGGGTTCTTTCACTTACACCTAAGATAGGTGCAGCTCGCTGTACACTATTACCAACAGATTTCATAACATTAACAATGTGATCTTCTTCAGCATCGGAAATTGTAATTAATTTTATTTTTTCCGATTTCCGCTCACGATTCTTTATATACTCTTCCGGCAAATCTACTGAGCTTATATAATTATCATCAAGTGTTCGTGCAACTGCATTTAAAATGATATTTTCCAGTTCACGTATGTTGCCCGGAAATTGATAGTTCCTTAAATCATCTAAGACTTCCTCAGAAAAACCCTGAATGTTCCTGTTGTAAGTTTTATTACCTACCTCTAAGAAATGCTCTGCAAGAATTATAACGTCATCACCTCTTTGCCGCAATGGTGGCAGGTAAATGTATCCGCGGTTTAACCTGTAGTACAGATCAGCACGGAATTCTTTTTTACTAACTGCTTCCAAGAGGTTCCTGTTTGTTGCAGAAATGATTCTAAGATTCAGTTTAATCGGCTTTGCTTCTCCAATTCTATATATTTCGTTATACTGAATTGTTCTGAGTAATTTACCCTGCAGACTCAATGGAAGTTCTCCTATCTCATCTAAAAATACAGTACCTCCGTTTGCTGATTCAAAATATCCGGATTTGTCCTCTACCGCACCTGTAAAGGTACCTTTCTTGTATCCGAACAATTCACTTTCAAACAAGCTTGAAGAGATTGATGCAAGATTTACAGCTACAAATGGTTTGTCTTTGCGCGGAGAAAGATCGTGAATTTTTCTTGCAATTAAATCTTTGCCCGTTCCTGTTTCTCCGGCAATTAAAATTGTTTCATTGGTCGGGGCAAATATTTCAACAATATCAAAAACTTTGCTGATAACAGGAGAATCTGTGATGATATCAGGAAAACGGATTTTGAGCGGTTTCTGTTCTATTATGCTTCTTCTCAAGGAATCGCGTTCTGATTCAAGCAGGCGTTTTGTTAAAGCTCTTCTAATTGTAATAAAGAGTCTGTCTGTATCCGGAGGTTTTGTAATAAACTCGTACGCACCCAGCTTAATAGCCTTAAGCGCAATTTGAACCTCTTCAACTGCAGTTATAACAATAACCGGAATGGAGGGATATTCAGCATAAACTTTTTCAAGAAGATCCAAGCCATTCATCTGTGGCATAAAAATATCCAGAAGAATCAAGTCAACATCCGTTCGTTCAAGCAGAGGAAGAACATCTAACGGATTTTCTTTTGTAATTACATTAGTATAACCTTCATCATTTAAAATACCCTTCATTAATTCCAGGTAAGATGGCTCATCATCAACAACCAGTATTGGATTTCTTTCCAAAAACAACTCTGTTTTTTTTCGAATGATCAAAATTAACAAATATTTTTTGCTAATACATATTGCTTATTCTGCAAAATTCGTGCAAACAAAACCACATATATACTTTAAAGAAAAATTTCCCTCGTTTTTGTAGTTTTGCAACTCAACTGATATAATTTAATATTTTGTTAAGGAAAGGAAGCTGAAGATGACCGCCAATTTAGATATGATAAAAGAAAGATATAACGATTTTAGGGTAAAAATTGCAGAGATTAGAAAAGTGTTAAACCGTCCACTAACTTATGCGGAAAAAATTCTTCTTTCACATTTGTATGAAAATCCAGCCAAAGAGCTTAAAGGCGGAGTTGACTATGCGGAACTCTCACCAGACAGAGTTGCTATGCAGGATGCAACAGCTCAGATGGCACTACTTCAGTTTATGTCTGCAGGAAGAAAAGAAAGTGCAGTTCCAGCCACAGTTCATTGCGATCATTTAATTCAAGCACAGGTTGGTGCAAAAGATGATCTATTAAGAGCGAATGAAGAAAATAAAGAAGTGTTCGATTTTTTGGAAAGTATTTCCCGAAAATACGGGATAGGTTTTTGGAAACCCGGTGCCGGGATTATTCACCAGGTTGTTTTAGAAAATTATGCCTTTCCAGGTGGAATGATGATCGGAACAGATTCACACACTCCAAATGCCGGCGGATTGGGCATGATTGCTATTGGTGTTGGTGGTGCAGATGCAGTTGATGTTATGGCTGGAATGCCTTGGGAATTAAAATGGCCTAAATTTATCGGTGTTAAATTAACCGGACAGATGAACGGCTGGACTTCAGCAAAGGATGTAATTTTAAAACTGGCAGGAATTTTATCTGTAAAAGGTGGAACCGGTGCAATAGTAGAATATTTTGGAGAGGGCACTTCATCAATTTCTTGTACCGGCAAAGGAACCATTTGCAATATGGGCGCAGAAATCGGAGCAACAACTTCAGTTTTCCCTTTTGATGAAAAAATGTCTTCCTATTTAAGAATTACAAAACGTGCAGATGTTGCAGCACTAGCTGAAGGTTTAGCTCATGAGCTAAAAGCTGATGATGAAGTGTTTGAAAATCCTGAAAAGTATTATGACCAGGTAATTGAAATTAATTTAAGCGAACTCGAACCGCATTTAAATGGACCCTTTACACCTGATAAAGCATGGCCTGTTTCAAAAATGAAAGAAGCAGTTAAGCAGGAAAACTATCCTGATAAAATTTCTGTTGCACTAATTGGAAGTTGCACAAATTCCAGCTATGAAGATATTGACCGCTCTGCAAGCATAGCAAAGCAGGCACTTTCAAAAGGATTAAAAACAAAATCGCAATTCACAATTACTCCAGGTTCCGAACAAGTTCGTGCTACAATTGAACGAGATGGTCAGTTAAAATTACTATCAGATATAGGAGGACTTATTCTTGCAAACGCTTGTGGACCATGCATTGGAATGTGGAAAAGAATGGATATAAAAACCGGTGAAAAAAATACAATCGTAACTTCGTTTAACAGGAATTTTGCAAAACGAAATGACGGTAATCCCGAGACACTTGCATTTGTTGCATCGCCGGAACTTACAACCGCACTTGCACTAGCAGGCAGCTTATCATTTAATCCAATTACAGATAAAATTGAAAATGAAAAAGGAGAAAAAATAAAATTAGATCCGCCATCTGGAGAAGAACTTCCGCCAAGAGGTTTTGATGAAGGCAGCAGTGGTTTCATCGCACCCGCAAAAGATGGTTTATCAGTAGAAATTAAAGTTAATCCTGAAAGTGAAAGATTGCAGCTTCTAAGTCCTTTCGAAAAATGGGATGGAAAAGATTATAATGATCTGCCTGTACTTCTAAAAGCAAAAGGCAAATGCACTACCGATCATATTTCAATGGCTGGTCCTTGGTTAAGATTCAGAGGTCATTTGGATAATATTTCTAACAACATGTTTCTCGGCGCAATAAATTACTTCACTGACGATGCAGGAAAAGCAAAAAATATTTTTACTGGTGAAACAAAACAAGTTCAGGAAGTAGCACGCGAATACAAAGCAAAGGGCATTGGCTGGGTTGTAATTGGTGATGAAAATTACGGTGAAGGGTCGTCGCGAGAGCACGCTGCAATGGAGCCGAGATTCTTGGGCGGTAAAGCAATAATTGTAAAAAGCTTTGCCCGCATTCACGAAACGAATTTAAAGAAGCAGGGAATGCTTCCACTTACTTTTACCAATCCGGATGATTACAACAAAATAAAAGAAGATGATAAAATAGAGTTATTGGTTACAGAACTAAAACCAGACACACCGCTTAAAATGATTGTTAAGCACAGCGATGGAAGTAAGGATGAAGTGATGCTGAATCACACAATGAATGAAACTCAGATCAAATGGTTCAAAGCTGGAAGTGCGCTTAATTTGATTGCTGAAAAGAATAAGTGATCAGTTCTCCACTTCGCTTGCGTATAGCTGTTCGCAAAGTGAAGAGAGCGTTTCTTTTTCTTTTTTATTTAAATTGGAAGAGTAATCAGAAATAAATTTATCAACTTCGGGATTGATCTTTTTTAATAGGTTAATCCCTTTTTTTGTGATGCGTGCAAGTGAAAGCCTTCTATCTTCATCAGAATTATATCGTTCAACCAGACCATCTTTAATTAATCTATCTGTTAAACGCGTTACATCGGGGGAAGGTTCTACCATTCGTCTGATAATTTCACCCCGCGGGTATC